>JBMFWZ010000015.1:0-46040 GCA_049964755.1 Steroidobacteraceae bacterium | reverse complement strand
GTGGAGCCTGGGGCGAACGTGGTGGTGTTTGGGCTTGGGGGGATTGGACTGAACGTGATCCAGGGGGCGCGCCTGGTGGGCGCGAACAAGATCATCGGGGTGGATGTGAACCCGAAGCGCCAGGGGCTGGCGGAGCGTTATGGGATGACGGATTTTGTGAACCCGCGGGAGGTTGAGGGGGATTTGGTGGGGCACCTGGTGGAGCTGACCGGGGGCGGAGCGGATTACAGTTTTGAGTGTGTGGGGAACGTGGATCTGATGCGCCAGGCGCTCGAGTGCTGCCACCGAGGCTGGGGCGTATCGGTGGTGATTGGGGTGGCTGGGGCGGGTCAGGAGATCAAGACCCGGCCGTTTCAGCTGGTGACCGGTCGGGTGTGGAAGGGCACGGCGTTTGGCGGGGCGCGCGGGCGCACCGATGTGCCGAAGATCGTCGACTGGTACATGGACAAGAAGATCCACATCGATGAGCTGATCACGCACGTGCTGCCGATCGAGCGGATCAACGAGGCGTTCGACCTGATGCACCGGGGCGAGTCGATCCGTACCGTCGTGACGTTCTGAGCGAACCGCCGGCGGGGAGGCGGGTGCACCGGGCGCAAGGTCGCCCGGTGCACCGCTCTTGAAGGCTTACTCGAGCGCGACGTCCATGCGCTGGGTGTAGAACGTATTGGTGCTCGAGTCGTAGGTGCCGAGCGCCACCAGCTTGAACACCTTGTTCGTGCCGTTGATCGTGCTCGACAGACCGCTGATGAAGCTCGAGGCGCCGTCGTACACGTTGACTCCGTTCGTGGCGTTGCCGATGGCGTACTCGGAGTTACCGCTGCACGTGCCGCTGGCGCACCCGGGGATGAGCGTCGGGCTCGCCGCGAGGCTCGAGAGCTGCACGGTCTGCGGTCCGGTGCGCAGAACGGCCGACGTGATGGCCGTATTGCCGAGATTCACGACGATCCCGGCACTGCCCGCGCTGGTGAATGGCGCGGTCGTTCCGGAGGTCCACTCCACGATCAGCGTCGAAGGGCCGTTGGTCATGTTCGTCACGGCGCTGGTCGTAAAGTCAGGCGGTGCAGCCCCGAACGGCGCGACGATGCCGAGGGCATTGATCAGCGTGCCGGCGCTGAGCGTGCTGGCGTCGAACGAGCCGGTATTGAGCGTGTAGCTCGCTGCATTGGCGTCCTCGCTGCTCGTGATCCCCGTGCCGGCGAACGTAAAGGCACTCGGGGCGTCATTGGCGAGCTCGAGCAGGTTCACCGTCGCGCTGCCGGAGGCACCACTGCTCAGCGTGCCCCACAGACTGGTCGGCTGCAGGCGGATCTGCCCCGGATTGGCATTCATCGTCAGTGCGTTCGAGGAGCTGATCGCACCGATCCCGAGCGCCGTGATCTGCTGGCCGACCGAGACCGACGATGTGCCGAGTCCGCTGGCATCGACCCCGTCCTCGCTCACCACGGTCCCCGAGCCCATCGTCACTGTGGCCGTGGGGTAGAAGTTGAACGCGGCGTTCGAGTAGCAGGGGCCCTCCTGGCAGATGTACTCCGCGCCGGAGAGCGTCAGGGTATTGCCACTTCGGGCCGTGACGACGCCGCGCAGCGCCTCGTTGCCCTGGCTGATCACCGTGGTGCCGGCATAGACGGCAGTGGCGTTAAACCCGGGCGTGATCGTCGAGAGGTCCCCGAGCGTCCCGTACGCGGTGATGGTGATGCCGGGGTTCAGGGCGGCCATGGCATTGAGCCCGGCCGAGCCGGTGTACGTCGTGCCGTTGATGTTGAAGTAGGTGCTCGAGCTGGTATTGACCGTGAGCGCCCCGACGTCCCCGTCCGCGTAGTAGGTGTCGTCAAACGGACGGATATTCTCCGTGAAACTCCCGGCGCTCGCGTTGGTGATGACGATCTGGCCACGGGCGCGCAGTGGGTTGTTCTCGTAGGGTTGCACGGTCGCGACGATAAACGGCTTGACCGTGACCGTGTTGGTGGCGGCATCGATCGAATTCGATGCTGCCAGGTCGATGTCGAGGGCGAGCGGGGTGGATTTGTTCAGCCCGATCACCAGCGGATTCGACGGATCGAAATTCACCGTCTCGGTGATCACGCCCGGATTGGCGGTCCCGGAGGCGTTTTCCACTTTCGCCTGCGTGCTCTGGCCCTTCAGGTAGATGATGGGCGTGGTGTAATCCAGGCTCACCGTCATGCTCTTGTAGGTGCCGTCCGGAACGCCGGTGGCGTTGAACAGCTCGGAGAGATTCGTCCGATGGGTCAGATCGACCTGCTCATCGGAGGTCTGCACGTAGGCCACGTAGCCATCGGAGCGGGTGAGGGTGATGGTGTACAGGCCGACCGAATAGGTGCTGAAGTCCCCAGCAGCCTCGCTGGTGAGCGTCAGGACGGGCGTGCCGTTGTACACCTGCGTGTTCGCGCTGCAGCCGCCGAGCGCGATGGCTAGCGCCACGCCTACGGCGCAGATCGAGGTGCGCAGGGTGCCCAAGGCGCCCGGTATTGCGCGAGCGCAATCGAATCTCATCAATCTTCCCCTTGGCTCGGGACGGATATTTCAGGTCCGTTCAGGCCGAACGGTTGTAAAAAGTACTAGTGTAACGTCTTTGAGCAGGTCGCGTCGCCGGGGTTCCGGTCCCCGGCGCTTTATGTGCGCGCGTCGCCGCCAGCCTAGCGATCCTGCGAGAGCACCCCGACCGGGGCACTGGTGCTGCCGAACATGAACATGCTGTAGACGTTGCCCGAGCCGAGCGGCGCGGCGGTCTGCGAGTAGAGCGTTTGCGAGGTCGTGTAATCCGTCACGGTCACGGTTCCGGTCGTGGTGGCGACCACCTCGGTATCGTACGGGGAGGTGCCGCTCGAGGCACCACTCGGCAGGTCCGAGCCCAGCGGTACCCCACTCGCCACCGGCATGAAATTCACCGCCAGGGAGAGCGGATCGCCGCTGCCGGACATCGCATTGACCAGCCGGACGCTCGCGTAACCACTGAGTGGCGGGATATTGCGGTCGGCCAGCCAGCTCTCCTGCACGGTCGTCGGAGTGCCGTAGATGAGCAGCGTGTAGTCCAGGCCGGCGGTGAGACTCTGGCTGGGGGCACTGATGGCCGTCCCGTTGACCGTCACGGTCACCGCCTGGTTTCCGGCGGGCACGAGCTCGTAGGTGCCGATCGTCGAGGCGGGCGCCGCGCTGAGCAGCGCCGTGGAGCCGACGGAAGCGGACACGCTGCTGGCGCCGCTGACGCCGATTGCAGCGCGGACCCGTGCATCGGGGTTGGTGTAGACGGTCAGTGTGCCTTTTTGCGGGAGCGCCATCACATTGACCAGGTAGCCGCCGGGTGCCTCGGTGATGATCAGCGAGAGCGTCTCCTGGTCCGAGAGCTGCAGGCTCGGCAGGTCGAAGCGCAGGTCGGAGTTCGTGCCCGCACCGGTGATGCGCAGCTCGTACGTACCCTGCGGGATCGCGCTGAAGGGGCTCGCCTTACCCCCGGCGAGGGCGCTGAAGTTCGGTGAGGCGTTGCTCAGCGGGATCCCCGGACTGGTCAAGTACACATCGAGGCTGCCCGCATCAGGGTCGGCGTTGAGCACCTCGACGTTCGCATAGCCGCCGTTCGGGGCGCTCTGCTGCTCGTTGATGTCCAGAACACCGAACGAGCCGCTGTCCCCGTAGGCGACGTAGGTCCGCCGCTCGCTGTTGGCAAGGGTTTTGCTGAGGCTCGCCAGCGCGTTGGCCGCCCCGACGCCGTGGCTGGTGAAGTAGACCGTGTAAGCGGCTGGAATCACGGCACTGTAGCCGCTCACCGTGCCCGAGCCGACGTTGCTGATTTGCGGGGTTCCGGCCGTGCCGCTGGTCTGGAAGTACACATCGAGCGCGGCGTACCCGGCGCTGGCATTGAGCAGGCGGATTTGTGCATCGCCGCTGTTGCCGCAACCGCTCAGACCCAGGGCGAGCAGCACAGGCAGCCAGACGGCTGCGCGACGAATGACCGACATGCGGGCGTCTCCTTGCGGTCGGCTCGGAACGGCCACGCAGCTGCGGGCACCGGGCCGGGCCGAATCCCTCAGGAGGATAGCGGATCGCCCGCCGTGGCGCCTAGGCGTCCTCGCGCTGCCCGTCGATCCAGGTGGCGCGCACGTGCAGCGTCTCGTCGGTCAGGACCAGGTTCGCCCGGTAGCCCGGCTCGATGCGCCCGAGCTCCCCGGCGAGCCCGAGAAACTGCGCCGGATACAGGCTCGCCATGTGCACCGCCTCGTGCAGTGGCAGGCCGAGCAAACCCATGGCGTTGCGCACGCAGCTGGCGAGGTCGATGTTGGAGCCGGCGAGCCGGCCGTCCTCGTCGTAGCACACGGGGCCCGACACGAGGATGCGCCGGCCCTGCAGCTCGAAGGTGCGCAGATCCGTGCCGAGCGCGGGCATCGCGTCGGTGACCAGCATGAAGCGCTCGTGCGGCTTGCAGCGCAGCGCCAAGCGCAGCACCGCCGGGGCGATGTGCTCGCCGTCGACGATGATGCCGCACCAGCTGGCCGGATCCTCGAGCGCAGCGCCCACGGCGCCCGGCTCGCGGCTGGTCAGCTGCGACATGGCGTTGAACAGGTGTGTGAACCCGCGCAGTCCGTGCCGCAGCGCCTCGGTCACCTCCGCATAGGTAGCATTGGTGTGCCCGGCCGAGACGATGACCCCGGCGTCGGCGAGCCGCTGAATGATCTCAGGGGTGGTCACCTCGGGGGCGAGCGTGACGATGGTGCGCCCGGCGCCGAGGGAGCTCAGCAGGCCCACGGCGCTCGCGTCGAGTTCGCGCAGCTTTGCCGAATCGTGCACGCCCTTGCGCTCGACGCTGAGAAACGGCCCCTCGATGTGGATGCCGAGCACCCCGGGCACGCCGGCCATGAGCGCCCCACGCGTGGCGCTGATGGCTTGTGCGACGACCTCCAGGTCCGTGCTGATCAGCGTCGGCATGAAGCCGGTGGTACCGAATCGGCGGTGCGCGCGCCCGATCTGCCGGATCGCCTCGACGCTCGGGGCGTCGTTGAACAGCACCCCGCCGCCGCCGTTGACCTGCGTATCGATGAACCCCGGCAGGAGCAGCCCGCCGCCAAGATCCACCCGATCGATCCCCGGGCCGCGTGCCTGCGCGGTGGGCACGACGTCGACGATGCGACCGGCTTCGATCAGCACACAGTGATCGTCCAGGAGTCGGCCGTCGCGCAGCACTCGCGCGTTGAACAGTGCGATGGACATCAGACGGTCTCGGTGACCTTGCGCAGATGAGGGGGGTGGTCCGGGTCGAGCCCGCGCGCCAACGACAGGGAGTTTGCCAGCCGGTAGAAGGTCTGGATCAGCAACATCGGTTCGATCACCGGGTGAGCGGGCTCTGACGGCAGCTGCACGGCCTGCGGGCAGCGCGATCCGGCGATCATGACGGTGGCGCGCCGCGCGGTGAGCTCCTGGGCCAGCATCTCGATGCTGGCGCGAGCCTCGTCGTTCTGCGAGAAGACCAGCACCGGGAAGTTGGGCTTCACCAGCGCCATCGGCCCGTGGCGCACTTCCGCGGCACTGACCGCCTCGGCGTGCAAGCCGCAGGTCTCCTTCAACTTCAGGGCCGCTTCCTGCGCGACGGCCAAACCGATGCCGCGGCCGATGACGTACAGGTCGTTGGCGTGCACGAGCGGCTCCAGAGCCGCGCTCCAATCGAGGCTCCAGGCGCGCTCGAGGTGTTTCGGGGCCTTGCGCAGCGCCTCGGAGAGTGTCCGATCGGCGCTCCAGCAGGCCACCAGGTGTGTGATGGCCGCCAGTGAGGCGATGAAGGACTTGGTGGCCGCAACGCTCGTCTCGACACCGGCGGTGAGCGGTATGAGGTCATCGGCGAGTGCCGCGAGCGGCGAGTTCGCCGCATTTACGAGCGCTACGATCCGCGCGCCGGCTTCGCGCGCCTTGCGCACCGAGGCGAGCAGGTCCGGACTCGCCCCCGACTGAGAGATCGCCAGGCACAGCGCACCGGAGAGATCCGGACGCGCATCGTACAGCGAGCTCACTGACGGGGCCGCGGAGCTGGTCGGCACGGCGAGGCGTGTCTCGATCAGGTACTTCGCGAACGTCGCGGCATGATCGGAGCTGCCCCGCGCGCACGTCACGACCACGCGCGGAGGCTGCGCGCGCAGCCGCTCCGCCAGGCTCTCCATGCGCTCGGCGTTGCTGAACAGCTGATCGCGCACGACCTGCGCGGCCTGTGCGGCCTCGCAGTACATGCGGGTGGCGGATTCGGGCATCTGCGGGTTCATACGTCACTCAACTCGGCCACGAAGTCGTAGATGTCGCCGCGAAAATACGACTGGGTGAATTCCACGGCTCGACCGTCTTTGAGAAAACCAACACGCTCGACGAGCAGTCCCGCGTCGCGCTCACGGATTTGCAGCAGCTTCGCTTGCTCTGCGGTGAACAGCACGGCGCGCAAGCGCTGCAGGGCGCGCATGGGGCGATTGCCGGTGCGCTCGAGCGCCTCGTAAAGGGAGGCCTGCACCGCATCGAGTGACGGCAGGCACGAGGCGAGTAGGGTCGCGTACTCGATGCACATGGGCGCATCGTCCGCATACCGGATGCGATGAAAGCGGTAGACCGGCGTTCCGGGGCTGGAGCGAAGCGTGAGCGCCTCTTCGGGCGTCACGCTGCCCTCGGCCTTGCGGACCCACACGCTGCGTGGCGTGCGGCCGCGAGCCTGCATGTCCTCGGAGAAGGACGTCAGCTTGGAGAAGTTCTTCTCCACGCGCGCGCACACGAATGTGCCTGCGCCCTGGCGGCGCATCAACAGTCCCTCGCCCACCAGGCCGTCGATTGCTTTGCGCACCGTGATGCGCGAGATGTGGAAGTCCTCGGCGATGTCGCGCTCTGGCGGCAGGGCGTCGTCTGGGCCGATCAGGCGAGTCTCGATGGCCACGCGCAGTGCGCGCTGCAGTTGCTGGTACAGGGGGAGGGCGTTGCTCCCATCTAGCTTGCCGAGCGTTTGCGACAGCATCAAAGCCGTGATCCCCCCGAGCCCGTTTCGACATCAGTCCGATAATACCACTACAGTACCAGTACGCAATCGCACTGTCTAATCGTAGTTTCAAGCATATGAATTGATTTGATTAAATCAGGGAAACGTCTGCGGCATCACCGTGGTATAGCTTTTTTGCGAAACTGGTATTACACTGGCATTCAAAAGGTACCAGTGTGGTTTTTGCGCAACGGCTGTAGGCCGATCATCGGGGCGGTGCGGCGCAAAGCATCGGAAAGGCAGCCAGGAGGCGGCACTGGGATCAGGCGGAACGGTCGCCGAGGCGTGTGGCGCCGATGAGGCTCACGACATGGGCGGTCTCGACAAACGACAACATCATCGGGGTAAGTGAACTTATGAGAATCGCGAAATCTACGTTGATCGGCACCGCCGTCGCGGTTGCGCTGTGGGGCGGCACAGGGTTCGCGCAGCAGGCGAGCGTGTCGTCGAACAACTCCGGTAAGGCCAAGTCGCCGAGCTCGGCGCTGCAGGAAGTGGTCGTCACCGGTATTCGCTATTCGGTGAAGGAGTCGCTCGCATTGAAGCGTGCTTCGACCGAAAATGTCGAGGTGATGACGGCCCAGGACGTGGGCAAATTGCCCGCGCAGAACGTCGCGGACGTGCTACAGACCATGCCGGGTGTCGACACTCAGTCATCGGTCGCCGGCGAGGGCGGCTTCGCGATCAATGATCGCGTGAGCTTGCTCGGCGCGCCACCGATTCTCACCCAGGTCACGGTCGATGGCCACTACGTGTCCTCGGGCGACTGGTTCATTGAGGATCAGTACGCGACCGTGGGGCGCAGCGTGAGCTTCGATCTGTTTCCGGCCTCCATGGTCTCCAAGGTGACGGCGTATCAGAGCCAGGACGCGAAACTGCTCGAAGGCGGTGTCGCGGGCACCGTCGATATCCAGACCCCGCAGCCGTTCAATTACAAAGCCGGACTGCACGGCTTCGTCGACGTCGGGGCGAACTACTGGGACATGTCGGGCAAGACGAACCCCCAGGGCAGTTTGCAGTTGAGCTGGCACAATGACCGGGTCGGCATTCTCGGTCAGATCTTCTACCAGAAGCAGTCGATCCGTCGCGATGGCCAGGAAGAGCTCGGCTACGCGCCGGTTCCGGCCGCGACCGCCGCAGCCTGGCAGGCGGCCAACCCGTCGCTGCCGAACGCGGCCGGTGCGATGTACCCGACGCTGCTCGGGCAGGCGCTGTTCGAGCAGACCCAGGAGAATACCGGCGGCTTGATCGATTTTCAGTTCAAGCCCACGAATCGCCTGTCGTTCAACCTGACGGCGTTCTACTCGCATCTGCTCGCCTCGAACTACAACGACAATTTCCTGATGTGGGGCAGCCATTTCGTCTCCCCCACCTACGTCCCGACGTCCCTCACCGTGCAGAACGGCACGCTCGTGGCAGGCAGCTGGCCGACCGTCGCCGGCGCGCCCGCCTCGATCGTGTACGATCAGATCATGCGTCCGGATGCGGCTGCGGAGAGCTCCTTCGTCAACCTCGACACCAAGTGGGAGGCGACCAGTGACTTGACTCTCGAGGGTCAGGTCGGCTTCACGTATGGCGAGGGTAAGACCCCCTCACAGCCTGCCTTCGAGTACGATGGTGGCAACGGCGTCAGCTACCAGTTGAACGGCCTGAACAGTCTCGCCACCGTCCAGTTCCCTGGAACGGCGACCAATAATCCGGCGGGCTACGGGGTCAGCTGGGCCTGGAATGACATTCTGCACTCGATCGACAAGGAAGTTTACGGCAAGTTGGATGCCACGCTCGCCTTCAACGATGGCGCCTTCCAGGACATCCGCATGGGCGTGCGTTTCGCGCATCATGGCCACAATACGATGTGGCCGCAGGACCAGGGGCTGGCCTGCTATTCCGGTCCCCCGACCTGTGTGCCGAACTATACCGGCGGGGAGTATCCGGGCAATTACCAGTCGACGCTGCCCGGTGGCGGTGCCTGGGCGAACAATATTTTCACCGACTCCGAGAGCGCCATCGAGGCGTTTGACGCGACCAATCTCAGCTCTGGACCGGGTCGTTACTACTGGCTGGGAACCTTCAACGTCACGGAGAACGATTTCGCCGGATACATCATGGCCGATGTCGGTGGCGATCATTGGAGCGGTAACTTCGGCGTGCGTGTGGTCAATACGCTCGAGGAGGTGCTCACGAACGTCGCCGGCGGGGCGAATCCCGTCAACACTTCTGCGTTCGGGCCGTTCACCCCGACGGAGGTGGACAACAGGTATTTCAATGCGCTGCCGAGCGTGAACTTGAAGTTCGATCTGACCAAGAACCTGATCGCGCGGTTTGCGGCGTCTGAGACCATCGCGATGCCCGATTACAGCACCTTGGGCGGTGGTATCAATCTCACCGATACGAACCTCACCGGCAGTGGTGGCAATCCGAACCTGCGGCCGATCAAGGGCGCGGCGTACAGCACGGACCTCGAGTACTACTATGGTCCGGAGTCGATGGTCGAGGCGAAGTTGTTCGAGATGGACATGTCCTCGTACGTCGACTTCGGTACGTCTCAGGGAACGTATTACAATGCGACGACGAAGCAGTTTGCGTCGTTCAGCATCACTTCGCCGTTCAATACTCCGGCGCAGATCAAAGGCGTGGTGTTGGCGTGGGATCAGGCGCTGCCGTACGGCTTTGGCTTGAACACGAATTTGACGTACGCGGACGGCACGGCATCGGATGGCAATCCGGTGCTCGATAACTCCAAGTACACTTACAACATCATGGGGTACTATCAGCGTGGCCGCGTGAACGCCAACGTCGATTATAGTTTCCGCTCGCACTACTACGCGGCGGTTTCTGAGGGGTCACCGCAGAATGTGGCGAATGCCGGCTTTCTGAACATGCAGGTCAGTTACGACCTGCTGCACAACCTCAGCCTGACGTTCAGTGCGCGCAATCTGACCGATGAGCTCATCAAGGAGTATGGACAGAACCTTTCCCAGCCCGTGGCGATCTACAACAATGGTCGGCAGTACTACCTCAGTGCCGAGTACAAGTTCTAGCTCGCGATTCGGGTGTTGAAATGCCGCTCTCCCGCGGCCAAGTGTCGCGGGAGAGCGGTGCGATGATTTCGGCGCCGGGGTCCTCGCGGCGGCTCCCCCCAGCTGCGATGATCTCGGTGGGGCTGACAACCGGTACGGGAGCTGTGCCGGTTGTCGGCCGGGCCGGCGGCGGCTCGAAGCGTCGCCGGTGTCCTCGGGGGACCCTCAATTGAAAGAGGCAGTGCGTATGCGGACCCCAAGGGCGGGCGCGGTGCCGTGCCCGCCGGCTGTGCGTGGCGGCATGGTGATGAGACTTCTCGGCCCAGGGCTGGGGGCGCTGATGGGCGTGCTCATACTGGTCGCACCGGTGCATGCGGCGGTGGCACAGATCGTGGCGTACTACAACGGTGGGATGCCGGTGGCTGCGATCCCGGTGCAGCACCTGAATACGGTCATCTACGCGTTCGAGGAGCCGGATGCCGCGGGCCGCTGCGCGCCGCCGAGTGCCGCACAGCAGCGCACCATCGCCGCGCTGCGTCAACTGCGCCGGCATCACCCGGGGCTCACGCTGCTGGTGTCGATCGGCGGCTGGGACTCAGCCCCTCAATACTCCGATATCGCGCTCACCGCAGCATCGCGTGCGGCGTTCGCGCGCAGTTGCGTGCGGCGAATGATTGCGCAGGATCACTTCGATGGCATCGATCTGGACTGGGAGTTCCCGGTGCGCGGCGGCATGAACCGCTCGCGGCCACAGGACCGGGCCGATGCCACCGCGCTCGTGCGCGAGCTGCGCCGGCGGCTCGATGCGCTCGGTGCCAAGACGCACCGGCACTATCTGCTCACCATCGCGACACCGGCCGGTACCTGGCAGGAGGGTGGAGCGTACTCGGTGAGCGACAGTTACGATCTGGCGGCGATCGCCCCGGAGGTCGACTGGTTCAATGTCATGACCTATGACATGAATACGATTTTCAGTCCCGTCAGCGGATTCAATACGCCGCTGCGGGCCGATCCGCACGACCCGCAGCCGCAGCCGCAGCGGGCGCGCGACAATCTCGTCGGTGCGGTGCGCTACTACGAGGCGCATGGGGTACCGGCGGACAAGATTCTCCTCGGCATCGCGTTTTATGGCCGCGGGTTCAAAGGTGTGAGCGCCCGACGTGCCGGGCTGTATTCGAAGTACAGCGCCGGCTATCCGGAGACGCCGTGGAAGGCGATCGCCGCACACATGCTGCGCGATCCGGCCTGGGTGCGCCACTGGAGCGCCACGGCCGAGGCGCCCTGGCTGTACAACGCACGGCGGCATATTTTCTTCACCTACGACGACCCGCACTCGCTCGGCATCAAGGCCGCGTTCGTGCGGCATGAGCATCTGCGCGGGGTGATGATCTGGGTGCTCGGAGAAGATGATGCGCGCGACTCGCTGCTGCGTGCGCTGGTGTGGGGCCTGCATGTGCCGCATGCCACGCCATGACTGAACGAGTGCTGCGCGCACCGCTGCGGGGCTGGAGCACCCCGCTTGAGGAGGTGCCCGATCCGGTGTTCGCCGGCCGGATGCTCGGGGACGGGGTGGCCATCGATCCGCTCGACGGGACGCTCTTCGCCCCGTGTGACGGGCAGGTCGCGGTGCTGCCGGCGACGCGCCATGCGATTACGCTGCGCACCGCGGCCGGCGAAGACATCCTGATGCACATCGGCATCGATACCGTGGCGCTCGGCGGCGAGGGGTTCGAGGCCTGCGTCGCGGCCGGCCAGACAGTGCGCAGCGGAGAGCCGCTCATCCGCTTCGATCTGGATCTGCTCACGCGCCGCGTACCGAGTGTGCTCACTCCGGTGTTGGTGCTCGGCAGCCCCGCGCCGCTGCTGACGCGGCGCATGCAGAGTTGCGCGGTCGATGTCGGCGATCTGCTGCTCGAGTGGGCCGCGCCGCACGGTGCGCACACCGAGGCGCGACCGACACTGCACGACGAGGGGGCGCTGGCGCGCACGGTACGGGTGGCACTGGAGCACGGGATCCATGCACGTCCGGCGGCCCAGGTGGCCGCAGCGCTAAAGGGTCTGCGTGCGCAGGTTCAGGTGCATTTCCAGGGCCGCAGCGCCGATGCGCGCAGCGCAACCGGGCTGATGACGCTCGGGGTTCGGCGGGACGATTCGGTCGAGGTGCGCGCCGGCGGGGCTGATGCGGACGCGGCATTGGAGGCGCTCGCGGCGCTGCTCTCGAGGCCCGAGCCGCGCGCGGTGGCGCGGCCCCCCACGGCGGTCACTGTGCCGAGTGCCCCGATTGGGGTGGGCGGAGCTCTGCGCGGAGTGGTGGCGAGCCGCGGTCTGGCAGTGGGTCCGGCGGCGTTGCTGCGCCGGCAGGAGATCGCCGTGGTGGAATCCGGGGCCGGCATCGACGCGGAGGGCGCGGCACTGCGGCGTGCCTGCGCCGAAGTGCAGGCGTCCCTCGAACGATCCCTCGAGGGCGCGCGCGGCCCGACTGCTGAGATCCTCACGGCGCACCTCGCCCTGATCGAGGATCCTGCACTGCGCGATCGCGCACGGGCGTTGATCGAGCAGGGCAAAAGCGCCGCGTTTGCCTGGCGGGCGGTCATCCGCCAGAGCATCGCGGCGCTGCGCGCGCTCGAGGATGGTCGCATGGCCGAGCGGGCCGATGATCTGATCGACCTCGAACAGCAGGTGCTGCTCGTGCTCACCGGACAGACCGCTGCGGTGCCCTCAGTTGCTCCAGGGTCGATTCTCATCGCTCACGAGCTGCTGCCCTCGCAGCTCGTGGGGCTCGAGGCCGGCACGCTCGGGGGGATTTGCCTGGCCGCCGGCGGCGCCACCTCGCACGTGTCGATTCTCGCCGCTGCCGCGGGCATCCCGGCGCTGGTGGCGCTCGGGGCCACCCTTGAACACATCCCGCCAGGCACGACGCTCGTGCTCGACGCTGAACGCGGGGAGCTGCTCGTCGATCCCGGTGCAACGGCGCTCGAGACTGCCCGTCGGCACATCGCTCGGGACGCCGAGCGGCGCACGCGAGAGCGGATGGCGGCCCAGCGGGAGTGCCGACTCGCCGACGGCACGCGCATCGAGGTGCTCGCCAACCTCGGCTCGCTCGCCGATGCGCACCTTGCGGTGCGCAACGGGGCCGAGGGCTGCGGGCTGCTGCGTACCGAGTTTCTGTTTCTCGAGCGCCAGACGGCCCCGGATGAGGCCGAGCAGCGCGCGGAGTATCAACGCATCGCGACCGCGCTGGCGGGCCGGCCGTTGACGGTGCGCACGCTGGACATCGGCGGGGATAAACCGATTCCCTACCTGCCGCTGCCGGTGGAGGAAAATCCTGCGCTCGGCCTGCGCGGCATCCGTACCAGCCTCTGGCGCGAGGAGTTGCTCGATGAGCAGCTGCGGGCGGTACTCGCCGTCGAGCCGCCCGGACAGTGCCGGGTGCTGCTGCCGATGATCACCGATGTGACGGAAATCCGCATTGTGCGCACGCACATCGAGGAGGCCTGTCGGCGCATCGGTCGCACCGCCCCGGTGGAACTTGGCGTGATGATCGAGACCCCCGCCTCGGCGCTGATGGCCGACTCGCTCGCCGGAGAGGTCGACTTCTTCTCCATCGGCACCAATGACCTCACCCAGTACACCCTGGCCATGGACCGCGGCCACGCATACCTCGCGGCGCGTCTCGATGGACTGCACCCGGCCGTGCTGCGCCTGATTGCCCGCACCGCCGAGGCGGCCCACGCTCAGCGCCGACGCACCGCGGTGTGCGGCGGCCTCGCGTCCGATCCACTCGCGGTGCCGATCCTGGTGGGGTTGGGCGTGCACGAGCTGTCGTGCGTGCCGGCGATGATTCCACAGATCAAGGCGCTGCTCGCAACGCTCACTCTGGAGCAGTGCCGCGAGCGTGCGGTGCTGGCGCTTGCGCAGGAGTCGGCCGAGGCCGTGCGCATGCGCTGCAGCGATTCGGACGAGGCGAGTGGCGAGCCGGTCTCGGCGCGCCGCTGAGTGCAACCGTGACGGAATGGCCCCTATGAAACAGATCCTCACTTCGCTGCAGAAGCTCGGCGGGGCGCTGATGCTGCCGATCGCGGTGCTGCCGGCCGCAGCGCTGCTGCTGAGGCTCGGTCAGCCCGACCTGCTGCACATCCCGGTCATGGCCGCCGCCGGCCAAGCCATCTTCGCCAACCTCGGGCTGCTGTTCGCGGTGGGTGTGGCGATCGGACTGGCGCGAGACAACCACGGCGCGGCGGGCATGGCCGCGGTCGTCGGGTATCTGGTCATCAACAAGGGCGCGGCCGTGTTCGTCGTGGCGCCGGCGGCGGTGCTTGCCGGGGTTCCGTCCCATGCGCACGCGCTGGTCATCGCGGCCTTCACTCGCAAACAGCTGGCCGAGCTGACCGTTCCGGTGGGCATCGTGTCGGGTCTGATGGGTGGGGCACTCTACAACCGTTTTCACAACTTAACGCTGCCGAGCTACCTGGCGTTCTTCGGCGGCCGGCGCTTCGTGCCCATCATCACCGGGTTCGCCGCACTCCCACTTGCGATTCTGCTCGGCGCGCAGCTCGAGCACATCCAGCGCGGCATGGATGCGCTCAGTCGCACGGTGCTCGCCGCCGGCCCCTGGGGCTTGTTCATTTATGGCGTGCTGAACCGTCTGCTCATCGTCACCGGTCTGCACAACATCCTGAACAGCTTCGCCTGGTTCATCCTGGGGCACTACCATGGTGTCACCGGTGACATGAACCGCTTCTTCGCCGGCGATCCGCGCGCCGGGGCCTTCATGTCCGGGTTCTTTCCCGTCATGATGTTCGGCCTGCCGGCCGCGTGCCTGGCGATGTACCACACCGCCCGTCCGGAGCGCCGGCCGGCGGTCGCGGGCCTGCTGCTGTCGATCGCGCTCACGTCGTTTCTGACGGGTGTCACCGAGCCGGTCGAGTTCACGTTCATGTTCCTCGCCCCGGGGCTCTATCTGGTGCACGCACTGCTCACCGGCCTGGCGTTCATCATTACGAACGCGCTCGACGTGCGGCTCGGGTTCGGGTTCTCGGCCGGCCTGTTCGATTACATCCTGAACTTCAAGTACGCAACCCATCCGCTGCTGTTGCTGCCCATCGGCGCGGTGTACTTCGGGCTGTACTACGGCATCTTTCGCTATTCCATCGTGAAATTCGATTTGAAGACCCCTGGCCGCGAGCTCGAGGCCGCACCCGCTGCGGTGCACCCGGCCGCCGCCGGAGGCGAGCGGGCGCGAGCCTATATCGCGGCGCTGGGCGGCCCGGGGAATCTCGAGTCGGTCAATGCCTGTACCACGCGCCTGCGCCTGACGGTACACACTCAGAGCGCAGTCAGTGAAGGGGCGCTGAAGGCGCTCGGAGCGATCGGTATGGTGCGTCCGTCGCCGACGGCGCTGCAAGTCATCATCGGGCCCGTGGCCGAGCAGATCGCCGGAGAGATGCGCGAGGCGTTGCAGAGCATGCCGCTCGATGCGCTGTCGGTCCCGACCCCCGCGACCCCCGCGATGCCGGCTCCCGCGGTGAATGCGGGACCGGTGGTTCCTCCGCTCGAAGAGGCGCAGATCCGAGGCATGCTTGCGGCACTGGGCGATGCCATAAACATTCGCGAGGTCACGACCGCATCGTCGAGACTGCGCATTTCGATTGCCGATGCGCAGCGCGTGAATTCCGAGGCCCTGCAGCGCCTCGGACTGCGCGGTAGTACGTGGGTGGCGCCGGACTGCCTACACGTCATCATCGGTCCGGCAGCCCCGGCCACGGGCGCGACACTGCGCGAATTGCTCAGCATGGCGTCGTCGAACGCTTAGCGCCGACTGCCCGGCCCGAGGCGGGGACGAGGGTTTGAGTTCCGGCCCGCTGAGTGTCGCTCAGGATGAGACGTCAGCGTCCACGTCTGTCCTCCAACGATCATTCATACCCGTGCATTAGATGTACAGCCCCGATGTCATACGGGACGCTGTTGCGCTCGCGCATCGCTCCAACTGAACATCGAATCGCATCCCGATCATTCGCGCCGAAAGGGTTGGCGCTTGACCAGCACTGAGGACTATAGTCGACAAACTGTCGGCGTGACATCGTTATGTCGCGCGAGGACAACGGATCGCGATCACCGGTGTCACATGAACCGGGTGCGCGAATACGACATGAGTTCAACCGTGAGGGGGCAGGGTGCACACGACGATTCCTACCCAGCGGCGATGGCGTGCATTTCCCGCCCACCCGGCTCGTGCGTTTCTCACTCGAATGGACTTGTCGTGAACGCACGAAGCGCGGACGCGTCCCTCGGCGCGGTCTCTGAATCCAACGGCGAGGGCCCTGATTCCGGCGCTGCACCGTGCGAGGATCGTTCCGCGGCGCTCGCGGAAGTTGCGCGGCAGCACCATGCGCCGCTCGTGAGATTTCTCACCCAGCGGACCGGATCCGTTGAGGTGGCGCAGGAGATCGCCCAGGATGCCTACCTCAAAGTGCTCGCGGTCGAACGACAGGGTTCGATCGCCTCATTGGCGAGTTACCTGTGGCGGTGTGCACTCAATCTCATGACCGATCACGGGCGCCGCCGCGGCGTGCGCGAGCGTTTCGTGCAGGCTGTTCGCGCCGAAGCCGAGCAAATGGCGCCGTCCGCCGAGTCGGTCGTCGATGCGAGGCAGCGGCTGGAGATCATCGAGCAGGCGCTCGAGCAAATGCCGTCACGGCCTCTCGAGGCGTTTATTCTGCGCGTCGTGCAAGGGCTTCCGTTTGAGGAGGTCGGCCAGGCCATGGGCATCAGTGGACGGATGGCCAAAATTTACGTCGCCCGGGCACTGGCGTATCTGCATGAATCGCTGGAGGACGAGGACGACCGGAGCGCAGAGTCGTGAAGGCTGCTGAACTCCTCTACGACTATGACGAGGGTCGCTGGCTCGAGGCGCTCGACTGGCATGCATTGCGTTGTTCGGCCGATGGGCTGACGCCCCCGCAACAGGACGCATGGCGGCACTGGACCCTCGATCCGGAAAACCGTCGGGTCTACGCGGCCTGCGCGCAGCTCTACCGAGACGCTCAGGGACTGGAGGATTCCGAGCACATGGCCCGAATCAGCGCGCCACGCGCCTCACGGAAATCTCCGGATGTCCGTCAGGTCGTCAAATGGGCGCTGGCGGGCGCAACCCTCGCAGTATGCGCAGCCAGCGCCCTGCTCGTGATTCCCCGTGCACGCCCGACACGCATCCCGTCTGCACCGGTCCCAACGTCAGTGGCATCCACGGTCTACCGGTCCCCACCGGGGCAGACGCACCGCATCCGTCTCGGCGACGGATCCACAGTGGTCCTCGGCGCCGAGACGGTTCTCGACGTCATCATCACGCCGCAGCGGCGATCCTTGAACCTGCGGCGCGGTGAAGCCTGGTTCGACGTGATTCACCGTCCGCATTGGCCGTTCGTGGTCACCGCGGGAACCGGTCAGATCCGCGATCTCGGCACTGCGTTTGTGGTGGACCGGGAGGCCGGGCGTACTGAGGTCACCGTCACCCAGGGACAGGTCGAAGTGTCTCTCTCCGGCATGCTCCATGCTCCACTCCCCGAGACGGCACGACTGCAGCCAATCCGGCTCCATCGGGGGGAACGGTTCGTGTACGGAACGCACATCCGGTTGGCAATCCGACACGTCAGTCCGCGCTTGGCGCTCGGGTGGACGAGAGGTCACTTGGAATTCATCGACGAGCCGCTGGGCGTCGTCGCGGAAAACATCAGTCGCTACTCGCAGCAGCCGATTCGAGTGTCACCAGCGGCCGCGGGTCTTCATCTGACCACTCTCGTACTCAGTCATCACATTCGCGCTTGGATCCAAGGCTTGAGCCGCGTTCTTCCCGTTGTAGCCGTCTACTCCAACGGCGACATCTGCGTGCGATTGCAGACGTCGCTGAGTACGCATAAAGCCAACGATTGCCGCGAGCCTTAGGCGGACGCCCGCCTCGACGTATCAGCGGCAGGCTGCCGGAAGAATTGCGTTAGAAAGATCCATCCCGAACGAGTTCCCTTACCGACTCATTGTTCGTCTCTTGACCCAAGACAACACTGATGATCGGGGGACTCCATGGTGTTTGGTGCTTCAAAGGTAACGCTTCGCCGCGCGGATCACCGGATTGCGCGCTTCCATCGTATCCTCTCTGCATCGCTTTGCGCGCTTCCGCTCGCGCTGGCGGCACCGGCATTTGCCGGAGTTCTCGATCACGTCACCGCGTTCCGTATTCACCCGGAACGATTGCGCCAGGCACTGCTCGCGTTCGGCCGCCAAGCACATCTGCAGGTCATCTTTCGAGGCGCCCAGTCGGCGCGCCGGGTGCCCGGTTTATCGGGGCGATACACCGCACGGCAGGCGGTGGCGCGACTGTTGAAAGGGACCGATCTCACGTATTCCGTGACGGATCGAACCGTCGAAGTCTATCCGATCTCCGGTAGCGCGGCTCGGCGCGGCGGCGCGTCGGGTCGCCCAGCGATGGCGACTGGGACGACGGGCCCAATCGACCGCACGCCGCCAGTGTCTTCCCAGTCGCGTCGCGCGACGACGCCGCCAATCTTGCAACAGGTGATCGTCACCGGGAGTCACATCAGTGGCGGCCCGCCTCCGTCCGAGCCGATCATGAGCATCACGGCGCGCCAGATCCGGGAATCGGGCTATCAGAGCGTCGAGCAGTTGATGGCTTCCTTGCCAGAAAACCTGCATTCCGTGGGATCGGAGGTGAACAATCTTCCGACGCAGAATGATGCCGGAAATCTCGCCAATGGATCTGGCGTCGATCTTCTCGGTATGGGGTACGACTCCACCCTGGTGCTGGTGAATGGTCACCGCCTTGCGCCGGCCGGGATCAACGGAGCCTTCACGGACATCTCGGTCATTCCCCTCAGCATGATCAAGCGTATCGACGTCGTGACCGATGGTGCATCAGCGATCTACGGATCCGACGCCATGGGAGGCGTCGTCAATTACATCCTGAAGGACCGACAGAATGGCGCAGCCACTTCCGTGGAATACGGGTCCGTAACGCACGGAAGCCTAAATGACTACCGAGTCTCGCAATCCTATGGATTGAACTGGAACTCGGGGCACGCATTACTTGCATACGAATACCACGATGAGACCCCATTAAATGCCAGCGATCGCTCCTACAGTGTGCATTATGCGCCTGGGCAGCTGACGCCATCGGTTTTAACTAACAGCATATATCTCACCGGAGACGAGTCCGTAGGAAATCGGCTTTCCGTAAATGGCGCCGCCTTTTATTCCCGCCGCGGTGACTCTGTTTTAGTGTCAGGAACGACCCGCGTGGGGTCGATCGCCGTGACGCAATACTCCTATTCTTTGGGGGCGAAAGTGTTGCTTGCAAATCGCTGGAGTTTGCGTGCGCATACTTCATACGGTGGAAATGATTCGCATTCTTTGTCCTTTGAAGGACTGCTGGCCGGAGACAATAGGTTGTTCGCTGGATCACTTGCGGCGAGCGGGCCCCTCCTTACGATGCCGGCGGGGCCACTAAAGGCGGCAATAGGCGTGCAGTACCGGAAAAACTCACTTGCAGCATATTTTAATGGAGTGTATCCAGAGAAGGAAATTCACAGGAGTCGCACGGTCGATTCCGCCTTCGTTGAGGGCGAAATCCCGCTTCTGGGATCCGCAGTCGGAGGTGCGCATGGGCAGAAGCTCAGTATCGATGTCGCAGCTCGATTGGATCACTATTCTGACTTCGGATCCAGCACGAATCCGAGGGTAGGAATCGCGTGGCAGCCGGTGCGAGGGTTAAAATTAAGAGGTACGCTGAGCAGGTCATTCAAGGCGCCGAATTTCTACGAACTCTATGGTGCAACGTACACCTACCTGCTCAATGCTCTGCAGCCCACGCTCCCCACAGATCAGACCACCACGGCAATTGTGAGGGTGGGGTCAAACTCAGGCTTGACCGCGGAGCGGTCTACCGAGTGGACCGCGGGATTTGACTTTGAGCCGCAGAATGTTAACGGCCTTGATGCGCAGGTTACTTTCTACGACGCGCGATTCACCCGTAAAATAGAGGGCGCGATTATTCCACTTTCAAACACGGTGGATCTCGAAAGTTTGTACTCCGCATATATTCTCCAGAACCCGTCGGCAGCGGAAATTCAACAGTACATCAGTCAATCAGATCAATTCTTGAATCTGACAGTTTATCCGGGATTCGGTCCAGTGAGGACCGCGGCAGATGCGACGGCTATCGTGGATGATCGATTCCAAAATGTGGGCGCGAGTTACGTTAGAGGGCTCATAACGACACTCAGCTACACTCATGACGTTGACGGATATCGATACAGCATGGGGTTCAACGGATCATATATTTTTGAGTTCGTTAACCAGGTGACTCCGGGTGGCGCGAGTGTAAGCACGATCGGAATTTTCGGACGGCCGGTGAATTTCCGTGGACGCCTGTCAGTCGGTCTGCGTCATTCTGCCTGGGGCATCAATGCTTTCATGAACTATGTCAATCGTTACCGTGAGTCAACTGGGTCGATGCAGCTCCCTATTGCATCATGGACTACCGTAGATGTCACCGCGTCATATCGCCTGTTCTGGGGTCGAAAGATTTGGGGAAACCCGTTGTTGAATGTGTCATGTGTAAATTGTGCGGATCGCAGTCCGCCGGCGGTCTCGCAATTGGCGAGTTTCCAGTTGGGGTATGACGGCGCCAATGCAAATCCTCTTGGGCGTTTTATAACCGCATCGGTATCCGTACGTTGGTGAAAGGCGATCATGGGTGTCGATCAATCGTGCGCGCGCCGAGTCTCTTTTGCGGCATTCGGACGACGAAAACCTGCAGCAGGAGTGGACAGAGCATGAAGGTGTGGGCGAGCTGTCTTTACCAGTGTTCGATTTTAGTTTCAGTGATTTGTATGACGGTTCAGTCCGGACTTGCCGAAGTGAGAGCGATCAATCGATCTGGAGCCGTTCCGGAACGTATCGTCCAATACGCAATTTCACCGAATGGTAAAGAACTCGTGGAGGTACTTGCGGATGCGCCGGGACCGGTAAGTTCCGTGCGAATTGTCGCAGTGAGGCTTGGTTGCCGGGGACCAGGATGCACGAAGACGCTTTATCGGGGGCCCACAGAACAAGTAATTTGGAAGAGCGATCGATCGCTGTTGATCGTTGAGGATCAGGAGCAATTAACGACGATCGACCAGGAAAATATTGAGACTGGTCAGCGAGAGGTACTTTTCAAATCGGCCCATCCCGTCTCGGTTGTGGCCTTTGACCGCCGTCAGAATCTTTTAGCGTACGAGTACTCCGTGCCCTGGCGGTGGCGCGGTCGCAGTTCGGTTCGTATGAAAGATTATATGGATACGCTCGAGCTTCTAGTGCCTCCTTGGGCGCGGTGGCCGGGACGCGTCCACGTCGGGGCCATTCACTTGACAGAGGCGAAAAATCGACGGCGATTCCAGAAGATCCCGCTTGCAATGACGCTATTTCGTTTGCCACCGGCGCTTGCGTGGCGGAATGGGCGCCTGCTCGCATTGGTATCGAGGCTTCATTCTTGGCGCACCAAGCTATTTGATCTCCAGAGTGGGCGGAGACTCGCGCGATCATCGCGATTGTATCGAATGTCGGGGCTGGCAGTGTCCCAGCGCGGCCAAATGGCTGTTGTCTCGAACCGGATTTATATGCGGTATCGGGAGCCCATATCCTGCGGCTGTACTGGATCGCTCAATTTGTTCGGGTTGAGGTCGAAGGGTCCGGCACAAGCTGTATCGTCTGCTGCGCATGGATATTTTTTGGAATCCGTGTCTAGGATCTGGTGGGCGCCCCATGGTCGGTTGTTCGCACAGGTCATGGGCTACCGGAAGCCAGCAGGTACCCCGAGATGGTTTCTGGAAGAGGTAAACGCGGCAACAGATCAGATTTTGCATCGCTGGTACTGGCGTCATGGCGATTTGGGCGGAGACCGGCACGTTTGCGATTTCGACGGGGACCGAGAGATTGCCGTGTGCGTAGGTCAGACCCTGAGAAATCCACCGGAGCTTGTGCAGTTGAACATTAGAACCGGGAGGATGCGAGATCTCGGCGCGATTAATCCAGCGCAACCGCGACTAGATTTCCGCTTTCAGAAGATACGAATTGAGAGCCGGTTCGGGCATTGGAGTACCAGTTTTTTAGCGGTCCCACCACATTCTAAAGGGACCACAGTCCCGCTCGCTGTGATGTCTTATGGCTTCACCGAAGCGTATTCGAGAAACGCTCAATGGATTTCGTCGTATCCAGTGGCGAGATTCGTGCATTCCGGGATTGCGGTGTTGATGATGAATTGGGCTGGAATCGGGTCAAAAAAAATGGGGCGGTTTACGAAATCTAAACGTGCGCTCGAGAGCGCGGTCTCACTTTATGGAAATGCGATCGCGGCAGTAACAAAGGAGGGTGTGGACGTCAGCCGAGCGATGGTCATGGGGTGGAGTTTCGGCGGACTGTTCGCTGCTCATGCAATCCAGGTATTGCCAAATTTTGTGGCAGCGCAGGTTGGAGATCCGGCGGACTACAATGTCACCGCATTTGGATTGGGGGATGATTATTGGCGGAATCAATCGAGGATGGTACTCGGTGGTCCGCCTTCTGGGCGATTCCTGAGGCACTATCAGTTTTTCGATCCCGTGGGCGATGGGAACGCGGCGACGGGACCGATATTGCTCGAATTCGTCAGTCGGAATCCGGATGTGGGTCAATTGCTGGAGGAATGGCGTGCTGCGGGAGCGGACGTCGAGGCGTTTGCATATCGCCGCAGTGTCCATTGGCTAAATGTCCCGGCGGAGGCACGGATGTCGAGGCTCCGGAATCTCTACTGGGCGAAACTCAATCTTTTGGGCCCTGACGCCGTTACGGCTCGGCAGCTGCGGAGGGTGGGGCTCACGATACCGCTGCATGGCTGGTGGAATGGGAAAAAGCGGAGAATGATCGCTGGACCAAGCGTTGCGGCAAGATAGCAGATCAAAGCCATGAGCGTACCCAGGTTTCGGCGGCAACAGCTGCGCTCAGCGGAAACAGTGCGTTCACGCTGATCGGTTTATCGTCCATCAGCGCAGATGCAAGTATCTCGGGATTAAGGAGTCCTCGTCCCACAAGAGCACCGTCCAATAGTGTTTCGCGCAGAAATCCTCGGCTGCGGTTCAGTAGACCGATGATGGCGTGTGCAGTTTGACCCTTTACTTCGCGGCGAGTGATTTCTGGTGGGAGTTCCTTAGAGAACGTTCTTCGGGCCAAACCTCGCGTACGGCCATCGCATTGGAGGACGAAAGTCGGAGTTTCGAGACACAATTCGATGAGCGGTTGCGATAATAGTGGGGCAAGTGCATAGCTACCTTGTGTTCCGGACAGCGGACGGCGTCTGTGAATGACTTCGGCGAGAAGCGAGATTTGTAATTGCTTTCCCGGAGCGACATCATGGCAGCAACTCATCCATGGGTGTGTCGGAGAAATCCGAGTTGACATGGATGTGGATATGGGAGTCGGGACGAAAGGATTTTGAATGGCAGACGCGGTGCGAAGTTCTGCGCTGAATCGGCACATTTGAAGAAGTGTATGCGCGAGGAGTCCTGGAATCGAACGCCCCGTAATTCGAGCGGCGCTGTACAGCGTACTACGCAATTGTTTGCGACCTCCGTGTGTGCGGATGGAATCGGTCACAATCAACGGAGTCTGGGCGGAGAGGAACAGATGATCTCCGCCTTCCCCCGTCCAAATGGCGTCAAATCGATGCGTCGATTTCAGGGCCGATATGAAGCGTTCGTCGATCGGTTCGAGCAAATTCTGAAGTGTGGGCTTTGCTCCGAATGGATAACAACAGCTGGATGCACTGAGGGTGTGAGATGAGAAGTCCCAGGGCCATTCAACGAGGGGAATGCCCGCGGATTCAGCTGCCAATCGAGCGTATTGGCGCTCGTCTTCTGCAGGACCGTATGCGAATCGATTGATGCTGACGCTATGCGGGCGTGCGTTCGTTTGCGCGAGAAGCGCGAGGACTAAAGACGAATCGAAGCCGCCGGAAAGATTGTGGAGAACCCACCGATGCACGCTAGCCCACGCGTTTACGCACGAGTGGACCGTCTCGTGCAGGCGCGCGCTATACGCGTCGATCGATAGGCGATCATCCGTGTGAGCAAAGACATCAGGTGACCAAGCCATCTTCACCGATAGCTTGCGGTTAACATTATACAACACTTCGCCCGCGAGAAGTTCGTAGACATCGCGCATTGCCGTTTCGCGTATCTGCATCTGGCTATGCGTCAAAAATAACTCCAAATACTCCCAATTCAGATTTACTGAGCGCGGAGGTCCGGAGTGACGACTCCAATTGGATGCGGTAAAAATGTACCGCGCGTCCGACGTCAAAATTGTGATGCCATCTATCATCGTGTAGTAACACGCAATCATTCCGGAGCAGTCGCGCGTCGCATACCAATCTCCGGTGAGAGGATCTGAGAGAAATCCGACAAAGGTTCCCCAGTGTTTACGGGTGAATGATTCAATGGTACGCAGACCTGGAGCACCGAGAGTTCCTTGTGAATTCAGGGCAGTTTGGGTGACGCGATGATTCGTTCGGCGATCAAATAGGACTCCAAGGAGGAGACCGGCGTTATTGGGGAGCGAGAAGCAGTCCAGGTACGGCGCAGATGGAGTGCCGGTGTATGCCGCGAGTCCTGGGCGATCAATGGCGACGCTTAAATTTGATGGGGAGTAGGTTGCGAGCAGCCGGGCTGCGGCGATTGCTTGTGCGGAATCCAGGGGATTCCACAGAGCGGCGACAAATGGAAACTCCATTGACTACTCTTAGATGATCATGATCGGTGTGTAGATACAAGTCCGTTCGAGATAATCGTTGAGGATCACGGTGCCGTATTGCAGCCAGCAATGTGCCGCGAAAGGGTCTTCGCGTACCCCGAAGATCCAGTTTGCGTGGAGTTGGTAGCTGCATAGATACCGAAGAAGCGCCACGGAATCGAATAGACACAAATAGTTTCGCGGATACCATGGTCTAGTCCGTAAAAAACGACTGACCAGGCGTTCGACCGACCCTTGCGAGTCTGGGGAAAACGCATGGCACTTTCGAGATCGATGGGCTGTCATGCGTTGTACGACCTGAAATAGGGTGCAGTTACGAAGAGCGCAATCTGCCCAGATAAGTGCCGAGAGGACCCGAGCATGGTCTGGGCTCGGTCTAAGAGTCGAGTGAAATTCGGTGTAGGCTTTGCAGTCTCGTTCGGCTTTTAGTGTCGGGCGTTGAGGGAGCGATAGATCTGCTTGTCGTCGGCGAAGAATCCCAGCGGCGATCAGTTCTTCTGCAACTCCGGGTGTTGCGATTTCAGTGCTTTTTGATCTAGATGTATCTGGCGGTAAATGCCACCCGTATATCTCGGCGCCGAGGCCGGCGAATCTTGGCAATGGTACGGAAACATATCGGTCGCGCGTCAGGTCAAGAAACATGCAATGCCGCGCGGTCGTACATGCAAATACATACGGAGCAAGCTCATACATGTGGGTGCTTCCGTGAACGTTTGCGGGTCTATTTGAAGGCGGTGCGCGGCTGACGCCGCGCACCGCTGGTTCCGTTACAGCTGTTCAGCCCCGAAATTCAATTCCCCTTCGGGGTACTGGCCGACGATTCCTTTGGTCTCCTTGGAGACATTGCCCAGGTACTGCATGGTCGTTCTCCTCGATCGTGTGAATGAACTCTTCTATCACTCATGGACCGGCGCCGAGTTCATGGTGATGTGATTACGCAATTCCTGGCGGAGTGATTTGTCAAGAGGCGGAATGACGAGTTCGTCCCTGGCATCAACGAGTTCGTCCCAGGGCGAGACTTTGCGCAGAACTCGTCATGGGGTCCGACGCCTGGTGGTTTCGCGCGGGCCAAATATTTATTTATTTAGATTATTCAGTGGCTTGCGTTGGGCGAAGATCCGCGTCATTAGCGGGTGACGCGCTCGCTTTTGACGACTATAACCAACAGAATCCGACCGGTGTTCCGGGCCTTCCGGGTTTCAATGGAGGCGCGGTAGGTTGGGAAAAGTTCGGGAAAATTCGACAGTTGCAGGCGCGAAGGTTGGGAACTTCTGGAGAGTTGATTCGACGCACAGAGAGTTGGCGTCAACTGCCAAAACCAACGGCAATGTGACCTGTTGCATCAGGTCAAGTGTGGGAGTAACTTATTTTTTGAGGATTGAGGGGTGGTCGTCGTCTGTTCGTGTTGGCGACAGATGTTCGGCGAAGAGGAAGTTGTCGGGATCCGCGCACACGATCGAACCGAGAGTGGACGGGGTGCGCGAAAGGGGACGGCATGAGGACCAGGCGCACTCGAGTGGGATCGGAGTACCGTTCTGCAGCGCTGTTGCATGTCATTCTGCGCAGTTGTCGCTCGGGGCCCCTCGTGCGGGACGAGGAGGACTGGCGCAAGCTGGGTGAGAGCATCGATTCGATGCTCTTCTGGTGCGGCGGGCGCGTATTCGGCTGTCGCGCCGAGGACGACCGAGTAGAGTTCGCGATTGAACCTGCAGAAGTGCCGATCGGGCGTATGTTTCGCTACGTCACTGTGCCGTATGCGCTGCATTTCAATCGGTCGCGAGACAGTACGGGTCCGGTGTTCAAGCGGTTGCGGACCTTCAGGGTTCGCGAGGCATTTCGAACCGAATTCGTGTTGTGGTTGCATCGTCCGCTCAGCGGAGTGGGTTGGACCGCAGATGCAGCGTATCAGGGCTCCGCGACGCTTCCGTGGATCGATGCCCGTGCAGTGCTCGAGCAGCTCGGGCGCGGGCCAGGTGCGCTGCGCGAATATCGGCTGTTGAGGGCGCGGGGCATCGAGGATGAATTGGTACGGGCTTTTGCCTCGCCGAGCGGTGCAACGCCGGGGATTCGCGAAGTATTCTATGAGGCGCGCGCGCTGCGTAAGCGGCAGCAGCAGGTGCTCCTGCGTTCCGTCGTTTGGTTCGTTGCGCGCCATTGTGGGTTTCCAGCCGAACGGTTGCCGCAGCGCTCGCGGGCCCGCCCCTATTGCGCGGCGCGGGCGCTGGTTACTTTGGTTGGCGTGCGCTGCGGTGTGGCGCTGAAGCGCATCGGCGAGTTGCTCGCGCGAGATCAGAGCACGCTGCAGGGCACTGTCCTGACGTTGCGCGCGCGCGATCCACGCGGGCTGTTGAATGCGGCTGAAGCGATCCTGGCAGAGGTTCAAGCCCGCCGAGGGATCGAATCGGCCTCGGCAGAGGCTGCCATTAAGGGTCGCCAAGAGGAGCCGGAGAACAGCGGAACGGAGCAGGACGCGGATGGAGCTGGCGGGAGTGACCCGCTCACGGCCGATCGGCCCAAGGGCAACCGGTGAGCCGCAGATCCCGCCGATATCCGTGGCGGGAGGCGGTCGGTGTGCTGCGCGGGGAGGTAACACCGTTTGTTGCGCTGCGGCTCTCGGAGGTACTGCTGCTGGTGCTGTTGGGTGCCGCTATGAACGCACTGGCGCCTCTGGCGTTGAAATGGATCATCGACGGACTGAGTGGTCAGGGCCGCATTCCTCTCACCGCTGGGGCGCTCGTCGGGCTCTATGCGACCTGCCAGTGGCTGGGACGTTCGAGCGCAGAGCTGCGTGCGCTGCGGTACGCACGGGCGGAGCGGCGGATGCTGCGAACGCTCAACGAACGTCTGTTCGCGCATGTGCTGTGTCTGCCGTTGCGTTATCACCTCACGCGGCAGACCGGCGCGTTGAGCCAAACCATCGAAAATGGGCTCGAAGGGGTTCGGCTCATCCTGCACCACCTGGTGTTCACCGTGCTGCCGGTATGCACTGAGCTGTTGCTCGCGGCCTACGTGCTCGATCGGCTGCATCAGCCGGCGTTCCTAGGGCTGTTCTGTGGGGCTGCGCTTTGCTATGCGGTCGTTTTCGGTCGCTCGGCGCGCCGCATCGGCGACAGTGCTCGCGAGGCGGCTGCTACCCGGGTTGCCGCCGGGGCGGTGATGACCGATGGTCTGTTGAATTTCGAGACGGTGAAGGCGTTCGGCGCGGAGCGACTCGTGACGGGCAAGGCCGGGCGTGCGCTCGAGCGCAGCGAATCGGCGTGGATGCAATTCTATCGCGGCTATGCGCGCAATGGATTGGCGGTGGCTGCGGTGTTCGCATTGTTTTTGGCGGCGACTTTGGCCTATGCGTTACATGCGGTGCGCGCCGGAGCCCTCACGGTCGGGGGTTTTGTGCTCGTCAATACCTACATGCTGCAATTGGTGCGGCCGGCGGAAATGCTTGGTTTTGCCGTGCAGGGATTTGCGCAAGGCGCCGCGCTGCTCGAGAAGGCGATGGCGCTGCTTGCGCTCGCCCCGGAGCCGGCGAGCGGCGCGTCGTTGCCGCCGGCATTGCAGGGGACGATCGAGTTCGATCGGGTGACGCTGCGCTATGGCCCGGGTCGAGTGGCGCTCGAGTCGCTCAGTTTCACGCTGGGCGCGGGCGCGACTCTCGGGATCGTCGGGGAGAGCGGCTCGGGGAAGTCTTCCATCGTGAGGCTGCTGCTGAGGCTGATCGAACCGGAAAGCGGTGTGATCCGGCTCGGCGGTGTTGCGCTCACGGAGATCTCGCCGCAGGCGCTGCGCGGTGCGATTGCGGTGGTGCCTCAGGACGTCGTGCTGTTCGATGACACGATCGAGTTCAACATCTCGGTCGCGAAGCCGCAGGCGAGCCGAGAGGAGGTGCAGCAGGCGGTGCGGGTTGCGCAGCTCGAGGAGTTCGTCGCGGCGCTGCCGGACCGATACGACACCGTGGTTGGGGAGCGCGGGGTGCGGATCTCGGGCGGAGAGCGCCAGAGGATCGCGATCGCGCGAGCGGCGCTGCGTCGCCCGCTCGTGTATGTCTTCGACGAGGCGACCTCGGCGCTCGACAGCCGCACCGAGCAGGCAGTTCTCACGGGCTTGCGGGCGACGGCGGGGTCGGCCACGACGGTGCTGATTGCCCATCGCCTGGCGAGCGTCGTGCATGCACAGTGTATTCTGGTGTTGCACGGCGGACGCGTGATCGAGTGTGGCCGTCACGAGTCGCTGCTGCAAGCCGGAGGACGATACGCCGCGCTCTGGACGGCTCAGCATCCCTCAGCGGCGGCGGCCTGAGCCGTGCCCCTGGCCGGGCGAGCCGGCGGAGTGCCATTTCTAACCAAAGACGGCAGAAATGGCGCTGTCGATGCCCCGGCGGTCGTGTTACAGATGTGCCCGACGCAGAAGATGCCCCGCGGAATGGGTCCTGGCGGGACAGGAGAAGCATATGCGGCACGGCACGGAAACTGAGGGGGTGGAGCCGTATTGGCTGGCGCAGCACGTCCACCTCGCCTTGTACGGCAATCATGCAGTCCTGATGGATCTTCGGCGCAATCGCTATCTTGCGGTGCAGCCGGCAGCGCGGCTGGCGGGTTGGATCGGAGCGTGGCCGCTGCCTTCCGCACGGGCACTGGACGCCCCGCCGGCGGTTCTGGGCCGGCTGGTCGAACACGGCATGCTGGTACGAGAGCGCAGCGTCGGCCACGCTGCGACGCCGGTCGTGAACGCACTGCCCGAGCGCACGCTGCTCGAGTTCGATTTCGATGCGCCGCCGAGACCGAGCGGACGCGACCTGCGGCGCGCTGCATGGGCCTGTGCCGCGGCGGCGAGTGCCCTGAAGCTTCGGCCGATGTACGCGGTGCTAGAGCGGCTTCGCCGGCGCCGTCCGGCGGATCCGTCATCCGACGCGCGAGTCGATTTCGGGCACGCACAGGCCCTGGTGCGCCGATTCGTGCATCTGCGGCCGTGGTTCTACAGCGCGCGTGGTGCCTGTCTATTGGACTCGCTGGCGCTCCTGACCTTTCTTGCCGAGTACGGCCTGCACCCGCATTGGGTCTTTGGTGTGCGGACGGCACCGTTTCATGCGCACTGCTGGGTCCAGCACGGGCCGGTGCTGTTCAACGACGCGCCCGATCGTGTGCGCCAGTACGTGCCCATCCTCAGGATCTGACCGTGTTTCGCTACCTCGTGTTCGTCTGGAACGATGCGGATGCCTCGGCGCGTGCGCAGGCACAGACCGTGTTCGAAGGACCCCAGCAGCCGGCCGGGCCTTGGCGGACGGTCAGCCGAGGCCCGGGCTTCGAGGTGCGCTGCGTGGGCGAGTGGACCTCGGGCAATGCGGCTCGGCACCTCGCGGGCGGGCGGGGTGTGGTGATGGGTGTGTTGTTCAAGCCGGACGGCGGTGGGGTATCGCGGCCTGCGCAGCCGGCCTTTGATGACTTGGAAAGCCGGTCGATCGCCGCGTCCAACGGTCAGCGTCTCATCGAGCGCTACTGGGGCCGCTACGTCGCGGTGCTCTTCGAGCCGGGTGCCGGCAGCGTCTGCGTTCTGCGCGATCCATCCGCCGGGCTGCCGTGTTACACGATGCGGGTTGGGGCGCTCGAGGTCTATTGCGCGTCGGTCACGGACGTGTTGCCGATGTGCGGCAGACGGCTCACGGCAGATTGGGCGTATGTTGCAGCCTGTCTCAGCCTGGTACGCGAGCACAGCCGGCGCGCGGGACTCGAGGGCGTCTCGCAGCTGGTCGGTGGCGAATGTGCCCGCCACCACGGTGATGAGGTCCTGAGAGTCTGTCAGTGGGATCCACTCGAGATCGCCGCAGCGGCACCCATCGAGGAGCCCGAAGCAGCCGAGATACTTGGTCGCTGTACTCGGGACGTGGTTCGTGCCTGGGGCGCGTGTTATCCGAGTGTATTGGTCTCGCTCTCTGGCGGGTTGGACTCGTCCATCATCCTCACGGCGCTCGCCGGTGGGCTGGCACCCCGGGTAGAGTGCTTCCACTACTATCCGCCGCACACTGATCTGGATGAGCGGCGCTTTGCGCATCTGGCGGCCGAGTCCGTCGGGCTGGGACTGATCGAGCACATCCGGCCGCTCGGGGTGGATCTCAGTCCGTTGCACACGCTCGCCCCGAGCGCTGAGCCCACCAATTACCTCTTCTATCTCGAGCACAGCCGCCGCGAGGCGAGCCTCGCGGCGCAACGCGGCGTCGCCGCGCTGTTCATCGGATATGGGGGCGACCAACTTTTTTATCAGGAGCGCGCCGAATGGGCGCCGGCGGAGCTGCTGCGCCGGCGGGGGCCGAGCCCGAAGGTGCTGCGTGCGCTGGTGGATGCGGCCCGCGTCGATGACCTCTCGGTCTGGCATGTACTGGGCGTGACGGTGCGCGAGGTGCTCGGTGCGCAACGGTGGAGCCCGCTTCGCGAAGGCGGGCGCGAGCGGCCGCTGCTCGCCCCTGAGACGCTGCGCCAGGCACTCACCGCTGCAGCCTGTTTGCATCCGCTTGCGCATCGACACGCCGAGGCGTCGAGCGCCAAGCGCTGGCATGCGCACCAGGTGCTCGCGCCGTTCGACGCATACGATCCGTTCGCCGAGCCCGGCGATGCGGATCGGATCGCTCCATTGTTGTCCCAGCCATTGATCGAGGTGTGTCTGCGTATCGCGCCGGCCATCCACACGTCCGGCGGCTGGGGGCGGGCGCTTGCGCGGCGCGCGTTCCACGACGCGCTGCCGGCGCCGATTCGCAATCGGCGCGACAAGGGTGGCATCGAGGCGCACGCGCGGATGACGGTGGAGCGCAACCGGCCGCTGTTGCGCGAGCTGCTGCTTGACGGCGAGCTGGTGCGTGCCGGGCTGCTTCGGCGCGCACCGCTTGAGCGGGCGCTCGGCGGCGGGGCGGAAATTAAGACTCAGTCCGGAGAGTTGCTGGAGTACGCGAGCATGGAAGCATGGTTGCAGTGTTGGCGCCGACAAGGCTCGTCATGAGTGCTCAACATGTGGCACACTGGCGCGCAGGCAGCAGGGATCATGGACTATAACGAGCAAGCCTCCAGAGAGGGGACACAGGAGCGTGGCGCGGCGCGGCAGGTGCGCCGGGCAGCATTGATTGCGCTGGCATTGACCCCGCTGGCCGGTCGTGCTTGGGCCGAAGGTCCGGTGACACGGTTCAACCTTCCCGCTGAGTCTCTGCCGCAGGCCGTCATCGATTTCTACCGTCAGTCGGGCGTGCAGGCGATTTACGCCGCAACACCCCAGGTGCAGCAGTTGAAGACCCAGGCCGTCGCGGGGCGTATGGACAGTTCCGCGGCGCTGGTGCGCATGCTGGCGGGCACCGGTCTCACCTTCTTCTTCGACACTCCCCGCTCGGTCATCATTCGCCCGGCGAGCCGGCCGCGCCGCCTCGCGGTGCGACCGGATGCGGCGCGAGTGGACGTGCCGCGTAAAAATCCGCAACCGGATTTAAAGCCGGCAAACCTGCGGCCCGTGGAGGTCACCGGCAGTTTGATCAGCGGCGTGCGCTCGGCCATTGCCCCGCTGGTGTATCTGCGTCGCGCGGATCTGGACCGCGCGGCCTATCCGAACGTGCAGCAAGCCCTGTATGCGCTGCCGTTGGTCTCGCTGGAAGGGCCTCGCGAGGACCTCGGCGTCGACAACAACGATCAGTACGGTGCCGCGATCAACTTGCGCGGACTCGGCACCGGCGCGACGCTCGTCCTGGTGAACGGACACCGGCAGCCGTTCGGTGGGCTCACCGGAGATTTCGTAGACGTTTCCACCATACCCTGGAGCGCCGTGCGACAGATCGAGGTGTTGCCTGACGGTGCCTCAGCGCTCTATGGCGCAGATGCGGTCGCAGGTGTCGTCAATATCATCATGCGTGACAACTTCACCGGGGCGCAGTCCGAGCTGCGCTACGGGACTGCGGTGGGCGGCCGCGCCGAATGGATGGCAGCACAGCTGTTCGGAACCCGCTGGAGCAGCGGGCACGCCATGATGGACTATGAGTACTCGGATGCCACGCCGCTTGCGGCCGCGGCGCGTGCGTACGCGGCCAACGCGAATAAGATTCCCTACGGCGGGGCCAACTACGACTCGTACTATTCCAATCCAGGAAACGTTCTGGATCCGTTCACGCTGCAGCCGGTCTACGGCATCACCGCCGCCGGTCTGAGCCGCACCGTCAATCTGCAGAACCCGTTCACCGCGGCGCAGATTTTCCCCGACCGCATGGCGCAGGAGTTCTACGGATCGGTGCGCCAGCGTATCGGCTCGAATGTCGAGTTGTTCGCGCAAGGGCGCTACACGGAGCGCAATACCACGCTCAGCACCCGTCCGGATGCGACGGTGCTGCAGGTACCGGCGAGCAGCCCGTACTACATCAATCCGTTTGCCGGCGTGCCCTATACGCTGGTGGCCTACAACTTCCTGGCGCTGCTCGGACCGACGCGCTTCGGCAGCGCCACCCGGGTCTACACGGGCACCGCGGGGGCGACCATTCGTCTCGGCGAGCGCTGGCAGATGACCGTGAGCGAGTCCGGTGGCAAGCAGGTCCTCTCGCTGAACCAGTACGGCGTGTCCAATTCGACGGCGGTGGCCGGATTGATTGTGAACGGCAATCCAGCCATCGGTTTCAATCCCTTCGCAGTCGACCCGAGCGCCAATGCCGCGGTGGCGGCGGCCATCACTCAGACCTACTTCGAGCACTCGGTCGCAGGCATCCAGTCGACCGATGCCGTGGCGAGCGGCCCGCTGATGCGGCTGCCGGCCGGACGGGTGAAACTGGCCGTGGGGCTCGAGCGGCGCTCCGAGACTCTGGAGATCGCCCGGCCAGCGGCGCAAAACTTGCAGAACGCATCGTTGGTGCAGTCGTTCGACCGGCATGTCATGTCGGTGTTCTCGCAGCTGCACGTGCCGCTGCTCGGTTCGGCCGGCCAGCGGGTGTTGACGCCGCGGCTGACGCTCGATCTGGCGGGGCGCTACGATGACTACAGCGATTTCGGCGGCACGTTCAATCCCACGGCCCGCCTGCAGTGGACCGCGAGTCAGTGGCTGAAGCTGCACGCGAGCTGGGGTCGCTCATACCGTGCCCCGAAATTGGATGATCTGTACGACTCGTCGCAGAACATCGCCGGCCTCGTCTCGCTGCTCGATCCGAGTTCCCCTAGCGGCCGCTCCTTGGTGCTGGCCGAGCAGGGATCGAACCCGGCGCTGCACGAGGAGACCGCGCGGACCTGGACGGCCGGTGTCGACCTCTCGCCGTGGCGCGGCGTACAGTTCTCCGTCACCTACTACAACATCAATTACCACAATCGCATCGAGCAGCCGGCCGCCGACGATCCGTTCGGCATTCTGCAGCACTCAGCCGAGTGGTCCGCGGTCATCAACCGCAATCCGACGCGCGCGCAGATCGATGCCATTTGCAACAGCTCGCAGTTCTTCGGCTCGGCCGAATCCTGTCTGATCAGTCAGCCGGTGGCGATTGTGGATCTGCGCCTGGCGAATCTCGCCATCACTCGCACCCGGGGATTGGACATCGATGCGCTGCAGCACTTCTGGACTCGCTGGGGACATTTCCAGGTGCAGGTGCGTGGAGAGGACGTGCTCGACTTCACGCAGTCCGTGACGCCGAGTTCGCCCGCGATCAGCATCCTCGACACCGTGGGCAATCCGCTGTCGGTACGCCTGCAGAGCACGCTCGCCTGGAGTCGGCACGGCGCGGCCGCGCCCGGGTGGGGTGGAGCGCTGATCGTGAACTACACCGGTTCGTACCATAATCCCGGCAGCACGCTGCTGCCGGACGTGCCGCAGTGGACGACGTTCGATGCCTATGCGCGCTACCGCCTGCAGTCCACGCACTTGGGGCCGATGACGGTGACGCTGAACGCGGTGAATCTTTTTGACCACGCCCCGCCGTTCGTCGACAGCCTCTACGGCTACGACGTGGCCAATGTGCAGGCGCTCGGACGCGTACTGAGCCTGCAGATTACGCAGCGCTGGTAGCGCGCGCCGCCTCAGGCGTATTGCCAGCCCAGGCCGGTGTCGTACTTGGCGCCGAGCAGTCCGCCCTGCGTGGCGGAGACCGGGTCGAGTTCCACCAGCTCAGCGGGCGCTTCAGCAGCTACCGTCGCGTCGCCAGGACTCATTTCGGATGTCTCGGGGGTCGGGGTGCTCATGACGTGGCTCCTGATCAGGGGTGAAGAAGCTGGACGCAGAGAGAGTGCCCCTCGCGGGCGGATGAGAACGTCTGCATCTTAGCGAGAGGGCGGTGTGGCGGAAAATTTTTTTGCGGCAGGAGGGGGGGAGTGCCCCCCCGGTGCATCTTAAGTACCAAGGAATAGGGAATGGACAAACGATTCGGTGAGATCAGGCGGTTCCCGCGACCGGCGGGAACGGAGGCGTTCTTCGAGCAACTGTGCCGGGCTCACGAGGCGCAGCTGCTGGCCTATCTCACGCAAATGCTCGGCCGCTCGGACCTGGCACGCGAGGTGGCGCAAGACACCTACGAGCAGTTGCACCGGATCTACCGGCCGGATCAGGTGCTGTTCCCGCGCGCCATGCTCTTCAAGGTGGCGACGAATTTCGCCCTCATGCACCTGCGACGGCGTCGACTCGAGAGCGCCGTCCTGGCCGGACCGGGTGGGATGGAGGCGGTGGCCGACGAGGCCGGCGGACCGGACCGGCAGGTGATGGCCGAGCAGATCGGGCAGCGCCTCGCCGCCGTGATCCAGAACCTCAGCCCGCCGCTGCGGGCGGTATTCGTGCTGGCGCACGTGCAGGGCAAGTCGCGCAAGGGAATCGCTGCGCAGCTCGGGATCTCCGAGCGTCGCGTGGACAAACGCATGACGCGGGCATTGAAGCAGTGTCGGACGCAGTTGTCATCGCAAGGCATTGATCTGACGGAGGTCGATTGAAACTCGGCGCACTCCTCGAACGGCGGCGGCAGCGGCGGGCGCGGGCTCAGGCGGCAGCGTGGCTGACGCGCATGGGGCGCGGCCTGACTCCGGGTCGGCAGCGGGCGCTCGAGCACTGGCTGTCCAGCTCGATCAACGCCAAGGAATTCAGCGAATTGCGCTCAATTCTAGATGTCGCGGCAGAACTCAATGGGCCCATGCGTGCCGCGCTCGTGGCGACCGTGCCGGAGCATCCGCGCCGCGCCGTGCTCGGCCGCAGCACGCGCTGGCTGGCCGCTGCATCCGCCGCGGTCACGGTGGCCGCGGCGAGCGCCGGGATGCTGTGGCTGTGGACCGCCGGTTACCTGCCGCGGACCTATCAGACCGGTGTCGGACAGATGCACAGCGTCGTGTTGCCTGACGGCAGCGTCGCATACCTCAACACGAATACGGAGTTGCGCTGGGTGGGCAGTCCGGACAACCGCCGCGTGCGGCTGCTGCGCGGGGAGGCGTTCTTCGAGGTCGTGCACGACCCGACCCGACCGTTCCGGATTCTGCTCGCACACAGTGAGGTGGAGGTGCTCGGCACCCGGTTCGACGTCTATCGCAAGCGCAACGGGGAAGTGCTCGTGACGGTCGTGAGCGGCACGGTCTCGGTGGAAGGACTCGGAGCGGGCGCAGGCGATCGGCCGTCGTGGATGCGCCGGCTCACCGCCAATGAGCAGATCGAGTACTCCTCGATGGGTCTGCTCGCCGATGTGCACCCGGCCACTGCCCTGAATGCCATCCGCTGGCGGCAGGGAATCATCGAGACGCACGGTGAGCCGTTGTCGAAGTTTGTCAGCGATCTGAGCCGATACACCGCGCAGCGCATCGTCATCGCCGACCCGCGCGCTGCGCAGATGCAGATTGGTGGGGCGTTCAGCGTCCGCAACGTGGATGCCACGCTCGAGCGCATTGCCCGGATCGAGCCGCTCACCGTCACTCATCAGGACGGGCAGCTCATCCTGGGCTATCGATCGACACCTCAGCGGCCGAGGGGCGTTCCCCGCTGAGCGGTGCGGATCGGGTTTTACTGGGAACATTAATATCTACAGAGGACAAGCAGATGCTCATTCTTACCAGGCGAGTCGGTGAAACCGTGATGATCGGGGATGAGGTGACCATCACCGTGCTGGGGGTCAAAGGCAACCAGGTGCGCATCGGGATCAATGCACCGAAGCACGTCGCAGTGCACCGCGAGGAGATCTACGAGCGCATCAAGCGCGAACAGCGCGCGGTGAGCGGCAACGGGGAGTCCGCATCCGTGCCGAGTTTTGCCCCGCCGAGTGCCTAAATCGCAGCCGCCGCGGGTGCGAGTCCCGCAGGCGCAATCGGCGTGAGCCGATACCTTTGCGTACGGGCTGTCGCGGCGCTCTCGGCGCGGCAGCCCGGTCTGCACGAGTACCCAGCAGGTGCATCGCTGGGTCGGGAGTGCTAGAATTTGACGAGATAAGTAAAATCAAAAGGTCCGCTGCCGGTCCGCATGCGCTACCAGCAATCTAGGGAAGAAAGCGCCGAGATTCTCCGGCGGGCCCTGCAGTTGATGTCGCCGCACGAGGCCGGTTACCACCCGTTGAGCTACGCGGTGTGGTACGAGCATGCCGGTGACCTCAACCCGACGCTCTCGCAGGATCTCGATAAGCTGATCGCCTCCGTCGGTGCGCTCTCCGATGGGGAAATCTGCCGGCTGCATGCGCTGCACATCGCCGCGCGTGACGTGGAGATGTTCGAACTGGCGCAGCGCGAGCTGCGCGAGCTGATCGGACGAACCGAGCAGGACACCGCGGCGGCCGAAGGGACGCTGCAGACCTTCACCGAGGCGCTTGCGCACACGAGCGAGCGGCTCGCCGAACCCGATCCACAGAGCGTGCGCACACTGCTCAGCGAGCTGTTGGCGCAGGCCTCACACGTGCAGACGAAACTGCGCAGCCTGCATGCGCAGCTCGCCAAGCAGCGCGAGGAGGTCGCCGGGGTCATCGAGCGGCTCGAGCGAGCCCAGACCGAGCCGCTGCGCGATCCGCTCACGGGATTGGTGAACCTCGTGGGTTTTCGCCGCGCGTTCGACGGACAGGACGACCCGGCGGATTTCTCCCAGGTGGTGCTGCTCGCCGCCGACATCGATTACTTCAAGCGCATCAACGACACCCACGGGCACGTGATCGGCGACAAAGTGCTGATGAAGGTGGCGAAGATCCTGCGCGAGCAGCTCGGGGCGGAGGATGTGGCCGCTCGCATCGGTGGGGACGAATTCGTGGTGCTGCTGCGCGGCAAGACGCTCAGCGCCGCCGCGGCGCTCGCCGAGCGGATCCGCTCGGCGGTGCAACGCAGTTTGATCGTGCACCCCGACGGGGCGCAGTTCGCCGACGAAGTGACACTGTCGATCGGCGCCGCCAGCGGCCGTGAGGGCGATTCGCTCGAGACGCTGCGCCATCGCGCCGATGCCGCGCTCTACGATGCCAAGGCGGCGGGCCGTAACCGCGTCTCGGTGGCCGGGGAAATCGAAATCCGCGCGCGCTGAGCGCCCTCAGCACTCCGTCACGTTCACCGCGAGACCGCCCTGGGAGGTCTCCTTGTAGATCGTCGACATGTCCTCGCCCGTCTGGCGCATGGTGAGGATGACGTGATCGAGCGAGACCTTGTGGCTGCCATCACCGCGCATGGCGAGCCGCGCGGCGTTGATGGCCTTCACCGCTCCCATGGCGTTGCGCTCGATGCACGGGATCTGCACCAGACCGCCGACCGGATCGCAGGTGAGCCCGAGGTTGTGCTCCATGCCGATCTCCGCGGCGTTCTCACACTGCTCGTTGCTGCCCTGCAGCGCCGCCACGAGGCCGGCGGCGGCCATCGAGCAGGCGACGCCCACCTCGCCCTGGCACCCCATCTCGGCGCCCGAGATCGAGGCATTCTGCTTATAGAGCATGCCGATCGCTGCGGCGGTGAGCATAAAGCGCATCACCCCGTCGTCGCACGCGCCGGGTTCGAAGCGGTGGTAGTAGTGCAGCACGGCCGGCACGATGCCCGCCGCGCCATTGGTCGGCGCGGTGACCACCCGGCCGCCGGCGGCATTCTCCTCGTTCACCGCGAGTGCGAACGCATCGACCCAGTCGAGCGTCTCGAGCGGCCGCGCGCCTGCGCTCTCGGTGAGCTGGCGGTAGAGCTTCGGGGCGCGCCGGCGCACCTTCAGCGGTCCGGGCAACACCCCGTTCTGGCGAAAGCCGCGCAGCACACAGGCCTGCATCACCGCCCAGATCCTCATCACCCCGGCACGGACCTCATCCTCGCTCGCCCAGGCGCGCTCGTTGGCAAGCACCAGCTCGAAGATCTCGAGCCCGTGCTCGCGGCACAGCGCGAGCAACTCGCGGCCGCTCGCGAACGGGTAGGCAGGCGTGGCCCGCGTGCTCGCCTCGCGCGCCTGATCCTCACCGGCGCGCACGATGAACCCGCCGCCGATCGAGTAGTACTCCCGCTCGTGCTGAGCGCCGCCGGTGAGCGCCGCGGTAAAGCGCATGCCGTTGGGATGTTCGGGCAGCCGCTCGGTGCGCAGCAGCAGCAGATGGCGCGCGGCCTCGAATGGCACAGAGTGCCGTCCGAGGAGCGCGATCCGACCGCTCGCACCGATTGCCTCGAGGGTCGAGGGGATGCTGTCAGGGTCGACCGTCTCCGGTTCAGCGCCCGTCAGGCCCATCATCACCGCCCGGTCCGTGCCGTGCCCGAGCCCGGTGAGCGCAAGCGATCCGTACAGGCGCACGCTCACCGACTCGACCGCGGCGAGCTGCCCGGACTGCTCGAGTTCGAGCAGGAACTCGCGCGCCGCGCGCATCGGTCCCATGGTGTGCGAACTCGACGGCCCGATGCCGATCTTGAAGACGTCAAAAACGCTGAGCGACATGCAGTGAACCTCTTCACGCGCGAGTGCGAACCCGCGCCGCTGTGGGTAATCTCGGCTCCGGCCTCGGGGGCGGCTCAGTCGCGCCCGCGCAGCCGGCGCAGCTCGCGCCGCGCATGCTTGTCGGGCCGCTCCTCGGGCCGCGGTGCGAATGCGACGGCGAGGCGCGAGCGCTCGGCGAATGCCGCCCGGCGCGCCTGGCTCGCCTCGCTCTCGAGGTAGCACTGCACCGTCTGGGCGGCCGGCCCGCGCCGCGCGGGGACCGATTGCACCGTGCACTCGAACTCCACCGCCCCGCGCATGAATCGCACCACGTCGCCGGGCCGCACCGCGTGCGCAGCCTTCACTCGTGCCCCATTGACGTGCACGCGTCCCCCGCTGACGGCCTCGGTGGCGAGGGAGCGCGACTTGAACAATCGCACCCCGAACAGCCACCGGTCGATGCGCGCCGCGCCCCCGCCTGAGCCGATCGCCGGATCCTTCATGGGCCGCTATGGTAGCGGCCGGCGCGCCGGGCGGGCGCATTTCCGGTGCGGTGGGCGGCGCGGAACACCTTGACGGAAAAGACCTTCACGGCGGCGGTGCTTCGGCGTACAATGCGCTTCCCGGCGGGCCTCGGCCGCGGGATTCGGAGCGGCTGCGCCCTCGGGACGAGTGCTCCGACAGCGTGATCACGATAAAGCCCCCCGAGGGGCTTTTTGTTTTTGGGTGGCCGGGACGCGCCGCAGTGCGCGCGGCGAATTCTGGGGTGCGAGGCCGAGAGGTGCGCACCATGGGGAGTGCGGCGGTCGCGGTGCGGCGGCCGGACGGGCCGGGTGGCCCGTTTTTGTTTATGGGCGCCTCGGCGGCGGGGGAGGAACGATGGCGGCGACATTGCGAGAGCGTCTGATCGCCCTCATTGAGCCCTTGGCAGGGCGGCTCGGCTACGAGCTGGTGGACGTGGAATACAGCGCCGGGCGCTCGAGCGCCATGGTGCGGCTGTTCATTGACCGGCCCGAAGGGGTCGGCATCGAGGATTGCGAGCGCGTCAGCCGTGAGGTCTCGGCGCTGCTCGATGTCGAGGATCCCATTCCGACGGCCTACAGGCTGGAGGTGTCCTCGCCTGGCTTCGATCGAGTGCTGCGCACGCGAGCGCATTTCGAGCGCTTCGCAGGGTCGCGGGTGTTCGTCGAGCTCGCCGCGCCACGCGAGGGGCGACGCCGCTACACCGGCACGCTGTGCTCGGCGGGCGAGGCGGGGATCGAGCTTGAGGTCGACGGGCAGAGAGTGACGGTGGGTTACGGCGAGATGGCCAAGGCGAGACTGGCCGGTTGAGTTGCGTGCGCCGCAGGCGACAGTTGCAGAGGTAATCAGTAGTGAACAAGGAAATCCTGATGGTTGTCGATGCCGTCTCAAATGAGAAGGGCGTCGACAAAGAAGTGATTTTCGAGGCGCTCGAGGCAGCGCTCGCCGCCGCCACGCGTCGCAAGCATGGCGAGGAGTGGGACGTGCGCGTCGCCATCGACCGGCGCAGCGGGGATTACGAGACGTTCCGGCGCTGGAAGGTGTTCGCCGATGAGTCCACCGAGTTGCAGGCCCCGGAGCGCGAGCTGCGCCTGGAGGATGCGCTCGATGTGAACCCGAGTGCGACGGTCGAGGGGTACGTCGAGGAGCCGATCGAGTCGGTCACCTTCGGGCGCATCGCCGCTCAGCAGGCCAAGCAGGTCATCGTGCAGAAGGTGCGCGAGGCCGAGCGCCAGCAGGTGGTCGATGCCTACCGCGATCGGGTCGGCACGCTCGTCAGTGGTGTCGTCAAGCGAGTGGATCGCAACGGTATTTTCATCGACCTCGGTTCGAACGCCGAGGGGTTCGTGCCGCGCACCGACATGATTCCGCGCGAGCAGGTCAAGCCGCAGGATCGCATCAAGGCGTTTCTGCGCGAGGTGCGCTCGGAGCTGCGTGGCCCGCAGCTGTTCTTGAGCCGCACCGCCCCGGAGTTCCTGATCGAGCTGTTCAAACTCGAAGTGCCCGAGGTGGGGCAGGGGCTGATTCAGATTCTCGGGGCAGCCCGCGATGCGGGCGTGCGCGCCAAGATCGCCGTGCGCAGCAACGATCCGCGCATCGATCCGGTGGGCGCCTGCGTCGGCATGCGCGGCTCGCGCGTCCAGGCGGTCTCGAACGAGATCGCCGGGGAGCGCGTCGACATCATCCCGTTCGATGAGAACCCGGCACAATTCGTGATCAACGCCATGTCGCCGGCCGAAGTGCTCTCGATCGTGGTCGATGAGGACTCGCACAGCATGGATGTCGCGGTGGCCGAGGACAAGCTGTCCCAGGCCATCGGTCGCGGCGGTCAGAACATCCGCTTGGCCAGCCAGCTGAGCGGCTGGGAGCTGAACGTGATGACCGAATCGGACGCCGAGGCGAAGAGCGACTCGGAGTCCAAGACGCTGGTGCAGCTGTTCATGAAACAGCTCGACGTCGATGAGGACGTCGCGACCATCCTCGCCCAGGAGGGGTTCTCGACCATCGAGGAGATTGCTTACGTGCCGCAGGGCGAGCTCGCCGGAATCGCCGAGTTCGACGAGCAGATCGTCAAGGAGCTGCGCAACCGCGCTCGCGACGTGCTGCTCACCCAGGCGATCGCGAGCGAGGAGTCGCTCGAGCAGGCGATGCCGGCGGATGATCTGCTGCGGTTGCAGGGCATGAGCCCGGATCTGGCGCTCGCGCTGGCGCGCCGCGGGGTGCGCACGCGCGAGGAGCTCGCCGAGCAGTCGATCGACGATTTGAGCGATATCGAGGGCATGACGCCGGAAGAGGCGGGCAAGCTCATCATGACTGCGCGGGCTCACTGGTTCGCGCCCGGTCAATGACCGGGGGAGTGCAAGACGTATGGCGGAAGTGACCGTAGCCCAATTTGCCGAGGTCCTGAAGGTACCGGTGGACCGGCTGCTCGTGCAGCTCGATCAGGCCGGCATCCAAGTGAACGGGCCGGACGATCACATCAGCGACGATGCGAAGCTCGAGCTGCTGACGCATCTGCGTCGCAGTCACGGGGAGACCGAGCAGAACAGTGATGCGGCGCCGCGGCGCATCACGCTGCGACGCAAGACGCAAAGTGAGCTGAAGTTGGCGAGCGCCCAGGGGCGCGCGCGCACCGTGAACGTGGAGGTGCGCACCAAGCGTACCTACATCAAGCGCGACGTGCTCGAGGAGCAGGCGCGCAAGCAACACGATGAGGTCGAGCAGAAACGGCGCGAGGCCGAAGAGGCCGAGCGTCTCGAGCAGGAACGTCTCGAGCAGGAGCGGCGTGAACACGAGCGGCTCGAGGCAGAGAACCGCCGCCGCATCGAGGAAGAGGAGGCGGCCCGCAAGCGCGCCCTGGACGAGGCCCGCCGCGAGGCGGAGCAGCGCGCGGAGGAAAGTGCCCAGCGTGAGCGCGACCGCGAGCGTGAGGAGCGCGAGCGTCACAGCCGCGAGACGACCCGCGCGAGCGCACCGGCGCCCGTCCCGGTCCCGGTGCCAGCTCCGCCGGCCCCGCCGAAGGCGAAGGACGTGCCCCCGGCCCGGACGGCCGGTGCTCACCGTCCGGCCCCGGGCGATGACAAACACACCCGCTACGGGCGTGAGGAGCTGCACGTCGCATCTGATGTCAGCTCGCGAATCAAGAAGCGCCGACCGCTGAAGTCGCGCACCGTGCGTGGCTCGGGCGAGGCCCGGCACGGGTTCGAGCGGCCGACCGCCCCGGTGGTGCGCGAAGTGACCGTACCGGAGACCATCACCGTGGCGGAACTGGCGCAGAAGCTCGCCGTGAAGGCGCCGGCGCTGATCAAAACACTGATGAACCTTGGCATCATGGCCACGATCAATCAACCGCTCGACCAGGACACCGCGGTGCTCGTGGTCGAGGAGATGGGCCATACCGCCAAGCCGATGCAGGAGGCGCAGATCGAGGTCGACCTGCAGGGGGCAGGTGCCGGGCAGATCGAACTCGAGGCGCGCCCGCCGGTGGTCACCGTCATGGGTCACGTCGATCACGGCAAGACCTCGCTGCTCGATTACATCCGCCGCGCCAAGGTGGCCGCGGGCGAGGCCGGCGGCATCACCCAGCACGTCGGGGCGTATCACGTCGAGACGCCCAAGGGCGTCATCACCTTCATCGACACTCCGGGCCACGCCGCCTTCACGGCGATGCGCGCGCGCGGCGCGAAGGCCACTGACGTGGTCATCCTCGTGGTGGCCGCCGATGACGGTGTGATGCCCCAGACGCTCGAGGCGATCCAACATGCGCGCGCCGCGGGCGTGCCGATCGTCGTGGCGGTGAACAAGGTCGATAAGAACGGCGCCGATCCGGACCGTGTGCGCCACGAGCTGTCCAAGCAGGAGGTGATCCCCGAGGAGTGGGGCGGACAGAACATGTTCGTCAACGTCTCGGCGCACACCGGCGAGGGCATCGATGCGCTGCTCGAGGCGGTGCTGCTGCAGGCCGAAGTGCTCGAGCTGCGCGCCCCGCGCACCGGGCTCGCCAGTGGCGTGGTCATCGAGTCGAGCGTCGAGAAGGGCCGCGGTGCGGTGGCCACGGTGTTGGTGAAGAAGGGTACGTTGCGGCTCGGCGATCCGATCATCGCCGGGACCGAGTTCGGCCGCGTGCGCGCGTTGTTCGATGAGACCGGCAAGGCCGTCGAGGACGCCCCGCCGTCGATGCCGGTGGTGGTACTCGGCCTCTCCGGGGCGCCGAACTCCGGGGAGGAGATCCTCGTGCTCGAGAGCGAGCGCAAGGCGCGCGAAGTGGCGACCTACCGCCAGAGCAAGTCGCGCGACGTGAAGCTCGCGCGTCAGGCCACCCGTAGCGAGGACGTGTTCTCGCAGCTCGGGGAGGGCAAGGTCGGCTCCGTGGCGGTGGTGATCAAGGGCGATGTGCAGGGCAGCGTCGAGGCGTTGCGCGAGTCGCTCGAGAAGCTCTCGACCGCCGAAGTGCAGGTGAAGCTGATCGCCAGCGGCATCGGCGGGATTACCGTCTCGGACGTGCAGCTCGCGGCGGCCTCCAAGGCGCTGATCATCGGCTTCAACGTGCGCGCCGATTCCGGGGCACGCGATGCGATGAAGGAAACCGGCGTCGAGGTGCGCTACTACAGCATCATCTACGAAGTCATCGACGATGTGCGTCAGATGATGACCGGCCTGCTGCAGCCGGAGATCAAGGAGCAGATCGTGGGCGTGGCGCAGGTGCGCGACGTGTTCCGCTCCAGCAAGTTCGGGGTGGTCTCCGGCTGTCTGGTGACCGAGGGCGCGGTGAAGCGCAACAACCCGATCCGCGTGCTGCGCGACAACGTCGTGATCTTCGAAGGGGCGCTCGAGTCGCTGCGCCGCTTCAAGGATGACGTTGGGGAAGTACGGGCCGGCACCGAGTGCGGCATCGGCGTGAAGAACTACCAGGACGTGCGCGTCGGGGATCAGATCGAGTGCTTCTCGCGCGTCGAGGTGGCCCGGACGCTGTAATGAGTTCGGCCAGCCCCAGAGTCCGCAGAATCGAGTCGCAGCTGCAGCGCGTGCTGGCGGCGCTGATCGCGCGCGAGGTCAAGGACCCGCGCGTCGGGCGCGTCACCGTCACCGCGGTGCGGTTGCTGCCGGACATGAGTGTCGCGCGCATCTACGTCGCGCCGTTCGCCTCGCAGCATCCGGCCGAAGAGGTGCTGCGCGGGTTGATGCACGCCGGGGGGTTTCTCCGCGGGCAGGTCGGGCGCGAGCTCGGTCTGCGCCATGCGCCGCGGTTGGAGTTTCTGCTCGATGACACCGCCGAGAAGGCCGCGCAGCTGAGCGGACTGATCGATCGGGCGCGCGCCGAAGACCAGGCGAAGCACTGAGCCGATGCCGAGCGGGATCGTGCTTCTCGACAAGCCCCTGGGGCTCTCGTCGAATGCTGCGCTGCAGCGCGTGCGGCGGCTCTACGGGGCGGCCAAGGCCGGTCATGCCGGCAGTCTCGATCCGCTCGCCACCGGGATGCTGCCGATCTGCTTGGATGAGGCGACCAAGATCGCCGGGGAGATCCTCTCGAGCCGCAAGCGCTACCGCTTCGCCATCGCACTCGGGGCGCGCACGGCCACCGGCGATGTCGAAGGCGAGGTGATCGAGCAGGCGGCGGTGCCGCCGCTCGATCCTCAGACGCTCGAGGCGGCACTCGCGCCGCTGCGCGGTGCGCAGCGGCAGACCCCGCCGATGTACTCGGCGTTGAAGCGCAACGGGCGGCCGCTGTACGAACTCGCCCGCGCCGGGGTGTCCGTCGAGCGCGAGGCGCGCCCCATCGAAATCTACGCCCTGACGCTGCTCGAGGCGCAGGCGCAGCGGCTGGAGCTGACCGTGGAGTGCTCCAAGGGCAC
>JBMFWZ010000014.1:0-48967 GCA_049964755.1 Steroidobacteraceae bacterium | reverse complement strand
ATTGTGGCGACCTCATCAGTCTGCGACGGCTCAAATTCCCGCCCGTTCAGGTACAGAAACGCTCGCGTCGCCAAGAGCGCCGTGCGCTTGTTTCCATCATTGAAGGGAGGGTTCTTGGCGATCCCGAAGCACAGCGCGGCGGCGAGTCGATAGATGGAGGTTTGAGGCTTGCACGCGAGCAGATTACGTGGTCGATCGAGGGCGCTTTCAAGGAGCCCTGCATCGCGCATTCCTGCCAGGCCACCGAATTCGTAGATGGCTTCGTCTTGCATCGCGGTTGCGATCGCCGAGCTGATCCACTTCGGCTCCTTCACCGCTTGGCCAGCTCGCGCAGAGCATCCCGATGGCGCCGCATATAGTCACGCGTCGATTCGATTGCCATGGCGAAATCGGGGTCATAGGGGGTGAGCCGAATGCCGTCGTCCGTTCGAATGGCGAACAGCTCATCACCTTCAGCCACGCCGAGGGACTCAACGACGTCCTTCGTCAGGACGACGCCCAGGGAATTGCCGACTTTGCGCACCTTGACGATCGCTGCCATGGTGATTCTCCGGTTTCTGAGGTTAGTTATAACATGTGTAATACGCTCAGCCAAGCGCAACGGCCAAAAGTCCGCTTCATGCCGCCGCGAGGCTCAGGCACTCGGTAGGCAACAGCTGAATCACGCCCCCGCTACCAATTCTTACGCTTCCGCTGCTCCCCGTAAGCTGGCGCTCGCCAGAATAAATGGCCCGAGTGCAAATTCATCTCGCACTGCCCCCCTCGGCCACACCACTCCGTCGCCACATTTCGAGCTGCAACGTCGTCCGCGGACAGTCGGGACAACTCCACTGTGTCTGCCTCAGCTTTTGATTTCCAGACTCCTTTGCATGCCACTGCCAACTCCCTGACAGGCCGGGGACTCGACCCATTGCTGCCGATCGCGAGAGCCTGCCCAGCGGCAAGCAGTCATCGAATCGTGCCGGAACTGACGCTCAGAAGCGCGAATCAGCTTTCGCTTGCGTACCGACGTACGGCGTGCTAAATACTGAACCATATGGTGCATTATACGCGGAGCGGCTTGGATGCCTCGTTCGCCGCGCTCTCGGACGCCACCCGACGCGGCGTTCTGGAACAGCTCGGGCGCGCAGACGCTTCAATCACGGACCTTGCGCAGAAGTTCCACATGACCCTCACGGGCATGAAGAAGCATGTCAGCGTCCTGGAACGGGCGGGTCTCGTCACCACGGGAAAAATCGGGCGCGTACGGACCTGCAAGCTCGGCGTGAGCCGACTCGCCGAGGAGGTGGCATGGATCGAGAGGTACCGCCAGCTCTGGGACGCTCGGTTCGACGAACTGGACAAGGTAGTCGAGGAACTGAAGTGGAAGGCGAAGGCCGATGGACGCAAGCAACGAGAGTGAGGCTACTCCGATGAAGAATCGCACAACGGTGGAGCGGAAGTCCGAGCGTGAGCTGGTCGTCACGCGGACCTTCGACGCTCAGGCACGTATCGTTTTCGAGACGTGGACTAAGCCCGAGCTGCTCCAGCGATGGTGGGCGCCAAAGTCGTTTGGAATATCGTTCCTGTCCTGCGAGGTCGATGTTCGTGTGGGGGGCACATATCGTTTCGTGTTTGCCCACGCCGCCTCAGAGCATCCCATGGCGTTCTTCGGCAGGTATATCGACGTAACGCCGCACTCGCGCCTCGTCTGGACGAATGACGAAGGTGGTGAAGGCGGGACCATCACCACGGTGACCTTCGAAGAGAGCGGTGGCAAGACGCTGGTCGTGATGCACGATCTCTATCCTTCGAAGGAAGCTCTCGACGCTGCCATCGTCTCCGGGAGTACGAGTGGAGCAGGCGAGTCGTTTGAGCAATTGGACGAATTGCTCGCCACCGTGGGTGGGAGCGCGAGACCCTCATGAAGTCGTCGGACTCGCGGTCGGCCGCGGGTCGCCAACCGCCGCCGGACAGAACCTTGAATGAGGAGACGTGAATGCGATGCTGAGCTGGCAAGTGGGCCATGCGAAGATCACCCGCATCGTCGAGATGGATTTGCCGCTGCCGGTCATGCACATGCGGGAGGCCACGGCCGCGGAGCTGCGCAAATCGCGGTGGCTCTATCCGCACTTCGTCGGCGAGGACGCCATGCCCCTCAAGCTCAGCGTCCAAGCCCTGCTGGTCGAAGCGCCCGGGCTGTCGCTGGTCGTCGACACCTGCGTCGGCAACGACCGGCCGCGCGAGATCACCGGCTGCCAGTCACTGGCAACGCGGTTCCTACAACATCTTGGCGAGGTGGGCTGGTCGTGCGGCGCAGTAGACGCCGTGGTGTGCACACACCTGCACGTCGACCACGTCGGCTGGAACACAATGCTCGAAAGCGGCAAGTGGGTACCGACCTTCCCGAGGGCGCGCTACTTCATCGGTCGGCGCGAGTTCGACTTCTGAAGCGCCCGCGATGACCAGGAGCAGCAGGCAATGCTTGGCGATAGCGTCAAGCCGATCTTCGATGCCGCCCTCCTCCAGCTGGTGGACTTGGACCACGTGATCTCGCCGGAGATCCACCTTACGCCATCGACCGGGCACACGCCGGGCCACCTCAGCGTTGTGATCGAACCCGAAGGCGCGCAGGCGCTGATCACCGGGGACATGACCCGCCATCCCTGCCAGATGGCACACCCCGGCGGGTCGCTCGGCGACAGCGACCCGGAAGCCGCCGCTCTCACCCGCTCGCGCCTCTTCGGCGAATGGGCCCAATGGGCCGAACAAGAGGGCTCTTGTCATCGGCACTCACTTCCCTGCCCCCGCGGCCGGCCACGTGGTCTGCGACGGCGCAGCGTTCAGGTTCGCGGTACAAGGACAAAAACGACTATGAGCATCGGACGCGGCATCTGCATCTCGCCTCCTTACAGACCAATCGCATACGCTGCCAGGAGCACTGAAGGTCGCCTGCCGAAATAAGCGAATCCTGCCCCGCTACCCTCTTGCTTTGGTGAGCCGTCCGGCATTGTTGCCGGGGAGGAGGCACCACGAGATTCTGGATCGAGAGGCGAGTTTGCGAGGTGCCGCCTAGGACCGGCGTTGACACCGGCGCCTACGCGGACCCACGACCGCAGACAGATGCAGCCGCAGTGGAGTCAAGAACGTGTTTGGCGAACTGAAGTGAGAGGGGTGCCAGAACACGCAATCGGTGTGCCATAGCATCGCGAAAGCGCGTCGAGCACCAGTATGAGGCCTCCCGGCGAATGCGAATAAATTCTCGCCCTCCTGCGACGCCAGCCGCTCTCGTACAACGGGTAAACTCGAGCGCGACTCCGTGCTCGAATGCATCTGAGCTCGTCCCCGAAACGGCTGCACTGATCATACTTCGGCGATGCACGACACGTCGATTGTCGCGGCAGCTCAGAGCAGGAGGAGCCTACTACGGGTCAGTGGTAGGGCGATCGATCCTCTTTCGGCTTGCGCGGAACGCACATCGAGAGTGATGACGAGAAAGTGTGGTGCTCTGCCGCGCAGAGAGCCTCGCCGCGAATACCTACTCCGCAAGACGTCGCAGAAAACCCATCGCTGATGGCGTCCACCTGCTATCGATCAGGCGACGTCGACTATCTGCTGCGTTCGCCGCCGGATTCCTCAGGGCCCGATGTGGCGTCGTGATGACCTGCCGAACCGATCGGTTGCGGAACTCGGACGGGGTCCGAACGTCGCCGCTGCTCCTCGCGTACCTGCTCGAGCGTCAGACGCGTGGCCGCCGCAACGACATCAAGCACAGCGTGCTCAGACCCACGCGGCAGCGTTAGACGATGCAATCTTTCCCAAGCGCGGATTCTCATGGCGGGGGTATTGAGTTCAGACGACTGCTCCATCCGCTCCCGCTGCGCGCGCTCCGCCTCCTCATTCTGCTCGCGCATGATCCGCGCCGGATAACCTAGCGGCGATTCAGTATGACCAGCCGCCGGCGACAGGTGCGCGCTGAGATTCCAGGGGTTCGAAGGGTTCGAGGGCATATGATTTACCTGAGATGAATCCCCGTCTGCACAGACACAGGCGACGTATCGCACCGGTCTGCGGCTGATTGTGCGCCGGGAGATGTCGCTGGCGGAAAGCCAGCCGCAGCGGCCCTGCACTCGAGGCCGGACGAGCCGAAGGGCCCTGAGTTTCGACCACTCTACACCCACGGTGAATGCTTCGTTTGCCTTTCGGACTCCATGGGTATCATGGCCATCTGTCGACATCCGAACGTCCCGCGGCCGTCGTGAAAATGGCGCACACTTCTCCGAAGCGTCGCCCCCCGGGTGTGCGCTTGACGGACACCGGTATGCGTAAATGGAGACCTATCATGAGCGACCATGCAGTTGAAGCGGGATGGCAGCGATTCCTGGACAGGCTCAAGGAGCTTTGGGGGAAACTCGGTCAGGGCGATAAACCCCCAGCTCCCGCAGGATGAGCAGGAAGATGCGATGAGCGCGGTGTCAGCCGCGAAGATGGAAGTTCCGCCGGATCGGACCACGCGATCCGCGCGTCGACCGACGCCTCGGGTCTGACGCCCGAGGCGGTTAGTGTTTTCTCAGTCGCGATCCGCTGACTGGAACAAATTCAAAGGCGCGTTCGTGTCTTTACGTACTTGCGACGACCGACGCGCACACAATGCTGCCTCGGGCAGCGACTAAACACCCGGCATACCTCTGATGGATATCCCCGGACGTAGCATCGACGTTTTGCGCAAACACGAGCTCTGTGCGCCGGCGACGGCGGCTCGGCGCCGCTCTCTCACCTGGTACTCGAGCGAATCGCTGCGCTGCGTCCGGCACGCGCTGTCCTGCCGCGCTTCCCTCCGGGATCGCCATAGGATGCAGGACGTTGGCGCTTGATGAGACGCCGTAAATCCGGCTGGCTCACCGCCCTGCGCGCTGTCGCAACTGGTCGCGCTCGATCCGTCGCGATTCCTCGTCGGTTTCTGAACCACTCAATTCCTGAGCGAACTCGGTGGACAGATTCTCAGGTTTGCACGACCCGGCCGGGCGATGAAGCGCGTTCTTGCGGTACGCCGTTCTCATTGGCCGCGAATGGCGAAACAGCCGAGCCGGTTTGCGGTCTCTGACCAATCACGCGGAAGCACCACCGCGGCCTCACCGACACACTTGGCGTCATGGCCGTAACGCTCCTGGAACGATGATCCCTCACCGATGCGGCCACCAGCCTTGGCGGCCAGCCCGGGGTACTTTTTGGCAGATCCTTCGTCCTCAGCGGAAACCCGAAATCCCCTCCGCGCGCCGGGATACCGCCAACTGCCCTGACGCGACGGGCGTGCCGATCCGCACCACCGATCCTCTCTTACCGTCCCACGCGCCCGAGGACGATTCCTATTCCGGGTTCGTCCCGGCCTGGAACACTGCCCATTGCGCGGCGAATGCCCGTTGGTAGGCGGGACGCGCCTCGCCCCGAGCGACGTACGCACGGAGGTGCGGATATTGATCGAGCATGCCGGAAGGCTTCAGTCTGAGCAGCACCGACACCATCAGAAGATCACCGGCACTGAACGCGCCGTCGAGCCACTCGGCACTCCCCAGGCGCGCACCGAGCTCGTTCAGACGCTTTCGGACGCGCTCCTCAACGACGGGCAAACGCTGTTCGTACCATGACGCGTTGCGCTCCAGGATGCGTGCCATGCTCAGATCGAGGATCGGGGGTTCGACCGTGTTGAGCGCAGCAAACATCCACGCGATCGCACGGGCCCGAGCGTGCGCATCCTGAGGGAGCAGACCCCGGTGCTGGTCGGCCAGATGCAAGACAATCGCCCCCGACTCGAACAGAACGAGATCGCCCTCTTCATAAGTCGGGATCTGCCCGAAAGGATGTCGGGCCACATGGGCAGGCTCCTTCATCGCCTCAAACGAAAGCAGGCGGACGTCGTAGGGCTGCCCCACTTCTTCGAGGGCCCAGCGAACGCGCATGTCGCGCGCCAGCCCCTGGCCACGATCGGGCGAGCGCGCAAAGGCCGTGATCGTCGCAGTCATGGAAATTCTCCTGATGGTTGAAAGCAGGATGGCAGTGAACTTCCACCGTCACCGGAAGGACGCCCGCGACCGAGCAGCGCGTCTGGATGCCGATTCGGCGAGCGAATGCCACTTTGCCCTTCGGCTTGCGAGGAGCGGTCGCTCACGCGATCGGCACCCTCGCCCCGACGCTGTCACTGCCGGGCGCGTCCGTGTCGGGCCGCTCACCGGAGGCTGCCGCTTCCTGAAGTGCAAGGGCGAACGGCGCATCCGTTATAATTTAAGCGCTCGAATCCGTGCGATCAACCGAGGTCAAGTCATTGAAATCACTCACACCAGCCTTGCTGGACACACTCTCTGATGCGGCCCGCGGCAGTCCGCGACATCGAAGTCACCACAATCTCCACCCCTCGCTGGACGCACCCATACAGCGCCTTGCAATTGCCATGGAACCGGACACTTACGTGCGGCCTCATCGTCACCCGCAGACCTGGGAGCTGCTGATTCCCCTTCGGGGATGCTTTCTGTTCACGGCTTTCGATGAGCATGGCGACGTGCGCTCGCGCCATGTACTCGGAGGCTCCGGAGGGCTTGCCGCGTTTGAATTCGAAGCCGGAACGTGGCACACGGTCACCGCGTTGGAGCCGAACAGCGTCGTCTTCGAGGTCAAGGAAGGTCCGTATGTACCCGTGCCGGCATCGGACCTGGCGGTCTGGTCAGCGCCGGAAGGCACTGCGCAGGCGACGCAATTCGTGGCTGAACAACGCGCTGCGGCGGCAGCACTGTCAGGGGCCTCGAGCCGCACGGATTGAGTCGCGAGCCGGGTGCTGCTCGCGCCGATCTGGCCGAATTGCACGCAGCATCCGCGAGCGACATCGCGCCGAGCTCCACGGGGGACCATGATGAAGCCGAGCAAGATTCTCGCCGTGCTGGCCGTGCTGGGGTACGCATCGACGCTCGCCGCAGCGGCTCGAGCCACCCCATCGGCGGCGCAGATTCTGGCCAAGTCCCCACCCTCGCAATGGCGTAAGCCAAATCCCCACGATCTGCTGGTGATGCAGCTGCCCGCCGGGCGGGTCGTCATGGAGCTCGACTCGGCCTACGCCCCGCTGCATGTCGCGAATATCAAAACGCTGGTCCGCGAACATTACTTCGACGGCCTGGCGATCGTCAGAGTGCAGGATAACTTCGTCGCTCAATGGGATGATCCGGCGGGCGATGAAAGCGCCGGTGCGCTCAAGATCCGCTCCCTCGGACGCGCAAAACAAACACTGCCGCCAGAGTTCACCCGACCGATCGGGCGCTCACTGCCCTGGGTGCGCCTGCCTGACGGCGACGTGTACGCCCCTGAGGTCGGATTCACTCGAGACTTCCCTGCAGCCCGCGATCCGGCCAACCAGCAGACCTGGCTGGTGCACTGCTACGGGACACTGGCCGTCGCCCGGGACGATGCGCCGGACTCGGGCAACGGAAGCGCACTGTACGTCGTCATCGGCCAGGCTCCGCGGTGGCTCGATCGGAACCTCACCGTGGTCGGGCGGGTGATTGAAGGCATGGACAAACTCTCCTCACTCCCGCGCGGACACGGTCCACTCGGCTTCTATGCGCACCCGGCGCATCGCGTCCCCATCGTGAGCATCCGAGTGGCAGCCGACCTCCCGCAAGCACAGCGGCCGGACCTAGAAATTCTGCGCACGCGCAGCCGCACCTTTCAACGACTGCTCGAAGCCAAGCGAGACCGCCATGATGCATTTTTCGTCACCCCGCCGGGCAAGATCGATGTCTGCGGCATCTCGGTGCCGGTGCGAAAAATATGACGCCAACATAGATGCCGGTGGCGATCTGCCGTGAACGACAGCCGCTGTTGATCTCAGCGGTGGACCTGGGCCCGCACGGCGCAGCGAGCCGTCCTCACCTGAAACTCAGCGATCTCGACGCACGCGTGCGCATTTGGGTCTCAGCCCTCATCGGCCGCGACAACATCGACGGCGAGCGCGAGTTCCTCGCAGAGGATCGCGCGCAGCACTTGCGCACCGAGAGCGAACCCGGGCTGCGCACGTCGCTCATCGACGGCGAGCCACACTGCGATGACTTCATCGAGGTTGAGCCCGACGACCGTCAGGCATAGCGCGGTCACACCGTCACTGGCGATCCAGTAGCTGCGCTGCGCCTCAGCCTGACAACGCCATGTGAAACACGGTTGCACCAGTTCGGTGCCAATCTCTTGCGCATCGGGGACGTTCTGCAGGAGACGGGTGATGCCCGCCTGATCTGAAATGAGCGCACGGAAGGAAGATATCCTGACGTCGGTCATTCGACGAGGTTTCCGGCGACTCTCGCTGCTCGGCTGCACGGCCGATTCGCGGGCGCCGAGCTCGAGCGGCTCGGTCGCCATACAATGGAAGTCGCGCCGCCCCCGGCCGTACAGGCCAAGGGCGGCGCGCATTCAAGGCCGCGTATCAGTAGCGACGCGAACCGCCGCCGCGGTAGCCGCCGCCACCGCCGCCACCCGAGCGCTCACGCTCTTGGGCTTCGTTCACTTTCAGCGCGCGCCCGTCGAAGTCCTTGCCATTCAGCGCCTGCATGGCGCGCGAGGCATCGGCGCTCGACATCTCCACGAAGCCGAACCCGCGCGGACGACCCGTGTCGCGATCCGAGATCAGAGAGATCTTCTCGACGGTCCCGTGCTGCGAGAACAGCTCACGCACAGACTCTTCGGTCGCCGTGAAGGGGAGATTTCCAACATAAAGCTTAGTCACTAGAGAATACTCACGATAGAAACGAAGGGAGAGGCAGAAACGACTGCCCCTTGGTTCGCGAAACTTTTGCGAGGGTGGCAGACAAGGCCAGGGTCGCGCCGGGCGGCGCTGGAGGCCGAGACAGTCAAGCCGAAAAGATACGAGCCGGATGGCAGCGTACACGAGTTCGCACGGCGGCGCCGAACTTTCGATAGGCCCGACCCCAAGACTCCCTCAGGTGTGGTCGGGCTGCGCATCCCCGAGCGGCGGCGCCGCCCCCGGTCCCGCCAGGTGGCGCGGACATGCGCTCTAGCCCCTCAGCCGACGTGCGCTGAATGGGCGGCACCCCGGGGGGGACGCCCTGGCGGCAGCATCGGCCCCCGCGCGACGCAGTATAGGACCGTCGTCCCGAGGGTGGGCCGTATGGGCCCATCGTGCGCCGCGGTGACGGTTCGCTCGTGGTCGGACCCGCGGGCGACGGATGGCCCCCTTCCTTGCCCTCCCAGATCCTGATCTCTGCTCGATCAGCGGCGCACCAGGAGCTTGGGCGATGCTGCGCCACGATGGCGGGCCGCGGCGGTCGGCGTTGCGCATGAGGACCCGATGCTCCGTGTCCTGGGCACCCAGAACAGCGAAAACCCGCGAACATCGGGGCGACCAGCGGGTGTTGCTGCCGATCGATCGCGAGACGCCCCGCAGTGGATGGACGGCACCGGGCTGTCGATGGCGGGCCGAGGCCTCCGTCCTACCAAGGGACGGTTCGCCCCAAATAGTCAAGACACTGCAGCCCCGCATGGGTGCGCGCCGCGAGCAGTGTCCTCAGCACATTCGGAATGCTCTCCTCGACGCTCAAGCGCGCATCCGGGCCGCCCAGATCGGTACGCACCCAACCGGGCGCCATCAGCACCAGTGCCCGCCGATCCGCCGCGTGTCGTGCCGCGAAGCTGCGCATGAACATGTTCAGGGCCGCCTTGCTCCCCCGGTACAGCTCTCGTTGACCCGTGGTGTTGTTCGCAATGCTGCCCTGACCGGACGACATGACTCCGATGAGTCCTGCCTCGCTCACCAGGTCGCAAAGCGCCTCCACGACCCGCATCGGGCCCAGCGCGTTCGTCACCATCACGCGCACGAACTCCTCCGTCGAGACCTCGCCGATCGTCTCGCGCGGATCGTTGGTCACACCGGCATTGACGAAGAGCATGTCGAGTGTTCGGCCGGCGAGCCGGGCGCGCAGCTCGGCGGTCTGCTGCGCACTCGTCACATCGAGCGTGGCGATCTGCACTCTCCCGGGCGCACGTTCGGCAAGAGCGTGCAGCTCGGTTCGCACGCTGCCCCGCACCGTCCCAATCACGTTCCAGTCGCGCTTCACGAACTCCTCGGCGAGCGCATAACCAAGACCGCGCGAGGCACCGATAAGCAACACGCAATTGCGGACGCGATCATGGGCAGTCATGGAGTGCCCTCACAGCTGCAACGACAATTCGAGACCCGCAGCCGCGGCTCGAGCATCGCAAGCATCCTCACGTACAGAGTCTTCGCCCCATCGAGGAACAGCACGTCGAGCGGCTCCGGGAGCTCAGCGGCAAGCGTACCGAGGGCATCGCCCGCCCGAATATCCACCAGGCCGGCCGGTCCCGCGGCGGCAATGTTGGCACGCGCATGCTTGACCTTCGACGGCTCGAACCCTGTGCCGATGAGCCGCCCGGCGCCGTTATCGCGCCGGGCGGCCGCCAGATGAACGGTCGAGACGCCAAACGAGGTACCGAACTCCACGATGGCGCGGGCGAGCAGGTACAGGAGCGTGGCGACGTCCATCGACACCGCCAAATGAAATTCCTTCAGCGCACCGTAGAGCGCGCGGCAATCCCCGCTCTGCATCAGTCGGTCGATGTCATCCGTCGCCTGCACCTTGCCGTGCGCCTCGAGCCTCGCTTCGCTGAGGCCCGCTTCGGCGAACATCCGCCGTACCGCCGTCGCACAAGGTTCGTCCGTCAGTGTCGTCATGGGCGTCATCCTCCGCTGTGCTGGCAAACGCGCCGCCGGTGATTAGAATACGAATAAAAGATCGTATTTCATATTCGCATCCCCGGAATTCTCATGGCCGCAGATCGCAAGCCCGTCATTTCCCCGCGAAAAGCCCCGCAGCAGCGACGCTCCTCACAACTCGTCGCGGACATCCTCGAGGCCGCGGTTCGCGTTCTGGTGCGCGAGGGCGCACACCGTTTCACCACGGCGCGCGTGGCGGCGATGGCGGGCATCAGTGTCGGTTCCCTCTATCAGTACTTCCCCAACAAGGAGGCGATCCTCTTTCGGCTGCAGTCGCAGGAATGGCGGCACACGATGGATCAGCTGCAGCGCATTCTCGCGGAAACCGATGCCGCGCCGCTCGCTCGGCTGCACCGGGCGGTGCAGGTGCTCTTCCGCTCCGAATGCGAGGAAGCCGCGCTTCGCAGTGCGCTCGAGGAAGCCGCGCCGCTCTACCGGGAAGCACCCGAATCGCACGCCCATGTCGAGGAGGGTCGTGCGCTGATGATGCGGTTCGTGCAGGATGCGCTGCCCAGGGCCTCGCCCCGGGAGCGAGCCTTCGCTGCGGATCTGATCGGCACTGTGATGTCGGCGGTCGGCAAAACAGTCTCGAGTCAAGGCCGGAAGATCGACGAGGTCGATGCGCTGGCCGACGCCGTGGGGGAGATGTTCGGTGCGTACCTGAGCGCGCGCGGCGCTTGAGCGCACGGGATCACGCCCGGCCCGTGCACTCCGCCATGCCCTGCCCACCGGCGGCCAGGCGCGGTGCGGTACACTCGGATACACCGCGCGACATTCTTCAGCGGCAGCAGTGCCGCCTCAGCGCGGCCGTCCGGTCCGCTGAGGAGCGCGCACCGCGCGCCAGCGCGGGGCACGGCACTACAAGGATCCGATCTGGGGCGCCATGGCGATCGACAACGGCTTCGACTACAGCTTTACCTTGAATCCCGGTAAACGAGAGACCGGCCCGCCACCACCGGTGCGCCGCATCGTGATCGTCGGCGGCGGAACGGCGGGGTGGATGACGGCGCTGATCTTTGCGCAGTCGTTGATCCCTAAGGGCGTGCAGATCACCGTGCTCGAGTCCCCGTCGGTGCCCACCGTCGGGGTCGGCGAGGGCTCCACGCCCCTGCTGCGCGGATTCTTCGATCTGCTGAAAATCGAGGAAGCCGAATGGATGCCGGCCTGCCATGCGACCTACAAATGCGGCATCAGCTTCGACGGCTGGTCGAGCAGGCCGGGCTTCGAGCGCTACTTCCATCCGTTCCCGTCAATGGTCGACATCATGACCCTGACGCAGTTCATCCATAACGCCGAGGCGCGCGTCAGGGGCGCGAACCTCTACGCGCACCCCGACAGGTTCTTCCTGGCGGCGCGGCTCGTGGCCGAGGGACGCTCGCCAAAGGCGAAGGAGCACTTCCCGTTCGACGTCCTGCACGCGTACCACTTCGATGCCACGCTGCTCGGGCAGTTTCTGCACAAAAAGGCGCTCGAGCGCGGCGTGCGCTACAAGAGCTGCCATGTGACCCATGCCCAAGTGAACGCCGAGGGCAACATTGCCGCGGTGCATACGCGCGAGGGCGAGACGATCAGCGCGGATCTGTACGTGGACTGCACGGGATTCAACAGCCTGTTGCTGCAGAAGGCCCTGAACGTTCCGTTCATCAGCTTCCAGAACAACCTGTTCAACGATGCGGCCGTGGCAATGCCCTCCCCACTCGGGGAGCGCCTGCCGAGCGAAACCCGCTCGACGGCCTTGAAGCACGGCTGGGCCTGGAAGATTCCCCTCACCGAGCGCTACGGCAATGGGTACGTGTACAGCTCGAAGTTCTGCAGCGCCGATGCGGCCGAAACCGAGCTGCGCGCTCACCTGGGGTTGCTCGAGGCAGACCTCGAGGCGCGCCACCTGAAGATGAAGGTCGGCCGGGTCGTATCGCCCTGGCAGGCCAACTGCCTGGCCATCGGGCTCGCGCAGGGATTCGTCGAGCCGCTGGAAGCCACGGCGCTGATGGTGATCCAGTACATGGCGATGAATTTCCTCGCGCTCCTCGAGCGCGGCGAACTGAACGAGGAGGCGCGTCAGCGCTTCAATGCCCTCGTGAACCGCAATTTCGAGGGCATCCGCGATTACATCTGCACTCACTACAAGACCAATTCGCGCACCGATACCGAGTATTGGCGGGCGAATTCGGCCAACCGGGATCTGTCGGACAACCTGAAGACGATTCTCTCGCGCTGGGTGACGGGCAATAGCATCGTCGCGGGCCTGCGCGCCCAGGAATTCGGTCAGGGTTATCCGGTGATGTCATGGTTCGCGATCCTCGCCGGCATGGGGTTGTTCCCGCAATTGCACACGCTACGCCCGCCGAGCGCGCAGGAGGCGCGCTACGAGCTGTCCGAAGTCGATGCGCTCCTGCAGCGCTGCGCCGGAAATTACCTCGATCACCGCACGGCCCTTGCGCAAATTCCCCCATCTCGCGCGCCCCTGACGCTGCAGCTGTATTTCTGGTGAGCCGCTGCGCGGCCGGCCGCGCAGCGTGCCCCTCCCGCGGCACAGCGACGGCATCGCGCCGCGCGGGCCGGCGGAGGCCCGCGCGGCGCGGTGCACTCAGGCCTTGCCGCGAATTTGCGCAGCCGCCGCCTTCAGGATCTCCACGATGCGCTGCTTCTCCTCGATCGAGCTGTGGCGCTTCTCGCGCACCGCCTGCGCCAGTGTCTCGCGCACGGCCCAGAGCTCGCGCCAGCCGTCCTGTTCGTCCTCTTCCATCGCGCCGAGCGCCTGACGGACCCGACCCATCTTGCGGCCCGCCTGCGCGATCTGATTCAGCATCGCGTCGGCGGCTGCGCGGTTCTCCGTCAGATACGTATTCCCGGCCTCGGTGATGCCGTAGAGCTTCTTCGCCCCCTCGGGCGTGACGCTCGCATAGCCCATTTCCTCCAGCCAGGTGAGCGCGGGGTACACCATGCCGGGACTCGGGCTGTAGAAGCCCTCGGACCGCTCCTCCAGTGCTTTGATCAGTTCGTAGCCGTGACGGGCCCGCTCGGCGAGCAGCGCGAGCAGAACCAGCTGCAAATCCCCGGAGGCCAGGCGCCGGCCGGCGCGAAACGCGCCCCCGCCCATCCCCATGCCGCCCATGAATCCGGCGAAATGCCCGAATCCCCCGCCGTGTCGATGACCCATGAGATGCAGGTGTGTCCTGAATGCCTCGCGGTGACCGGCGTGATGATGGCTGTGTCTGTGCATGATGACCGTCCTGATTAACGATAGATATATCTTACGATATGTTTTTCGTCTGTCAAGACTGTCCGTCAGGCCCGGACCGCTCGGACGGTCCGGGCATGGTGAACTTCCAGTGAGTTGATTTTCATTGACTTCCCGTAGGCACGGTGGCCGGCGCCAAATTATGAAGCCAACCTGTTCAGTTTAACTTTTAAGCTGTCCTTCTGATCTGCTAGGATCTGCATATGTCGACCGCACAACCCGTCGCCGCCGATTCGGCCGTCGCCCCTTTGGCCGCCGCGTTGCGTATCGTGAGTGGCAAGCTCGCACGACGGCTGCGAGATCAGGGGCATTTCGGGGACTTCACCTGGACCCAGATGAAGGTCCTCGGCCGATTGGAACGGGACGGTCCGGCCACCGTGAGCGCGCTGGCGCACGCCGAGGGCATCCGACCGCAATCCATTGGGGCGACGGTCGCAACACTGAAATCCGCCGGTCTGATCAGCGGCGCTGCCGATCCGCACGACGGACGCCAGACGCTGCTGTCGCTGACCCCCGCCTGCCGCGAATTGATTCAATCGGCCCGCGCCGCCCGCGAAGACTGGCTGATGCGCGCCATCGGCACCCGACTCGATCCCGCCGAGCGCGCCGCACTCGCCGACGCCGTCGGTTTGCTCGAGCGGCTGCTCGAACCGTGATCGGCCGGCCCCGGCCCGTAGCGAGCCGCACGTTCTCCTCTCCCCCCAACCTCAACCGACTCCACGAGCGAACCATGGACTGCCGCACAGCAACCTCGCGCTACAAATGGATCGCGCTCTCGAACACCACCATCGCCGTTCTGCTCGCGACGATCGACTCCTCGATCATGCTGATCGCGATGCCGGAGATCTTCCACGGACTGCGGGTCAACCCTCTCGCACCGCACAACACGCTGTACCTGCTGTGGATGATTCTCGGCTATCAGGTCGTCACCAGCGTGCTGGTGGTGAGCCTCGGGCGCCTCGGGGATATGTTCGGGCGCGTGCGGATGTACAACCTCGGGTTCATCATCTATACGCTCGCCTCGCTCGCACTGACCCTCGATCCCTACACCGCCCAGCGTGGCGCTCTGTGGCTGGTCATCGGCCGGATCATTCAGGGCTTGGGCGCAGCCTTCCTGGTAGCCAACTCCGGGGCGATCCTGACCGATGCGTTCCCGCCCGAGCAACGTGGTCTCGCCCTCGGCATCAATAATGTCGCCGGCATCAGCGGCAATTTCCTCGGACTGATCCTCGGCGGTGTGCTCGCCGCCATCCACTGGCGGCTCATCTTCCTGGTATCGGTGCCGTTCGGTCTGTTCGGCACGCTGTGGTCCTACTTGAAGCTGCGCGAGATCGGCCAGCGAACACCCACTCCGATCGACTGGGGCGGCAACGTCACTTTCGCGAGCGGACTGACGCTGATCATGATTGGCATCACCTGGGGCATCCAGCCCGCCGGCGCTCATGCCATGGGCTGGATGAGCCCGCAAGTCCTCGGGCTGCTCGGTGCAGGCGTCGCCGCGATGGTCACCTTTGGCCTCATCGAGGCGCGCGCACGTGCGCCGATGTTCCGCCTGCCGTTGTTTCGCATCCGGGCGTTCTCCTTCGGCACACTCTCGACGTTCCTCTCGGCGATCGGTCGCGGCGGACTGATGTTCATGCTGATCATCTGGCTGCAGGGCATTTGGCTGCCGCTGCACGGCTACAGTTTCGCGCGCACCCCGCTCTGGGCCGGCATCTTCATGCTGCCGCTCAGCGTCGGGTTCCTCATCGCCGGCCCGCTCGCCGGAGTCCTCTCCGACCGGCTCGGTGCACGCTACTTCGCCACCGGCGGCATGATCGGCGCGGCGCTCAGCCTGATGCTGCTGATGCTGCTGCCGATCGACTTCGGGTATGGCGCCTTCGCCGCAATCCTGCTGCTCTCGGGCATCTCCATGGGCGCCTTCGCCGCACCCAACCGCGCCGCGGTGATGAACAGTCTGCCGGCGAGCGACCGCGGCGTCGGCGGGGCGATGAACGCCACATTCCAGAACGCCGCCCAGGTGCTGTCCATCGGGATCTTCTTCTCACTCATGATCGCGGGCCTGTCCGGCACGCTCTCGAGCACCCTGCAGCACGGCTTGCTCGATCACGGCGTCCCTGCCGGCATCGCCGCTCACATCGCCTCGCTGCCCCCCGTCAGCGTGCTGTTCGCGGCATTCCTTGGCTACAACCCGGTACGTGCCCTGCTCGGTCCTGCGGTCCTCGCACGCCTGCCGAGCACCGATCGTGCCGCACTGACCGGACACACCTTCTTCCCGCACCTGATCGCCGCCCCCTTTCACGCCGGACTGACCGCGGCCTTCTCGTTCGCCATCGTGGCATGCCTGATTGCCGCCGCAGCGTCCTGGTCACGCGGCTCCCGGTACGTCCACCGCGACGACGATGGCGCTCGAGCGAGTGCGCACGCGCTACAGCCTTCGGCCGCCGAAGCCCCCGTCGACCCTCACCATGAAGCGCCGAGCGGCCCCGCACTGCCGGCCGATGCAGGAGAGTGAACATGATCGAACGAAATGAACGAGTCGAGACCGCACCGGGCACCATGGACGTATTCATCACGCGGCCGGAGGGGCCCGGACCCTTCCCACTCGTCGTGGAACTGATGGATGCCCTCGGCATGCGTGAGGAGCTGTATCAGCACGCACGCCGCGTCGCGCGCTGGGGCTACTGCGTGCTCGTCCCGGATCTGTTCCACCGCGCCGGACTGAAGGGCCCGCTCGATCTGACCCGACCCGACACCCTGACACAGATCCGCGCGGCCATGGCTGCGCTCAGCGACGCTCTGGTCACGCGCGACCTCGAGGCCGCACTGGCGCTCGCTGCGGCGGATCCTGCCGCCGACCTCGCGCGCATCGGTCTGTACGGATTCTGCATGGGCGGGCGGCTTGCGCTGACGCTCGCGCAGCACTTCGGTGCACGCGTTGCCGCCTGCGCCTCGGTCCATCCGGGCGGGCTGGTCAGCGAGGAGCCCGGCTCACCGCACCGCCATCTCGATCAGATCGCCGCGGAGTTGTATTTCGGCATTGCCGATCAGGATGCGCACGCGACCCGAGCCCAGATGGATACGCTCGAACATGCGCTGCAGGCGCGGCAGATCGCCTACCAGCTCGAGTTTCATCCCGGCGCTCTGCACGGCTTCATGATGCCGAGCCGCAAGGACGTCTACCGCGAGGCGACGGCCGAGCAGGTCTGGGGCCGAATCGAGGCGCTGTTGGCCCGTACGCTCGGCCCGCAGTGCGCCTGAGTCCCCGCACCGATCCGACGACACTAATGTCATCCTCGACAGCACCGCCATCCGGCGGTATAAACACCCCACCGCATCCCCAGGGTTCCTCATGAGGTCCGCAGCACGTTCGCCGGACGCCGAAGCGGCACACCTGTTGCGGGCCGGACACCCCGCCGAAGCCCTGCCCCTCGCCGAGCGCGCCGTGGCCGCCAAACGCACCTGCTCGGCAGCGCATGGCCTCTTGGCCATGATCCTGTTGCGGCTCGGGCGCTCGCACGACGCCCGTGCGCTCATCGACTGCGCCCTCGGTCTGCCGACGGGCCCTGCCGAGGCGTACGGCGCACTCGCACAGGCCGCACGCGCCCTCGGCAATCATGATCGCGCCCGTGACCTGTACCACCGAGCGACCCAACTCGACGCCTCGGTGCCGCTCTTCTGGCACCAGCTGGCCACCTGTGAACGCACCCTCGGCAGACTCGAGGCGGCCGAAGAGGCCTGTGATCGCGCCATCGCGCTCGACCCGAGGCAATACCCGTGTTATCTCCTGCGTGCGGAACTGCGGGTGCAGACCGAGGCGCACCATCACATCGAGCCACTAGAGCGCGAACTGGCGCGGCCCGGACTGCCCGATGTGGCGCGGGTCCTACTCGGCTACGCGCTCGGCAAGGAACTCGATGACCTCGGACGGTACGACGAGGCGTTCGCGAACTTCGCGCTCGCGGCGAGCACTCACCGCCGGCACCTGCGCTACGACGCCGCGCTCGATGAGCACAAACTCAAGCGCATCACGGAAGTCTTTCGCGAGACGGACCGACGGCCTGCTGAGATCGACCTGGACTCGAGCCGCTTCGTCTTCATCGTCGGGTTGCCACGCTCCGGTACGACGCTGGTGGAGCGCATCCTCACCGGGCTGCCGGCCACGCGCTCCAATGGTGAAACCGATCATTTCGCCCACACCCTGCTCAGCGCTGCATCCACCGTCGCTGCGTCCACCGGCGCGGATGTCTTCACTCGCGCCGCGGCAGTCGACTGGCGACAGATCGCCGCGGGTTATGCCCGCTGCGCCGGAGCCGACGGCAGCGACGTGTTGATCATCGAGAAGCAGCCGATGAACTACCTGTACCTCGGGGCAATCCACCGCGCCTTGCCGCAGGCACGCCTGCTGCTGGTCAGCCGCTCCCCGCTCGACAGCTGCTTTGCGATGTATCGCACGCTGTTTGGCGAGGCGTATCAGTTCAGCTACGACTTCCAGGACCTCGCCCGATATTATGCCGCCTATGCGCGGCTCATCGATCACTGGCGCGGCACGCTCGGGGAGTCGCTGCACGAGATTCATTACGACCAGCTGGTGAGCGCACCGCAGCAAATCGGGGCGGCGGCCGCTCGCGCCTGTGGGCTGCCCTGGGACGACTCGGCGCTGGCCGTCGATCAGAACACCGAAATCTGCCTCACGCAAAGTGCCGCCCAGGTCCGCCGGCCCATCTACCGCTCCTCGGTGGACCGCTGGCGACACTATCGCGCCCACCTGGGCCCTCTGGCACACGCCCTGCGGCGCTGCGGCGTGCCGACGCCCGAGTTCCAATGAGCGCGCCGTTCAGATCCGATGGCGCACCGGGGGCATGCCCGGCGTGCGATTCAAGCTAAAATCCTCCCCGCCCCGCCTGTCTCTGCAGCGGCCCGATGAGTTCCGTGGCGCTTGGCTCGTCGACTCCCACATCGGCCTGAGCACCAGCCGCTCGGAGCGGTCCCTGGCGTGCCTGAAGGAGAATCACGATGGCTGAGATCGACTACACCCCGCCGAAAGTCTGGACGTGGAACAAGCCGAGCGGCGGCCAGTTCGCGAGCATCAACCGCCCGGTGGCCGGCCCGACGCACGAGAAGGCTCTGCCCGTCGGACGCCATCCGCTGCAGCTGTACTCCCTCGGCACGCCGAACGGCGTCAAGGTCACCATCCTGCTCGAGGAATTGCTGGCCCTCGGTCATGTGGGTGCCGAGTACGATGCATGGCTGATCCGCATCGCTGAGGGCGATCAGTTCGGCAGCGGGTTCGTTGCGATCAACCCCAATTCCAAGATCCCGGCGCTCATCGACCGCAGCGAAGCGGAGCCGATCCGGGTGTTCGAGTCGGGCTCGATCCTGGTGTACCTGGCCGAGAAGTTCGACGCATTCCTGCCGAGCGCGCCGGCGGCACGCACCGAGTGCCTCTCGTGGTTGTTCTGGCAGGTCGGCAGCGCGCCCTACCTCGGCGGCGGGTTCGGGCATTTTTACGCCTATGCGCCCGTGAAGATCGAGTACGCCATCGACCGTTTCGCCATGGAAGCGAAGCGCCAGCTGGACGTACTGGAGCGCCGCCTGACCGAGCAGCGCTACATCGCCGGACCGCAGTACACGATTGCGGACATGGCGATCTTTCCCTGGTATGGCGGCCTGGTGTTGGGCTGGTTGTACGGCGCGGCGGAATTCCTGAGCGTGCACGAGTACCCGCAGGTGCGCCGCTGGGCGCAGGAGCTGCTCGAGCGTCCGGCGGTGCGCCGCGGCCGGATGGTCAATCGAACCAGCGGGGAGCTCTCGAGCCAGTTGCATGAGCGTCACGAAGCGCAGGACTTCGAGACGCGCACGCAGGACAAGCTCACGGCCGGCGGCTGATCAGCCGGTGCGCGCAATCAGACGCGGGCAGAGGCGGCGCCAGAGCAGAAACACGCCCGTCTGCAGACCCGTGCCGAGCAGCACGGCCGCCGTGTAGCGCAGGCTCGGATGGGGCATCACGAACGGCAGCAGCCCGACGGCGAGCGCCGGCGGCACGTGCAGATCGAGCACCCGCAGGACGATCACGCCGGCGAGCAGAGCGCACATCGCCCCGAGCGCTCCGGCGCCAAGCAGTGCCATCGAAGCCAGTCCGGCGCTCGCCGTGAGCGCGCAGGCGAGCATCAGGGCGAGGGGGCGCGGCGCCCAGGGACACACCTCAGCGTGCGCGAAAGCCTCAAAGCCGATGACCACGAGCGGCGGGAACAACACCAGGCGCCACCCGGTGACCTCACTGAGCAGCACCGCCGCGGCGAGGAACAGCACGAACACCGGCAACCAGCTGAGCTGCGCCGGTGCACGCTCCACTTCATCATCCACGCGATCGGCGCGGGTCGGGATCGCAGTCGATAGCGGCGCGAACCGGGTGCGCAGCACGGCGATCCCCGCCAGCAGCCCGGTACCGATCAGCAGCGAGGGCGGATACCACCAGCTGCGCACTCCGAGCACCAACGGCAGCAATCCGGCGGAGATCGCCGGAGCGATCGGGGATTTCAGCAGCGCGATTGCAAACACGGCGAAGCCCACGTCGAGCATCACAGCGAGCAGTCCGAAGGGTAAGTGGCGCGCCAGCAGTGTGCCGATCACCGCCGTCAGCAGCGGCGTCGCCACGAGCAATACCGGCGCCCTCGCCCAGGCCCCCATCGGCCGCTTCAGCACGTCATGCCCCAGCGCCGCGAGCTCCGGGAACAGCACGTAGGCATGACCGCTCGCCTTGGCCACCGCCGCGATCAACCCGATGTAGAGCACGGCCACACCTTCGGCCCGCCACGCCGACGGACCGCTCGCCGTCCCTCTCATGACGACACTCCACGGACGCCACTGGGAAGGCTCCGGCCGCGCTCCGGGGCGCACGGCGCGGCGGACGTCATGTCGTACCGCCAGGCAGGTTCAACACAGGACACGCGGTACTCCTCGGGAAAACACAGAGCAACATCGAGACGCGAGCCGAGCATGCCCGAATGCGTCGCAGCAACCCAGCGCCAGCGCCTCGCTGCGGCCCGACGGGGGGCCGATCAGGGCCAACGGCCGGGGCGCGAGAGCCGCTGCACGGTGCGCGCATGGTGTGGATCATTCAGAAATCTCAGCAGGATACGGTACGTGTCCAGATCGAACGTCGGACGGCTCTGGCGCAGCAACTCCTCAACATCCTGCGCATCGCGGGCGGCACCCAGATAGATCCACTGATCAATGACGTGTTGGACACCGCTCGCGTCCGAGCCCTCTGGCAACCCGATCGGACCGGCATAGGACCAGCGCGCGATGCGAATCGCCTGGAGCGCCTCGGCGAGGCGCAAATCGTGCTGTGCGGGGCTTTCTGTACCCACGCACGCACCGCGGCAGCGCTCGATCTGATGTCCGAAGCACGGCCCCGAGCCGCTCTGCAGACCGAGCCGGATATCGCACAGTCCCCGTTCGGCCGCGAAGCGCCGCAGCGCCTGGCGGGCGTCCCGCGCCGTGCGGAACGCCCCGTAGCTCTCCCCTGGTACCACTGCGCCGCCACAGACCACCTCGGGCGGCTGCCCGGCCCCGAACGTCCAGGCCAGGGTGCACAACGGCTGCGTACGGCGCAACCGGCGGTTCAGGAGCGGACGGCGCTCTTTGATCAGACGGGACTCGAGCAGCAGCGCCGCGAGCTCCCCAGCAGTCTCGATGGTCTCGATCCGCCGGGTCTGCTGTGCCAGGCGCATCTCGCGCGCCGCGCGATGATCGCTGCGAAAATGTTCGAGCACTCGGCGCCGTACGTGCACGCTCTTGCCGACATAGAGCAACACATCGTCCTCACCGTAGATCAGATAGACCCCCGGTCCCTCGGGCAGCGTCTCGAGGGCCTGCGCCGGTAGATGCGCCGGCAGACTCGGGATCTGCGCCTGCGCGCGGCAGGCGGCGAGCAGTTCATCGAGACGCGTTGCGGCCATTCGCGCCAGGAACTGTGCCACCACACGCGCATCGCCTGAGGCCCGGTGTCGATCGGCACAGCTCAGCCCCAGACGCCCCATGAGCGCATCGAGCCCGTGACCGCGCACTTCGCGGAACAGCGACCGGGAGAGCTTCACGCTGCACAGCACCGGGGGTTGAAAGCGCACCCCTTCGCGCTGGAAGGCCTGCTTCAGAAAGCCCACGTCGAATCGTGCGTTGTGCGCGACCACGATGTGCCCCTCGAGCCGCGCCGACAGCGCATCGCACACCTCGGGAAACGTGGGTGCTCCCTCAAGCAAGTTGGCATCGATTCCGGTGAGCGCCGTGATCTGCGCAGGGATCCAGCGTTGCGGATCGATCAGCGAGGACCATTCCTCGATCGCGCCCTCGGCATCGATCCGCACCACGCCCACCTCGGTGATCCGGTCGTATCCGGTATGTCCGCCGGTGGTCTCCAGATCGACACAGGCGAGCGGCGCGCCGAGTGCGCCGACCAATGCGGCGAGCGGCACGCTCACGTCTGCGACCGGCAGCCTCTGCGACCCCACCGCCTCATAGGGCGCGGCCGTCATACGTCTGGCGTCGCAGCGCAGCGAGGAAGGCCTTCAGCTGCGCCACGCGCCGCCGCCCGATTCGGCGCGCACTCGGGGTAATCAGCCGCGGCGGGATGACCGTCAGGAACGTGCGCAACGTCTTGACCGCCGGGGCGAAACTCGCCGCCTTCGCACCCGTGAGCGCGATCATGCGCGCCGCGCCGATGTCACCGAGAAAATCGAGCGAATCGGCATCGTGCAGCACGATGGCGGTCGGATTGTCGCCAGGATCGCTGTAATACATGTGGCCGCGCTCGGCCTGCTGCACCACCGCGATTTTGCGCATCGGAAAGCCAATCCGCTTCAGGATCGCCGGACTCTGCAGCGCTGCACATGCGCCGTGTTCCATCTTGCGGTCCGCGCACGGCTCGAAGGCCGCCATGTCATGCAGGAAGGCCGCGGCGAACAGCGCATCCTTATCGACGGCCAAGTGATCATCATGCGCAATCCGCAGCGCCAGACGATAGTCGCGCTCGGAATGCTGCCAACCCCATGCCGGGTGATGAAACCGGGCGTGGGCGAGCGCATAGAGCTTGACCTTCCACGCTGCATCGAGGCGTATGCCCGTCGCGCTGCGCGCAGGGGCCTGGCCCGCCGGGGCCGCCATCGCCGAGGCGGCGCCGAGGGCTACGGCCATCAACACCCATTGAATTTTCATTCGAATCGCACTGCCCATCGAGACCCCCTGCACGCCTACCGCGGACCGCTCTCACCGTGGGGCGCGCCTCCCCGGCGACGGCGCACCCAGCCCCCCCCCAACATAGACGAAGCCACACCGGAATGCCAACGTCGAGCGCGATGACCCGATACGCTGTGCGGCGCAAGTGGGTGCACACTCCGCTCCCGGAATACACGCGCGCGCCGCCCGCACGGTGTGCGGCCGGCACCGGCGCATTGCAGGTCCCATGAGAACACTTAGTCTTCGGTGCGCAACACTCATCGGCGCAGCCCGCCTCGCCTTGCCCGCCTGCACCGCCGCGCAGCGACGCTCGCGCCGCCGCCGCGCTGTGTGGCGCACCTCGCAAGGCGCAACAACACGGATCTGAGCGCCGATGCGGCGCCGAAGGCACTCGCACCGAGGAGCGCCTGGGTGCCGACATCGCGGCCATCGGCCGGGTCCACGAGCTGAGTCAATTGATCACCTATTTCGACATCCAACTCATCGATGCCCGCACCGATCGCGTGCACCCCGTGATCAGCATGAAGGCCGATGGTGCCGACTCGAACACTCTGTGGAAGTCCATTGCGCAGACCCTCGCCCGGGGGAGTCGAATCCGCCGCCGAGTGAGCCCACTGATCCGCCGCGAACGCGCTGGCGCCGGGCATGCCGCCCAGCCAGCACGCTCAGCCGGTCGGTACGCGCCCCACGGGCGCATAGCCGAGTGCAATCATTTTGCGACGCGAGCGCGCTGCACAACGCGGCACCTCGGCTTGCGGCAGATAGCCCAACACGAACTCGCAATCGGCTCGCTTGAGGAAGTAGGCATCATCGATCTGCCGCCGGCACCGCGAGTGCCCATGGGCGCAGACCAGAATGGTGATCACCCAGACCGACATTGCGCCAGTATACGCCGGATTGAGCAGGCGGATCTGTACGCGGGCCGATCAACACGTCGTCCACGTCAGGACCGAGCTCGTGCTCGTGGCGAACCGACCGGGCAGCATCGGGGCGTAAGGATCGGATCGGTCCTTGCACGTCAGCGCGATCGCTCGGAACGCACACAGCGCGTCATGGCGGCGTCCCTGCCTCGCCCGGATCGGCGCGCGACCACTGCCCGCCGTGGATCAGACGGCCGAGGAATTCTCTGGCGCTGCAGAGGGGATCGACAACGTCACAGTCGTACCACGACCCGGCACCGAGCGGATATCGAGCGCTCCGTCCACCGTCAGTGTCCTCTCGCGCATCCCGAGCACCCCGAGCGCATCGGCGCGGCGCGGCACTTCGGGATCGAACCCGCGCCCATCATCGCGCACGCACAGCGTAAGCTGCGCTGCGCTCTGGAGGATCTCGATCTGGACGTGCGTGGCGTGCGCGTGACGCACGATGTTGGTCAGCGCCTCCTGCAGAACTCGAAATACGACTGTGGCGCCGGGCTCGGCGACCTGCAGCTGCGCCGGCTCGATCCGCAACTGCACGTCGAAAGAATGCAGCTTGCGAAAGCCGCTCACCAGCCACTCGACGGCCGCCGACAGACCGAGGACATCGAGCACCGCAGGGCGCAAATCGGCCGCGACGCGTCGTGCCGAATCAATCGTCTGGTCGATCAGCCCGAGCATACCGTGCGCTTCTTCGGACATCGGCGTGCCACGCTCTCGGCAATAGGTCTCGAGTTCAGCGACCTTGTATTTCAACGTCACGAGCGCTTGGCCGAGCTCATCGTGCAGTTCGCGCGCAAGTCGCGCACGCTCCGATTCCCGCACCGCGCTACCGAGTGTTGCCGCGGCGCGCAACTCATCGCGCGCTCGGCGCAGCGCCTCATTGGCACTTTGCAACTCCCCGGTGCGCGCACCGACGCGCGCCTCGAGCGAGGCGGACAGACGATTCAACTGTGCACTGCGCTGCTCGGCGAGTCGACGCTGCTCGCACTCGGCGGCGTGCGACTCGGTGAGGCGCCGATACAGCCGACCATTCTCGAGAGTCATCACGGCGAGCAGAGTGCAGGCGGCCAGCAGACCGAACGCCCGTCCGGTGTACCAGCCTAAGGAGAACCGCCCGGCGTTGAACACTGCCGCTTGTGCCAGGTCGCAGGCCCACGCGACGCTCACCACCAACACCCACAGGTGCAGTCCGGAGTAGCGGACGCGCCGCCACAGGATCGGCAGCACCGCGAGAATCACGAGCCAGGTTGCCCAGGCCACCTTGGACTTCGCCGGCCGATCCTGGTTTCCGTGCATGAGTTTCGGCAGCAGGTGCGCCCCGGCGGTCGCCACGAGCAACGCGAGCGCCGCGGCGCCGAGCGCACCGAGTACCGCCGCGGAGACAACCCAGCGCATCGCGCCGACCGAGGCGACCCGCACCGGACGCTCGGCGCTGCGGGCGAAGCCGAATACGGCCAGCGGGAAGCCGAGATGCCAGAGGAAGTAGAGCCAAGCGGTGGTCTGTCCGTTGGCCCAGAGCAGTCCGGCCGGCGCGAACAGGCCGGGGAAGCTGAGCTCGTGCAGCAGCGCCATCGTCGCGCTGAACAGATACCCGGCGGAGAGGATCAGCACGCCAGTTGGGCGCGCCAGCACAAATTGCCCGAACAGGAACACGCACGTCAGCAGGTCGCACGTGACCAGCGAGGACTCATAGATCGGCAGATACAGCTCGCTGCGGCCAACGGGCAGGTTCGCAAACGGCGCGAGCGCCAAGAAGATCAGCAGCGAGAGCGCGATGCTGGCCGCTGCAATGCGTCGTTGGTGCTGACTCGGTGGCTCGGTGGTGAGCGCAATCATGTGCCGCACCGGCTGTGCCGCGGCGGCGCGCGGCCGCGTCTCATTTGAGCCGTGTACCTGCGCCGTCGAACACGGCGACGTCGGTCGCGATCCCGGCGCGCACACTCGCCCCGACCGTGCAGAACTCCTCGAACTGTCCGAGAACCCGCTCCAGATGCTGCAGGCTCGCGGCGGGCGCGCCGAAGTGGATCTCGACGTCGATGTGCACGACCCGCAGTCGTCCGGCCTCATTGCGCCCGAGAGTCGCGCTCGCGGTGGTGCGGATGCCGCCGGGATCGTTCTTGAATTTACTGAGCGCGAAAAACAGGCTCGAGCTCATGCAGCTGCCCACGGCAGCCAGCAGCAGCATGACCGGGGAGGGTCCGGCACCGGCCCCGAGCGGCGGGGACTCATCGCACGTCAGGTGCGCCACTCCGGGCGCGAAGTCGATGTCGAACTGGTAGTCCCGGTTCTGACGGAGCGTGACGAGGGCAGAGTGCTGTTCGGTCATGGCCGATTCCTTGATCGACGCGCCGCCACCGGCGGCGCTGGCGCGGTGGCGTTCGATGATACCACCGCGCCGGCCATGCCCTTGCCCTCGCTCAGTCGGGGAGCGTGACCTCCCCGTGGATGCGGAAGTGTCCGGCCACCCCTGCGGCCCCCGTACCGGGTTGTCCACCGCCCACCGAGAGCGTGTATCGGCCCGGAGCGACGACGATCCGGCCCCGCTCGGTCACCATACTCAAATCGCGCCGCGACAGCGTGAAATGCACCACTCGGCTCTCTCCGCTCTTGAGATAGACGCGCGTGAAGCCTCGCAGCGCCCGCAGGGGCGCACCGGCCAGGTGCGGGAACTGCAGGTACAGCTGCACCACCTCCGCGCCGGCCCGCCGCCCGGTATTGGTGACCTCGGCGGACACCGCCAGGGACTGCCCGGCCTCGAGCCGCGTGCGCGCCAGATGCAGATGACTGTAGCCGAACTGCGTGTAACTCAGGCCGAACCCGAACGGCCAGAGTGGCTTGCCTTTGAAGTAGCGGTAAGTACGCCCGCGCATCGAGTAGCTCTGGAAGTTCGGCAACTGATAGACGCTGCGGTAGAAGGTGAGCGGCAACCGGCCGGACGGATCATTGCGCCCGCTCAGGGTCGCGGCGATCGCCGCCCCGCCCTCCTCGCCGCTGTACCACGCCTCGAGAATCGCATCGGCGTGGTGTTTCTCCCAGGGCACGGCGAGCGCGCTGCCGTTCATCAGCACCACCACCAGAGGCTTACCCGCCTTGGCCACCTCGCGCACCAGCGCCTCCTCGGGGCGCGGCAGAGACAGGCTCGTTCGATCGCCCCCGTCGAACCCCGGCTCGTGTACAGGCGACTGTTCGCTCTCGAGGCGACTGGTGAGCCCGACCACCGCGATGACGACGTCGGCGCGGCGCGCCGCGGCGAGCGCGGCGGGGTCCGGGCGATTGTCGACCGGCTCCCAAATGAGCGCCGCCTGCGGTGCGTGTTCACCGCGGTGACCATACGTCATGCGCACGAGGATCCGCCGCCCCTTGTGCAGATAGACGCGCCCGACGTCCGTGCCGGGGCTGTACGACTCGATCACGTGCTCGGCGCCGAGCATCAGGCTGGCCGCCCCGTTGGTGCGCACGCCCACCTGGTAGTACCCGGAGCGCGGCGCAGTGAAGTAACCGCTCCACTGCGCGCTGCGCAGCACACCGGGCGGCGGCGCCGTGCCGTGCCCAGCGCCGAGGTCAATCATCGGCACGACGGTCGTGACCGTGCGCGCAGGCCGTCCGGCAAACCGATACCGCACCTGCACGCCGCTTCTGCCGTCCGCGGTGCTGAACAGGCCGGCTGGCACCACCGTGCCCGTGTGTGCCAGAAACTGCGTTCCGGGGACATAGGAGATCTTCGCGTGCGGGAACTGCGCGCGCAGCCCCTGCAGCACGGTCACGACGCGACTCGGCATGCCGCTGTAGTTCCCGAGCAGCACGCCGGTCTGATCAGCGAGCGGTCCGACGACCGCGATCCGCCGCACGGTGCGCTGCAGCGGCAGCACGCCGTCGTTCTTCAACAGCACCATCGACTCCTCGGCGAGCCGCAGCGCGAGTCGGCGGTGGGCCGGACTGTTCAACTCATCGGGGTTGATGTGGTCGTACGGCACCAGGGCCGGCGGGTCGAACATCCCGAGACGAAACCTCGCCGTGAACAGCCGCACGAGCGCGCGGTTCACCGCGCTCACCGACAAGTAGCCCTCCTGCACCGCCTGCAGAAATGGCTTGTAATCGCCATCGCCGTGCGGGGTGCCAAAATCCGCACACTCATTGTCCATGCCGCGCTCCAATGAGATCGCCGAGGCTTGCGGCTGCGACGCGCGGTAATGGTGGCCGCTGAAGATGTCGCGCACCGCATCGCAGTCCGACACCACGTAGCCATGGAAATGCCACTGTCCGCGCAGTGTCTTCTGCAGCAGGAAGTGATTGGCGCAAGCCGGCTGGCCGTTGATCGCGACGTAGGCGCACATCACCGAACCGGCATGGCCGTGCACGATCGCGGCGCGAAAGGCGGGCAGGTACGTATCCTCGAGCGCATGGCGACTGATGTCCTCATCGGCGAAGTGCCGAATCGGTTCAGGTCCGCTGTACGCATCGAAGTGCTTCGGCGTCGCAATCGCGCGGTAATAGTGCGGATTGGAGCCCTGCAAGCCACGCACGTAGGCCACGGCCAAGCGCCCGGTGAGGAACGGATCCTCTCCGTACGTCTCCTGGCAGCGGCCCCAGCGTGGATCGCGACAGATGTTGATGTTGGGCGCCCAGAAATCCAATCCGTGAAACATCCCGGTGCCCTGCCCGCGGGCAGCCGCTTCGGCGTAGCGGATGCGCCCTTCGATGCTGATCGCCTTGGCCATGGCGCGGATCCCGGGCGCATCGAACGTCGCCGCCAGCCCCATCGGCTCGGGAAACTCCGTCGTGCCGTGACCGATCACCCCGTGCAGCGCCTCGCTCCACCAGTTGTAGGCGGGCACACCGAGACTCGGAATGGCGCGCGCTCCGTTGACCAGTTGCGAGACCTTCTCGCGCAGCGTCATGCGTGCAACCAGTTCGAGGGCACGTTGGTGCGCCGGGAGGCGCGGATTGAGCCAGGGCGCGGCCGGACCGGTCGCCGCCGCGGTGGCCGCCGTACACACAATGACTCCCGACAGCAGCGCCGCCGCAACGCGCCACGTAGCTTTGATTTGCATGATCGATCCTGACCCCTCGTTGGTTGTCGCCGGACCGGCACCGCGGCCCGCCCGCCACTATGGTAGCGCTACCTTATGATTACTGGTATTGTCCGAGTTAATCTCGAACTGTCAAGCGCGGCGCGTCCACGCGGACCTGCGGGTGACGCGCAGATTAAGGGGGCCGCATGCGTATCCGATTGTCGATCCTGATCTCCTCGACCACGCTGTCGTTGTGCGCGGTAGGTTGCTCGGCAGCCGCCGCCGCTGACTCGGGAGCCAGACCGATCGTCGCGCAGATCGAGATCACCCATCCGGCCCGAGCGGTGAGTCGTTACGAGTACGGGATGTTCATCGAGAATCTCGGTCAGCTCGTCTACCGAAGCCTCTGGGCCCAGATGCTCGATGACCGCAAGTTCTTCGAACCGATTCGCCCCGCGCGCGCGGTGCCTGCCAAGCCGGCAACCGGGTTCGCACGCGTCTTCGTGCTTCGCCGCTGGCACCCGATCGGCGCGCCGGCGGCGGTGACGATGGACCCGCACCGACCGTTCGTCGGTGCGCACAGTCCGCGGATCGCGCTCGCCGGCCACCGGGTACGCGGCATCCGCCAGCAGGGCCTTGCCGTCCTCGCCGGCAAGCGCTACACCGGTTACATTTACTTGCGCGGCTCGCCCGATGCGCACGTGCAGGTCAGATTGCGCTGGGGGCCTGCTCCTCACGCTGCGAGCAGCGTGCGCATCGGAGCGCTCACGCGACACTATCGCCGTTACCCGTTCGCCTTCACCGCCGGCGCAAACAGCGGCGCGGCGAGCTTCTCAGTGCGCGCCACGGGACACGGCAGCGTGCACATCGGCACCCTCTCGCTCATGCCCGCGGACAACATCGAGGGCTTTCGGCGCGACAGCATCGATGCGCTGCGCCAGCTGCATTCGGGTTTCTGGCGTCTGCCCGGCGGCAACTTCATCTCCGACTTCAACTGGTACGCCTCGGTCGGCAATCGCGATAAACGCCGCCCGTACCTCGATCATGCCTGGAACTCGGTACAGTCGAACGACGTCGGTCTCGATGAGTTCATGACCCTGTGCCATCTGCTTCACGTCGCGCCGTACGTGACCGTCAACGCCGGCTTCGGCGATGCCCACTCGGCCGCCGCCGAAGTGCGTTACCTGAACGCCCCGGTCAGTACCCGGCTCGGTGCTCTGCGCGCGCGCAACGGACATCCGCGTCCGTACGACGTGAAGTTCTGGAACATCGGTAATGAGCCCTACGGTCCCTGGCAACTCGGCCACACCTCCCTGCAGGACTATGTGTGGAAGAACAACGAGTTCGCTCGCGCGATGCGCCGAGCCGACCCGCACATCGTGCTGCTCGCCTCCGGTGCCATGCCCGATGAGATGACCGTCGAGGGCATCGCCCGTGAGCTCGGTCACCGCAGCGACCAGATCGCGCTGTGCTCGAACGCGGACTGGACGTGCGCGTATTTGGAACACTCATGGGGTGATTTCCAAGGCATTACCGAGCATTGGTACGCTCGCGCCGGCATGCGCTTCGATCTCGCCCGGGCGCGCGCCGGCCTGCGCATCGATCACATGGAGCCCGGTTACGTCCCGGCGCACGAATCGGTACAACAATGGGTGCGCACCCCGGCGCAGCGCGTGCGACTGAAGGCCGAGGAATGGCAGGCTTACGAGCGGCGTTTTCCGGCCATGCGCCAGGCCGGTATCTTCATGTCGATCGACGAGTACGCGTACACGGGCGCGCCGGCGAATCTGAAGCTCGCGCTCGCCTACGCCATGGTCCTCAACGAGATGCTCAGGCACACCGACTTCCTGCGCATGGCGGCCTTTACCATGGGCGTCTCGACGATCGACTTCACACGCACGCATGCGGCGCTGAACACCACCGGACTGCTGTTCAAACTCTATGGTCAGCACTTCGGCGCGGGCCTGCTGCCGGTACCGGTCGACGGCGATGCCCCGCCGCCGCCGCCGCGCCAGCAGTGGGTGCCCGGCATTGCGCCGCAGAGTGCCGGCAGCCCGACCTATCCGCTTGACGTCGAGGCGGCGCTGACCCCCGATCACCGGCATCTGGTGGTTGCCGTGGTGAACCCCACCGCCCGCACCGAGCCGCTGGCGCTGCATCTGCGCGGGGCGACAGTGCGCGCCGGTGGGCACTATTGGGAAATGACCGGTCCGGGGCTTGCCGCCGCGAACGACATCGGACACCCCCCTGAGGTCCAGGTGCGCGAGCATCGGCTTACCGGTGTGTCAGGTCCGCTGCGCATCGCACCGATCAGCATCGATATTTATCGCCTGAGGCTCTCCGGGTCGGCGCCATGAGCCGATCGGGCCCGAAGGCACGCCCGCGAAGTCGCGCCACCGCGCTCTGTCTGCTCGCGCTGGGATCCGCCGCGTGCTGCAGGGCCGCCACGCCGAACGCCGCGCCGCAGATCCGCGTGGCGCAGGGCGTGCTCGAGGGCGTGCGTGCAGGGCACACCGTGGCATTCCTCGGCGTACCGTACGCAGCCCCACCGATCGGACCGAACCGCTGGCGCGCACCGCAGCCGCTGCGCCCCTGGGAGGGTGTGCGGCGTGCGCAGCACTTCGCACCGAGCTGTCTGCAGACACTCTCACCGCAGGGCTTCGGCCCCTGGTCGAGCGAATACGGCGTGCACGGCGCGCTCAGCGAGAACTGCCTGTATTTGAATGTGTGGGCACCGGCGCACCCCACCCACGCGTTGCCCGTGATGGTGTGGATCCCCGGCGGGGCGTTCGTCTCCGGCTCCGGCTCAGTCCCGATCTACGCGGGGAAACACCTCGCCGCACATGGCATCATCGTCGTCACCCTCAATTACCGCCTCGGCGTGTTCGGCTTCCTGACCGATCCGGCGCTCGCCGCCGAAGCACTCCGGCGGCATGAGCCACCCGGCAACTGGGGCCTGCAGGACATCCTTGCGGCGCTCCAGTGGGTGCGCACCAATATCGGTGCCTTCGGCGGCAATGCGCACGAGGTCACGCTCGCCGGACAATCCGCTGGCGCCATGGCCGTGCAGGATCTGCTCGCCTCACCGCTCGCGCAGGGATTGTTCGAGCGCGCGATCGCCGAGAGCGGCCTGCCGAACTCCCGCCTACCCGACTCCCCGATGCACTTAGCGACGCTCGCGGCCGCCGAGCGCGCGGGGGAGCGCTTTGCGCGGGCCAAGGGTGCACTGACGAGTGCCGGGCTGCGCGCGCTGTCGCCCGCGGCACTGAGCACCAGCACCGCCCCGATGAGCAGTCCGCTCATCATGCCGAGCATCGACGGCCGGCTACTGCCCGCCTCGCCCGAGCAGCGCCTGGCGGCCGGGCGAGTTGCCAACATCCCGATGCTGATCGGGATGACGGCCGATGAGAACACCGCCTTTCGCGACACACCCGCGACGCTCACCGGCGCGGCCTGGAGGGCCAGGCTGCAGCGGCGTTTCGGGACCCTCGCGGCCCGCTTCGCGCGCATGTTCCCGGCGCGCAGCCCTCGGGGCCGAGCCCGTGCGCTGCGCGCCATGCGGCGCGCCGTTGGACTCGCCGCGCTCTACCACTGGAGTCGTCTGCGCGAGGCGCACTTACACGCCCCGGTATATGCCTACCTCTGGACTCACGTGGAGCCCGGGCCGCACTCACACCGGTGGCGGGCGTTTCACTCCTCGGAGATTCCCTACGTATTCGGCACGCTCAATGCGGCCGCGCACCGGCACTTCACGCCGCTCGACCATGCGATCTCTCGGCAGATGCTGCACTACTGGGTGAATTTCATCGCCACCGGTAATCCGAACGGTGCGGGACTCGCGCACTGGCCGGCGCTCACCGCCGGAAAGATGCTCATCATGCGCCTCGGGGCGCACCCGGCGGCGCAGCCGATTCTGCCGCCTCGTCTGCTGCGCGCCCTGCGCGCCTACATCAGCGCCGGCGGCATCCCGCAGCTCTACTGATGCGCCGATGCGCCGGCCGCGGGTCGCTCCTTGCCCGCAGCCGGCGCCCTCGACTTACTTGATGAGTCCCTCGGCGCGCATCGCGGCCTGCACGCCTGGACGGGCGGCCACGCGTGCCTGGTAGGCCAGCAGGTTCGGGAACGCCCCGAGATCGAGCTTGACCATCCGCGCCCAATTCGTGACCGTGAACAGGTACGCATCGGCGACCGTGAACGTGTCCCCGAACAGATACTGACGCCCGGTGAGCTGCTTCTCGATGATGGCGTAGCGGCGGCGCAAATACGCCTCGCGCTCGGCGCGGGTTTCCGCTGGCGTCGCCGGATTGAACAGCGGGGAGTAGCTCTTGTGCAGCTCGGAGTTGATGAACGTGAGCATCTCCTGCAGCCGGTAGCGCTCGAACGACGCCGGCAGCGGTGCCAGACGCGTCTCGGGCTTCAGATCGGCCAGATACTGCACGATCGAGACCCCTTCGGTCAGCACCTCGCCATTGTCGAGCTGCAGCGCCGGGACGTACCCCTTGGGGTTGATGGCCAGGAAGTCGCCCTCGACCTTCATCGTCTTGGTCTTCAGATCGACGCTCTGCAGCTCGACTGCGATGCCGGCCTCCTGGGCCACGATGTGCGGCGAGAGCGAGCACGCGCCGCTGGAGTAAAACAATTTCATGCCAATCTCCCATTAGAAAATCAGAACCTGCCGGAACACCCCGGCCCTGAAGTTACGATTGTATATCAAATTACTTTAGGTAACCAGTGGAACGCAGTATGATGGGTCGAGGAGCATCACTGTGACTGACCCGACCGACCCCGCACCGGCCGACCCGACGCGCTGCCCGATGGACGCGTGCATGCGGCTGCTCGGGGGGGCCTGGACACCGAATCTGATCTGGCAGTTAAGCGTCGGGCCGCGCCGTTTCACCGCGCTGCACAAGGACATCGCCGGAATCTCGGCGAAGATGCTGAGCGCGCGGCTGCGCGAACTCGAGAGCAAGCGGGTCATCGTGCGCGAAGTATCCCCGACGTCCCCGCCCTCGGTCGCCTATGCGCTGACGCCGCTCGGGCGGGAACTCGTTCCGGTGATCGACGCGATGGTGCGGGTCGGCACCCGGCTCGCATGCTCCGCGCCGCAGGCCGCGCCCCGGGCCGCGCCCCGGGCCGCGGCGCGGCGCGCTCGCTGAGCGCTCACCGCGGGGCGTTGCTATCCCCCGGGCCGAGGGCGCGCTGCATCAGCACCGAATCGACCCATCGGCCCAATTTGTACCCGACCGACTTCAGCGTACCGACCCGCTCGAAGCGGCAGCGCCGATGCAGTGCAATCGAGGCGATGTTGCCCGTGTCTGCGATCACGGCAATCCTCTGCCGCCACGGACCGGCCTCACAGCGCTCGATCAGCGACGGCAACAGCGCCCCGCCGATGCCGCGCCCGCACCAGGCCCGATCGAGGTACACGGAGTTCTCGACCGTGTCGCCATACGCCGGCCGCGACCGGTATGCGCCCGCGTACCCATAGCCCACCACCTGCTCGTCGATGACCGCAACCAGGTACGGCAGCCCCGCGGCGCGCAGCGCCGCGAAGCGCCTCTGCATTTCTCCGACATCCGGTGCCGTCAGCTCGAAGCTCGACGTACTGTCAAGAACATAGGGGGCGTAGATCCGTGCCACTGCGGTGAGATCCCCCACAGTGGCCTCACGGTTGATCAGGCCTTCGGGCACGGTCGCCATGGGCGCCTTTCGCGCATTGCGCAGACGCATCCTTATGATCCGGCGTCGGTCGCAGCGACAACCCGCCCGGCGCGGCCGGCCAGCCGGCGCCACGCATCACCTGCGCCGCCGCGCCGGGCGATAGCCGTCGGTCAGGGTTTTCAGGAATGCGATGACCTCACCGATCTGCCGGCGAGTCAGTGCCGGGCGCTCGCCCGGGCGGCGGTTGAACGGCGCATCCGTGGTGTCGATGTTGTTGCGATAGCGTCGCGGCAGGTCGTTGAATTTGACCACCTGTCCGGCGGCATTGCGCGGATAGAAGCGTCCCGGATGCAGGTCACGATTGACGTACCAATCGAGGACCTGACGGAGAGTATGAAACACGCCGTTGTGAAAGAACGCGTGGCGAGTCGCCACGTTGCGCAGCGAGGGGGTGAGGAACATCCCGCAGTACTGGTGCTCGGCGCGCAGGTTCGCGCGGTACGGGCCGCACAGCCCGAGGTCGTAGTAGTGCGGGTTGCGATTCGCCGGGATCGCAGAGTTGCGCGGCACACCGAGCGCCTCGTACTGGAAGTCCGTCAGCAGCGGCGGCAGTCGATCCGGGCCCGGCTGATCGAGGTGGCAGGCCGCGCAGTTGCCTTTGTTCGGGTCGTTGAACAGCTGATAACCGCGCAGCTGCGCCGGAGTGAAGCGCGCCCTGCCCTCGAGCCATGCATCAAACTTGCTCGAGAACGGATGGAAGCTGCGATCCTCAATCTCGAACCGCGCGATGGCGAACATCGCCTCGGCAACCGCCAAGTGCGCGTTGTCGAACACGGCTGGTCCGAACAGCCGCAGGAAGGACTGCGCGTACGGTCCGCGGCGCAATTTGGCTGCCACCGCTCGCGCGCTGCCGCCGTCCATCTCCGCCGGGTTGTAGAGCGGTCCGTTCGCCTGCTGCTCGAGCGTGTTGACCCGTCCGTCCCAGAACAGGCCGCCCTGCGGCACGAGATTGACGGCCGCGGCAAACGGCCGGCCCGCACTCTTTCGTACCCGCCGGTGGGTCGCCGCAAAGCGCACCTGGCGCCGCAGAGGCACCGGGACATCGGTGCCGTTCTGAAGATCCGGGCCGATCGTGAACGGCGGCTGGCGGTACAGATAGCGCAGGGAGGGCACGGCGCGAACGCCCAGGGTGTGCAGAGTCGGTCCGCCGAGGGCCACCGAGGCGATGCCCGGTGGGCCGTAGGCGTGCGCGGGGCTGTGACAGGTGGCGCACGAGAGCCGCCCGGAGCCCGACAGGCGCGGGTCGAAGAACAGGTGCCGCCCGAGCCGGGCGACCGCCGAGAGCGCACGCACCGGCGGTAACCGCAGCCTCACCGGGTGGGGATTGAATCCCGCGGCGAGCAGGCGCTGGGCCCGGATCGCGGTGCTCTGGATCCGCACCCCACGGGCACCCCCCAGTGTCGGCAGCAGCGCGCCGAGCAACGCCGCGGCCGCAAGCCGCCTCGGCGCTGCGTGCATCCGCTCAGGCGCCGGCCCCGCGGCGCGGCGCGAGGGGCTCACCGGTGCGGCCGTTCAGCAGCAGCGGCGGTGCCGGCCGACGCCGCGTGAAATCGAACAGGTTCATGATGCTGCCGGCGGTCGCATCGAATGCCCCGTCGCCGAGTCGCTCGCCACCGAGCCAGTTGTCCTCGATGAAGCGCACCACGGAGGCCTGCGAGATGCGCGTGTGACTCACGTAGTTGACCTTGGCATAGGGGGAGATCACGAAGAAGGGAATGCGCGTGCCCGGTCCGCAGCGGCCATTGACGGGTTTGCCCTGCACCCCGGCGAGCGGCACGCCGTGGCCGCACACCCCCGGCCCGTCGAGCCGATCCGCGCTCTTGTCGTAGGAGGGGTTGGTGGGCGTGGCGAAGGCGTGATCGTACCAGCCGTCGGAATCGTCCCAGGTAATGATGACCGCGGTGCTGCGCCAGGCAGGACTGCGCTCCAAGCGGTTCACCACCCGCACGATCCAGGCCTGCTCATCGAGCGGGTCGGAGTACCCGGCATGCCCATCCTCATAGCCCGGCGCCTTCAGATAGGAGACTGCCGGGAGATTCCCCGCCTGCAGCGCGGCGAAGAAATCCCCCAGGCCGTACTCGTGATTGGCCGGATCGCGCCGGCCATCGGCATCGTAGGTGTATCCGACTGCGCCGATGGAGGCGGGCAGCGCATGCGTCGGATTGGCGGTCGCCTTGAAGTACTGGAACCAGTTGTGGTGCGGGATGTAGTCGCGCACCTTCTGCCCGACCACCGTCGAGTACGTGCTGCGCCGACAGCCGCTCGTGCCGTTGGGGTTGGTGCGCGCCAGGTCGAATCCTCCCATGAACCCGCCCCAGCTCACCCCGTGCGCCGTCAGCAACTGACCAATGTTCCGGCCGAGCATGCGGACCTGGTTGGCGTGGCTCGAGCATACGTCGTAGGCCGGATCGACGTCGCTGACCAGACCGTAGCCGCCCGCTCCGTCGGCAATGTAATAGCGGTGCGTCGTGCTCGCCACCAGCCGAACCCCATCGGTCTGTCCCGAGACCACCTCGAGCGCCCCGGGGGTCGAGGGTCCGTACGTGTCGGTGTAGGCCTCATCGCTCATCGCGAAGTGCTGGGCGTAGTTCCACAGCGCCGTGACGGTGTTGCCGTCGAAGTAGCCCATCACCTGTCCGGGGGTGCCAAACGCCCCGGCGCCGCCCGGAGTGCCCCGCCCGGTGTGCAGCGGGAACAGATCCGCCGCCCCGCCGTCATAGGCGAGCTGCTCGGCGGTGTAGCCGTGATTCTGATCCGCCGTGGCCGCCTGCGACCGATCGAGCCGAAACGGATTGGTGGCGCCGCGGCCGTTGCGCCGGTTGAGGTTCGGGTTGTGGGTGAGCAGTCGCCCGCCGAGCAGGTTGTTCACCACGGGGGTATTCGGCGCGGCCGTGAAGCGCGGCTCGAGCGGTGGATTGGCCGCGTGCGGGTAGGTCGCGAAATAGTGATCGAACGAGACGTTCTCATCGAAGATCACCACCAGGTGCTTGATCGGCGTACGGGTCGCCTCGCGCCCCGCCGGGAGCTCGCGCACGTGTGCCCCGGCACCCGGTGCGGCGGCGAGTACGGCGAGTCCGAGCAGCGCCGGCAGACCGTTCAAGGGAGAGCGCATACGGAGGGTCCTCGCAGAAGGTGAAGGATCCCGCTGAAGCCTGCGCGGGGTCTGCCCAGGCTCAGGCGGGCGCGCCGAGGCTACCGGCGCAGTGTGACCGATCGATGACAGGTCGCCCACCCCGGGAATGGCGAGTGACGCCCCGGCCCGTAAACGCCTATGATTCTCAGTCCCGTCCCTGGCGAATCGGCGTGTCCTTAACGATGCCCAGCGCACTGCTCGCAGCGCACCCGGCGGCCATCCGCCTCGGCGGCTTCCTCGGCGTATTTGCGCTCATGGCGCTTTGGGAGCTGCTCGCCCCGCGCCGCCGGCTGGATCAGCCCAAGGCGCGACGCTGGATGAATAACCTCGGCATCATCGCCGCCGATACGCTGCTGGTGCGCCTCGTGCTGCCCGGAGCGGCGCTCGCCACGGCCCTGTTCGCAGCCGAGCACAGCTGGGGAGTGCTGCGGCTGCTGGCACTGCCGGCGCCGGGGCGCCTGCTGCTGACGCTCGCAGCGCTGGACCTGACCATTTACCTTCAGCATGTGATGCTCCATGCCGTGCCGGCGCTGTGGCGACTGCACCGTGTGCATCACGCGGACCTCGACTTCGATGTCACCACGGGTGTGCGCTTCCATCCTCTCGAGATCCTCCTGTCTCTGTCGATCAAATGCGCCGCGATCGCGCTCCTCGGCGCCACCCCGAGCGCGGTGCTGCTGTTCGAGGTGGTGCTCAATGCCAGTGCAATGTTCACTCACGGCAACGTGAGGCTCCCGGCGCGCCTCGAGGCGCCGCTGCGCTGGCTCTTAGTCACACCCGAGATGCATCGCGTGCATCACTCCATCGAGACCGATGAGATGAACCGCAATTTCGGCTTCAACCTGTCTTGGTGGGACCGCCTGCTTGGCACTTATCGTGCCGCCACGCGCACGCCCCAGGATCGGATGGCGATCGGACTGAGCGCCTGGCGCGACCCGCGCCAATGCGATCGGCTCTTCGGCATGTTGGTGATGCCCTTTGCCGCCGACGCCAGCACGTTCGCGCCCCCTCGTCACAGCCGGAAGGCAAACCCATGACTCGAGCCACCCTCATACGCTCGGCCATCGCAGCGGTGCTCGTGGCGGCAGCCGCCTGGGCGTTGACGCACCGCGAAGCGTTCGACACCGCGTCGCTCAGCGCCGAGATCCACCGCGCCGGTCCCTGGGGGCCGCTCGCCTTCATCGTCCTCTACGCCGCCGCCACCGTCGCGTTGCTGCCCGGAACGATCCTGACGCTGGCCGGCGGTGCGCTGTTCGGACCGGCCGCCGGCACGTTCTACAACCTCACCGGCGCGACGCTCGGGGCCACGGGAGCGTTTCTCGTCTCGCGCTATCTCGCCGCCGATTGGGTTCGCCGCAGGCTCGGACCGCGCACCGAGCAGATCATCGCCGGGGTCGAGCGCGAGGACTGGCGATTCGTAGCGTTCGTGCGCCTCGTGCCGCTCGTGCCCTTCAACCTGCTCAACTACGCCCTCGGCCTCACCCGCGTGCGCGTCTCGCGTTACGTGATCGCATCCTACCTCGCCATGCTGCCGGGGACGTTTGCCTACACGTACCTCGGTTATGCCGGTCGCAGCGCACTGGCCGGGCATGCCGGACTGCTGAAAAAAGGTCTCCTGGCCGTGGCGTTGCTCGCCTGTGTCGCCCTGCTGCCACCGTTGATCCGACGACTGCGCTCGACACGCCTCGACCGTCACTCCTCCTGACGAGCGCCACGACGCGACGCCTCACCCCGCGGGGCGCACCGACCACGCGCCGATCCTGCGATAGGCGTATTCGTCGTCCAATCGGCACCCAACCACAAGCCCCTCCCGCAGTGCGAGCGGCGCTTCCTGGTGGGTCGCAGGACCTCTGGGGGTGAGAGAGCAGCGTGCCGGCGTCCCCATCGGCAAAGTAGGCGTGCGAACCACTTGTAGGGCCGTATCGGAGCGCTGGGCGGGGTACGGGGTCGCGAGTGCGCGCTCGCTTCGACGAAGCGGCATCAATGTCGCATCACGCCCGGCGGCGGCCATCTCCCGCTCGCCCGCAATTTGACGACCTCTTTCGGTAGAGGCGGCGGCCAAGGCACTGCCGCTGCCTTCAACCGATCAATCACCTGCAACCAGGCCTTGCCCTCGTTGCTCGCCGCATTGATCCGACTGAGCGAGGCGTAGGTCGCCAGCGTCACACCGGCCGTGGTCGACACCCAAGGCGATGCACCATGATCCAGCATGAACAGCACGAAGTGCCAGTGTTGCGCCGCCGCGGCCTCCATGGCCGGGGTGCTGTCCAACCCATCGCCCAGATTCGGATCGGCATGAAACTGCAAGAGTAATGCCGCGGCCCTCTGATCGCCCCGAAGCGCCGTTACCGAGAGTGCCGGCTTGGAATCCATCCGCCCATTCGGATCAGCACCTGCCGACAGCAGCATCCGCGCCATCGCAAGATCCGGCGCGCTCACCGCCAACGCGATCGGCGCACGCCCCTGCCCACCATTGGGGTTCGCTCCGGCCTGTAACAAGGCGGAAATCATCGGTAAATCGATATGATTGACCGCGATGAGCAGCGCCGTGACGCCGTCGGGCGCTGTCGTATCGACCCCGTTCGCCAGCCCCTTCGCCAGCCGCATCGCCTCGTGAACCTGACCGCGCGCCACAGCCTCGGCAAAGCGCCGCGCCGGCGCGTCAACAAATGAATGCGGCGAGAAATAAATCTCGTTCATGCGGCCCGCACACGCATCGCATCCCGCAGCGGACGCGCACATAAGGGTCGAGAGGGCCAGGAACCCGAGGAGGCACCAGGTGATTCGCCCAGCGATGAGCCGAGCGGCGGATACCGATGGGTACGCCGGCCGGATGCCGACGGAGCGGGATGAAGACATTGCCAACTCCCCGAGACCATTCGGTTCACGTCGTGATGGCCATTTGAAAAGCAGGTGCGCGCCGCATGAGCTCAGCAGCACTCGGCCAGGGCCACAGGACTCACTACGACGCGACTGCCCCGCGCCGCTTACGATGCGAGGATTCTATCGCATTTCTGAGCGCGGGCACCCCGCCGTCTCCCTCAGCGCAGCGCCAGGCCATCAGCCGCCCCGTGCGAGCGGAGAATCTTCTGAGGTGATCAGAGATTAGGTCCGCGGGCCCGTAGCGATGAGCGTCTGGAGGGCGCGCGGGAGAGCCAGAGAATCATAGTCGCCCCGAGATCGCGCGGCGACTCCCCGTTGCGCAAGGCAGCGCGCAACTCGAGTCCGGATTGCCTCACCACTGAAGAGCCGCTGTGAGCTCGGCGTCCCCAGCAGCGTTGCCGGACATCTGTTACGACGGATGGTGCATAAGCACCGGCTCCGGCTGCTGAAGTCGCAGCCGGAGCCGGGCCGATTCATCAGACCGGACGGTCCTGAATCAATCGAAGTTGGCGGTGAAACCGACGAAATACTGCCGACCGAAGATGTCGTAGGTGGCCGCATCCGTCAGCAACGGCGCGCCCGCCACGAACGGCTCCATCTTGTCGAACAGGTTCGTGATTCCAGCCCTCACCTGCAGCTCTGAGGTGACCTGATAATGGGCATTGAGGTCAAAGTAGCTGTACGCCGGGACACCTGCGTCACCGCTATTGACCCCATCCATCAGATCGGCCATCGAGGAGATGAAGCGCCAGTGCAAGGCCACCCCGAGCGGCCCATTGGCGTATCCGAGCATCGTATTGGCCTTCCAGCTCGGATGCGACAGGTCGGAGATACTCGCTCCGTCCGCCGCGATCGCCGAATAGGTATCAGCGATCGAACCGGCCAGATTCACACTCGGCGTGCCCAATCCGGCCACTCGCAGCGAGCGCAGATACGAGACGTACGTCTGCAACAGCACTCGCCCTGAGCGGTTCGACAATCCGAGCGCCCGCAGCGGGAAGCCCCAGTGCGCCTGGATATCCACACCATCGGTGGTAAACGAACCGATGTTCTCCTCGAACGTCTTCAGTGTCGCGAGCGACCCGGTCGTCTGATCACGCGAGATCTGCTGGCAGAAGAAGTTGCTGTTCGAATAGGTGGGATTGGCACCATTGGCATTGAAGCAGCTCTGCAGCACCAGATCTCCGGTCACCGCACCCACCGCACCATTGATCTTGATGTGGTAGTAGTCCACCGACGCACCCAAATTACGATCCAGGCTCCCGTGGAAATGCGGCGTCAGGACGAAGCCGAACGTATAGGTGTCCGCAACCTCAGGCTTCAACTGAGTGTTGCCGGTATAGACACCATTAGCGGACGCCTCGCCGTACGAATAGGACGAGAGAAGACCGCTAGGCACGCCCTGCGCCTGACACAGTGCCGCGACCTGAGCCGCATTGGCCCCAGTTCGGTACGAACTGTTGTAATCGCACGGATCCCCGGAAATCGGCACCTGCGCCTGAATCGACGGATTGTACAGATCCTGCAGGCTCGGGGCCCGGAAGGCCCGCTGGAAGCCGCCACGGAACGTCACGGCATTGTTTACCTGCCAATGCAGATCGGCCATGAAGGTGTTGGCACCGCCGAACAGGTCATACTGCGAATGCCGGCCCGCGATGTCCAACGACACATCCTTCGCAAGGGGCATCTTGCGCAGCAGCGGCACGCGCACCTCGGCGTACACCTCTCGAACGTTCTGAGTGCCGCTCGTCGAGGAGGCGAGATCGTAAGAGGGCGAGATGATCTGCTGCGGCAGGTTCGGCGCGAATGCCGGCAGAGTGTTCACCGCCGGGTTGATCAGCGGAGAGGCCTGATAGTTGAAGGCATCGCCGCGATAGTCCGCGCCGAGAGCGGCCTTCAGCTTACCTTCAGGCAGCCTCCAGAGCGTACCACTGATGTCACCCTCGAAGTACTTCTGCGTCAACACCGAGATGTTCTTCGCCGTCCCGTTGACGTACTCGAGGCATCCCTTGCTCAGCGGGTGATTTCCGAGCGGATCCCACGCATAGCCGACGCACGAGTTGCCGCTCCCCCCCAGATAGTTCGCCGTGCCATACATGATGGTCTCGAGCGCCGGGAGATTGATCGTATTGGTCTCGTAATTGTTGAAATCCGTCTGGCCGTACGATCCGAATACATTCCACCGCACGCTCGTCGCGCCGACCTGCCCTTTGAGGCCCGCAGTCAACTGGTAGTCGTTGTAGTCGAATTGCTCGATACGAGGACCGAACTGAGTCGCCCACTGCTCGACCACCAGCGGCCCGTTGCTCGGGGTCGTCTGCGCGGCAATCAGCGACTGCAGGGACGCATTGTTCTGCACGAACGGATTGTTCAGCGGCACCAGAAGAGGCTTCGGATTGCCGTTGAAGAACGCCCCGCCCTGCAGATCCTGCGCCGTGGAGTGCATGAAGTTGATCTGCCCGTACGCCTGCACGTCGTGATTGAGCTTGTAGGTCACGTGTGCGAACAGGTTGTAGCGCCGCGATGGCACCTGCGCGGCGAAATACGGCCCGAGCTCAGCGACGATCTGCTGGCAGTTCGGGCTGATGGCAAGGCCAGTGATCTGCCCGACCGGCCGATAGTTCTGTACGCAGTTCGGCGCATCCCCCGTGGTGAAGATCGACCCGTCGTTGTTCACGCCGAGGAAACCCGGATAGGCCCCGGTGCCGCTCAACGGCGTGGTCCCCGGGTATTGGGCGAGCACTGCGTTGACCGCCGAGACCGGCACGCCGCCCAGGGCGAAGCGGCCTTCCGGTGGGAACGGAACGGTCCGAGCGAACTGCGGGCTGCTGAAGAACGAGAGCTGCTGACCGGTGACCGAGCCGCGCTCGTTGTATTCCATGTCGACGACGGCATTGCCCTTGCGATGCGCGAAGTTTCCACCCATCAGCACGCTGAAGGAGTCTTCCTTGCCGTAGCCATGCGTCGAGGCGCCGTGCTGATAGGACAGCTGGATGCCGCTGAAATGCTGCCGCAGGCGGAAATTGACGACACCGGCAATGGCATCAGAACCGTAGACGGCCGATGCACCACCGGTAATGACGTCAACGTTCTTGATCAAGGCCATCGGAACGGTGTTCAGATCCACGGTTCCGGCCGGACTCGTCGGCATCATGCGTTGGCCATCGAGGAGCACCAACGTGCGCTCGGCACCCAGTCCGCGCAGGTCGGCATACGATTGCCCGCCCTGGAATCCGGTCGCACCCTGAACGTCGCCGACTTCGGTCTGACCCTGGCCAGCGGCAAACTGCGGCATCTGGCCGAGCGCGGTGTCGAGGGAGACCTGCCCGACGGCGTCGATTTGCCCGGCGCCCACGGTCACCAGTGGGCTCGAGGCGGTATCGCTGCGACTGGCGATCAAGCTGCCGGTCACCACGACTTCAGCGAGCGAACCCTGCTGCGCAGCCGAGGACGATGCGGCGGGCTGCGGCAGGGCCTGCGTCGCCGCAGCGGCGCTGGAGGGAGGATCGCCCGCCGGAGGATCGCCTGCGGCCGTTGTCGCCGAGGCACTCGGGGGATCAGTGCTGAGGTCCGCGGGGCTCGCGCCGCGCTTGAGGATCATCAGCGCGCCCGTGGGCGAGCGCTTCACCGTCAGCTGCGTGCCGGAGAGCAAGCGGGTCAGTGCGTCCTGGGCGGTGTAGTCCCCGACCAGCGAGGCCGCCGGGGATCCGGCGACCACGGACTGAGTGAAAATCACGTCCTTGCCGCAGACCTGAGCATAGGTCTGCAGCGCCTCGGACAACGATTGATGATTGATCTCAAAGTGAAACAGCCGGCCGTGTGCGGCGGCGGCGGTGGCCATGAGGCCGGCCACGGTCGTGAAGACGGCGCGAGCCAGCGGCCGCTGCACGCGGGCCGCACGATGCTCACCGGCCACGACCGGACCGCGTTTGCCGCGCGAGGCGGCCGACGAAGAATCGGACTTGAACATGGGTCCCCCCCAAAATGAATTGCGAATCGCAACACCGGCCCATCGAGACATATCGGGCCGTTAGGAGAGTAGACGCCGAAGTGGACCAGATCCTCCTGGTCCGGGTCGTTTTTTGTAAAAAAACAACAGCGGCCGGTACGGCCGGCCAGCCGACCTAGAGAATCGGAGACTGAGAGGCGCGCGCTCGGGAGGAGACGGACGGGGGTGCCCGGTAGGTGAGAATCACCGTACCGTCGGAGCGCTCATGCGCCTGAACCGGCAGGTAATGGGTGATCGTGCCGACGAAGCCATCGACGTCCCCTTCCTGATAGACCCCGCTGATGCGCATGTTCGCGGTGCGCGCATCCCCGGCCACGATCGGCTCGGGGATGTAGCGGTCGATGCGCGTGAGCACCTGCCGCAGCGCCTCGTTCTTGAAGACCAGCTGCCCACGCTGCCAGGCCGTCACGCGCCGTACGTTCACCCGGGCGACGTGCGGCGGCGCATGCTTGGCGAGCACCAGCTGCTCGCCCGGATCGAGCGCGATGCGCCGCCAGTTCGGCGGAATGCCGGTCACCGCCACATCGACCATGCGCGGGCTCACCCCGGGCTCCCCGACCGGCACGAACGGCTTGACCGACGCCCCGGCCGGCAGGATCACCACATGTCCCTTCAGCAGCGTCACCTGCAGTTCCGAGCCAATCAGGTTGACGTCGAAAGCCGTCCCGGTGGCGACCACTTTGCGGCCGCCGGCGGTGACGGTGAAGGGGCGCAGCGGGTTGTGCGCCACATCGAAGCGAGCTTGCCCGCGAACCAGCGCCAGCGTGCGCGCATCGGCGGTGTAGCGCACCGTCACTTCGCTGCTCGCATCGAGCACGATTCTCGAGCCGTCCACCAGACGCACCGAGCGCTGCTCGCCCGGGCCGGTGGCGTAGACGAGCGGGCGCTGCTGCCACCAGAGGATTCCCCCGACGAGCCCGATCAGCACGCTCGCCGCCGCGGCGAGACGCACCGGCGGACGGCGCAGCTTGGCGCGCAGCCAATTGGCGCGCAGCGCGTTGTACGCGTGCACCAGCGCGGTACGGCGCAGACGCACCACGCTCGGGGAGGTCGACTGCTCGCCGAGGAACATCCACGGCGTCTGCACGGTCCGCCACGCCAGCTCGTTGGCCGGATCGGCGGCGAGCCAAGCGGAAAAGCCGGCGCGGAACAGCTCCGGGGATTCGGTCAGCCGGATGCGCCAGGCGACCGCTTGCTCGAGGCTACTCGCGAGGCAAGATTCGGAGTGCGCGTTCACTGCCCACCGCACCGCGTGGCCAGATGGAGCATGGCACGCATCACATGCTTCTCGACCGTGCTCTGCGCGATCCCGTAGAGCGCCGCAATGTCCTTTTGCTTCATGTTTTCCAGGCGGAACAGAATGAACACGTTGCGGGTCAGCTCGGTGAGCTCCCCGAGTGCCTCGAGCACCTGCGCAAGACTCGCCTCCCCGAGCATGACCCGCTCCGGGGAACGCTCATCGATCAACGCCTCCGGAGCGCCCTCCTCGCCCTCCTCCAGAGGCGAGCTGACCTCCCCGGGACGGCGCGCGGCGCGCCGGCGCAAGTCCTTCAGCAGGTTGGCCGCCACCTTGAACACATAGCTCTCGGGGCGCTCGATCGCCTCGATCTCCCCGGCGCGAAACACCCGCAGCAGCACCTCCTGCGTCAGATCCTCCGCATTGTCACGGTCCCGAACCCGCCGCAGGAAGTAGCTGCGCAGGGGCGCGGAAAACCGCTCCGCCAGCTGATTGCCGGCGATGAGTTCGATTTTCTCCGGAGGTAGGCTCATGGTGCGAGGGGTGCGACCGGTCGATATTTTTACGCTAACACATCCGGGCAGGTCAGCCAAAACGAGTGAAGGCGAGCAGCGCAAGGGTCACCACAATCGCCCCACCGATGCGGATCGCGATCTGCGCGAAGGGCATCAACTCCATCCGCTCGGCCGCCGTGAGGATGGCCACCCCGCCGGTACCGCCCTGCCCGGCGTGCGTGGCGTTCACAATCGCCGCCTCGATCGGATACAGGTTCACCTTGCGGCCGACCCAAAAGCCAACCCCGACCAGTGTCACCACCGTGGCGGCGATGGTCACCAGGTTCGCCGGCGCGAGCGCCGAGAGCAGACTCTGCCACGGCGTCCAGGCGACCCCGACCATGAACAGCAGCGGGTACGTGCCGACCTTCGCGAACATCTGAAAGACCGCATCGGCGCCGAGCTGCAGCCGACGGGTCACCGCCCAGCCGAGCTTCATGGCGACCGCGAGCACCAGCATCACCACCGGCGCGGGCAGCTTCCACAGCTGGAACGCCAGCTCACCGACCAGATACAGCGTCACGGCGGTGATCAGACCCGAGGCGATGCTCATCACATCGAGATGCGGCGGCGGCTCGTCGCGGCGCAGGAACTCATCGTCCGCCGCCCCCGGCTGCAGCCGTCCACCGCCGCTGAGAGCCGGCCGGCGCTTGCCGAGCCAGTTCAGACCTCCGGCGAGCAGGATCGCGAACAGACTGCCGATCATCACCGCCGGCAGAATCAGCGCGAACTGGCTGCCGAAGTTCTGGTGCAACACGCTCGCATAACCGATCGACAGCGGCGCTGCGCCGTCACCGACGCCCCCGGCCATCACTGGCAGCACCACGTAGAACAGCGCGTGCCCGGCACCGAGCCCGAGCGCCGTGCCGACCGCGGTCCCGACGATCACCGCGACCACGGTGCCGATTGCGAGCGGCGCAAAAATGCGCACGAACCCACGGATCAGGATGGTGCGGTCCATGGCGAACACGCTGCCGACGATCACCGCGGCGATGTAGAGAAAAAGGTAATTGGACTGCTTGGTGAACCGCGAGACCACACTGACCATGTGGGGCGGCAAGATGTGGTAGTAGACCAGCACCGAGGGCAGGAACGTCGCCAGGATCACCGCGCCGCCCACGGTCCGCAGACCCGGGATGCTCTGGCCGACCTGAGCGCACAGAAACGACAGCAGCACCGTGACGCCGATCATCATCGGCAGGCCCATCGTGACCTTGTCGCCCGCCACGAAATACCACAGCACGAGCGAGAGAATCACCGCGATCGGCACCGGCACGACGCCGAGCCGCCAGTCCATCATCCGCTGCAGGGCTCGGGCCCATCGTGGCGGTGCATCACCCATGTCATCTACCCCCTCTTCTGTCGACAAGCGCCGGTGCTCGCAGCACGCCGGCCCAGAGGCACTTTTCGTCTGCCCTACTGGAGTACAGACGTCCGTGCCCGGCAAATCCTCCTGCCCGGACAGCACGTCCTTACGCGCCGGCGCTCCCGAACAGCCGGTCGGCCACGAACGGATTGGTCCGCCGCTCGGCCCCGAAGCTCGACATCGGGCCGTGGCCCGGGACGAAGCGCACGTCATCCCCGAGTGGAAAGAGCCGCTCGCGGATGGAACGAATCAGTGCCTGCGTATCCCCGCGTGGGAAGTCGGTGCGCCCGACCGATCCGGCGAACAGCACATCGCCGACCCAGGCGATGCGCGTCGCACGATGAAAGAATACGACGTGACCGGGCGTATGCCCCGGGCAGTGCAGCACCTCTAAGGTCTCCTCCCCCACACGCACGGTGTCACCCTCTTCGAGCCACCGGTCCGGCTCGAACGGCTCGGCCGGCGGGAACCCGTACTGCGCCGCGGCGGCCGGGAGCGCCTCGATCCAAAACTGGTCCTCCCGGCCCGGCCCCTCCACCGGGATCTGCCGTTCACGGGCCAGCTGCGCCGTGGCGGCGCAATGGTCGAGGTGTGCGTGCGTGAGCAGGATCTTCGTCAGCGTCAGTCCGCGCCGGTCCGCCTCGCCGAGCAAGCGCGGCACGTCCCCGCCCGGATCGATCAGCGCGGCCCGGCCATGCGCATCCCACAGCAGCGAGCAGTTCTGCTGAAACGCCGTCACGGGTACGATCAAAAACTGCAGCGTGCCGCTCATATGAGCATCTGCGCGAGCCGCGCGGCGGTCGCCTCCGGCGCCGCATCGCTCGCCACGAGCGCGCAGCTGCGGCCGCGGCGCGGTGCATACAGCTCCGGGAGGGTGACTTTGAACAGTCCG
>JBMFWZ010000013.1:0-50165 GCA_049964755.1 Steroidobacteraceae bacterium | reverse complement strand
GCCGCAGACGCTGCCACTGCAGCGCCCCCGACCAGCCAATCCACTCATCGCGCGGGGCGCATTTGAGCGCCGCGGACGCCCACCCCAGCAGCGCCAGCCACCGCCCCTCGTACTGCGCCACGTACCGCAAACTGCGCCCCACCAGAGCCTTCAACCCCAGATAGTGATGCTCGCGCATCAACTCATCCCAGGTCGCGCGCTCCCCGGGGACGATCAGGCGCACCTGCACCCGCGAGAGCTCAATGGCCGTCTCGGCATCCTTCATGCCAGACCTTATACCGCCCCCTCGGGCAAAAAGCCAGCCCCACCGCTCCTCGGTATTACCTCAAGAACTTAGGATTCACTTTGCCGGAGCCCTGGGGAGAGGCAGCCAGGGCTTCAGCCACGCTCCCACAAGTGGTTATACTGCACGCTCCGCGTTCACGGATTCCCCAGAGAGGTCTCGTGAGCAAGCAGGATTCGCATTTCATCAACGTGTTCAGCATGGTGATCGGCCTCCTGGTCACGATCGCCATCCTGATTTTCATCTTTGCCCGCTACGTCGGTAGCCGTACGCAGGAACGTCAGATCCTGTCGGACACCGAATACATCCACCGGGTCGAGCAGCGCGTCACGCCGTTTCAGCGCGAGGCGATCGCCGGGCAGAACAATGCCGGCCTCGCGATTGCGCCGGCGGCGGGCGCGGCGAGCAGCACCGGCGGGAGTGGCGGGCTCGGCTTGCCGACCACCGGCCAAGCGCTGTTCGAACAGACCTGCAGCGCCTGCCACGGGCCTGGGGTCGCGGGTGCGCCGAAGGCCGGCGACAAGGCGGCCTGGGCACACCACCTCGCCAAGGGGCTGGCCACGCTCTACGACCATGCGCTGCACGGCTTTCACGGTTCGACCGGGATCATGCCGGCCAAGGGCGGCCGCCCGGGGCTTCCGGATGCGGTCGTCAAGCGAGCGGTGAACTACATGGTCTCGCTGGTCGACCCGCAGATGGTCAAGGGCAAGCCGAAGTAACCCCCGCGCTGCGCGACCCGCACCCGCCCGGGCCGGTTCGGCCGGGCGGGTGCTTCAGTGTGGCTGCGGCGCGGCGGCTTCGAGCGCCTGCAGGCGCGCTTCGAGTTCGGCGAGCCGCTCGCGCGTGCGCTGCAGCACCCGCATTTGGGTGTCGAACTCCTCACGGCTGACCAGATCGAGCTTGCTCAGGCTGGCGCTCAGCACGGCCCGGAAGTTGCTCTCCAGGTCCTTCTGCACGGTGCGCAGTCCCGGCGGCACGCTCTCGGCCAAGCGCCGGGCCATCGCGTCGATACCGAAAATATCCATCACCACTGACCTCGTTCAGCATGCCCCGTATTGGGGCGCTAGAGCACCACAGCAGCACCAAGACGGTGCAGGCTGCAACCCTGCCCATGCGCAAGCGCCCGAGGCACTTGGAAAATCTGCCATGGCATGGATTCTGCACCAGGGCTCGCGGCATCAGCTTACGCGCGTCCCGGCCGCTCGTGCACCCCCGTGAAGGGGGACGGCAGCGGCCGCAGGCGCGCCTCACGCCAACCGCCCGGGAGAACACATGCGCCGCGCTTCGACACTTCGCACAAGCCGCCTCGCGGCCAGGGCCCTCGCCCTCGCCGCGATCCTCATCCCCACGCTGGCCTCGGCCGGCCCTGCCGTCCCCGACAAGGGCGACACCGCCTGGATGCTCACCTCCACCGCGCTGGTGCTGCTGATGTCGGTGCCCGCGCTGGGCCTGTTCTACGGCGGGCTGGTTCGTACCAAGAACATGCTCTCGGTGCTGATGCAGGTCTTCGTCGGCTTTTCCCTCATCAGCGTCCTGTGGTGTGTGTACGGCTACTCGCTGGCCTTCACCGCCGGCAACGCCTTCATCGGCGGGTTCAGCCGGCTGTTTCTCGCCGGTACGTTCAACGCCGCGACTGGGGCTTTCTCCACGATCGGCACCTTCGACAAGGGCGTGGTCCTGAACGAACTGGTGTACGTGGCGTTCCAGGCCACCTTCGCGGCCATCACCTGCTGCCTGATCCTCGGGGCACTGGTGGAACGGGTGAAGTTCACCGCCATCCTGCTGTTCATGGTGTTCTGGTTCACGTTCTGCTATTGCCCAGTCGCACACATGGTGTGGTACTGGCCGGGACTGGATACCGCCGTGGGTGCCAAGCCGACCGGCGGACTGCTCTGGCAGTGGGGCGCGCTCGACTTCGCCGGCGGCACCGTGGTGCACATCAATGCGGGTGTGGCCGGGCTGGTCGGGGCGATGTTTCTCGGCAAGCGCATCGGACTGGGCAAGGAGCCGATGCCCCCGCACAGCATCACCATGACCATGATCGGCGCCTCGCTGCTGTGGTTCGGCTGGTTCGGATTCAATGCCGGCTCGGCGCTCGAGGCGAACGGCTCCGCGGCGCTCGCTTTCATGAACACCTACCTCGCGACCGCCTGCGCGGTGCTCACCTGGATGGGCGCGGAGTGGCTGATCAAGGGCAAGCCCTCGATGCTCGGTGCCGCCTCCGGCGCGGTGGCCGGTCTGGTGGCGATCACACCGGCCGCCGGCAACGTCGGGATCCCCGGGGCGTTCGCGATCGGCCTGATCGTCGGTCCGCTGTGCTTCTGGGGCGTCACGGGCCTGAAGAAGCTGATCGGCATCGACGATGCCCTCGATGTCTTCGGGGTGCACGCCCTCGGGGGTATCTTCGGTGCGCTGGCCACCGGCATCTTCAACGACCCGGCCCTCGGGGGTCCCGGTGGGTCGGCCTACCCGGGCCTCTGGGCCCAGCTGCTCATTCAGGCCAAGGCCGTGGGCGTCGTCGTGGTCTGGACCGCGGTGGTCTCCGCCATCGGCTTCTATCTGATCAAGATCACGCTCGGACTGCGGGCCACCGAGGAAGAAGAGCGCGAGGGTCTGGACATCACGGTGCACGGCGAGCGCGCCTACGACATGTAGCGCGGCAGATGCGCTGCGCCCCCCGGCCGTCGGACGGCGGTCGGGGGGCGTGTGCATTGTGAGAGGCAGCCCCTGGTCTGGCGCGAGCGCCTGTGACAGAGTAAATACGGACGGCGCGGCGATCAGCATGCCGCGACGCCCGGAGGCGCACATGTCACGCACCACGATGTTCTTCAGTCTGCTGGCCGCGGCCCTGCTGCTCGGGGCGCTCGCACCGGCGCACGCGGGCGTCTACCGCTGGGTGGATAAGCACGGAGTGGTCCATTACAGCGACCAATGGCGCCCCGGCGCCGTTAAGGTCGCCACGATTGCCGCCACCGCGGACGGCTCCTCGTCCACACCCTCGAACGCGACACCGAGCGTCAGCACCGAGGATCATGCGGCCGATCGCATGATCCAGCACGCCGCCGACGAGCGTGCGGTACAGGCCCAGGAAGCAAAGCTGCGCGCCAAGCGCTGCACGCAGGCCCGGGCGGCCTACCATCAGCTGATCTTCGCCCGGCGCCTGTTCACCACCGGGGCGAACGGCCAGCGTCATTACCTGAGCGATGCCGAAGCCACGGCGGCCCGCGTCAAAGCCCGCGCCACCATGAACCGCTGGTGCGGTGCGCCGGGCGGGCAGTGAGTTCCGCCGAGGGCCTGATCGTCCTATAGTGGTGCGCCCCGGCCCGCCGGCCGACTCAGCTCGAGGCAACCACTGCGATGCGCGTAGGATTCGTCGGACTCGGCGCCATGGGCGCCCATATGGCCCGCAACCTGCACAAGGCGGGCCTGCTCGCCTCGGTGTACAACCGCACCCCGCAGAAGGCTGAATCGCTCGCCGCAGAGCTCGGCATCGTCGCGAGCGCCACTCTGGAGGCGCTGGCCACGCAGGTCGAGGCCGTCGTGAGCTGCGTTTCGGCCGATGCCGACGTGCTCGAGGTCACCGGCAAGCTGGCTCCCAAACTCGGCGCCGACGCGCTGCTCATCGACTGCTCGACGGTCGCGGCCGACACCGCGCGCCGCTCGGCCGAGCTCCTGCGCCCCACAAGCGCGACATTTCTGGACTGTCCGGTGAGCGGTGGCACGGAGGGCGCACGCGACGGCACGCTGGCCATCATGTGCGGTGGCGATCCGCAGGCCTTCGAGCGGGCCCGCCCCATCCTCGCAGCAATGGGCCGTACCGTGACGCTGTTCGGCCCGGTCGGCAGCGGTCAGGCCGCCAAGGCCACCAACCAGATCATGTGCGCAGGCATCATCGATGCGGTTGCGGAGGCGATGGCGTTCGCGCGCGCCCAGGGTCTGCCGCTCGAGAAACTCATCGATACGCTCGGCAAGGGCGCCGGCTCGAGTTGGTACTTCGTGCACCGCGCGCCGAACATGGTACGCGGCAGCTACCCGGCCGGCTTTCGCGTCCGGCTGCACGCAAAGGATCTGACCATCTGCCGGGACATGGCGGCGCGTTTCGGCGTTTCACTGCCAGTGGTCGAGCGCATGCTCGGTGAGTACGCCGAGCTGATTGCCCGAGGGCACGGCGATGAGGACATCTCGGCGGCCTTCCGGCTCAAGGCGGAGTTGTTCGATCCACACCACGGCACGCCGCGAGACTGACTTCTGCGCCTCAGGCAGCATCCGGCTGTGCCGCGGGCGCGGCCTGAGCGAAAGCGGGCAGCGTCTCGAGGAACGCCCCCACGGCCGTGAGCGTCGGGAACGACGCCAGGTCGCAGCTGAAGCGGCGCGCATTGAACAGCTGTGGCACGAGACACACATCGGCGAGCGTGACGCGCCCCGCGAACAGTGTTCGGCCGTCGCTGTGAGCGCGCGCCTGAGTCTCCAGGCCCGCAAACACCACCCCGACCCAATGCCGATACCAGGCGTTGACGCTCTGCTCGTCCTGACCGAGGGGACCGCGCAGATAGTTCAAGACCCGCAGATTGTTCAGCGGATGCAGATCGCAGGCAATGGCGAGCGCCATCGCGCGCACCTGCGCGCGCGCGCTCGGCTCGCGCGGCAGCAGCGGCGGCTCGGGATGGGTCTCCTCCAGGTACTCGATGATGGCGAGCGATTGGCCGATCACCGCCCCGTTGTCGGCGAGCGCCGGCACGAGACCCTGGGGATTGCGCGCCAGATACTGCGGCCCGCAGTGCTCGCCGGGGCGCAGATCGACGGGCACCGACTCGTAGGCGATGCCTTTGAAATTCAGGGCGATCCGCACACGATATGCGGCGGAACTGCGAAAGAACGTGAACAGCTGCATCACGAACCATTCCCTATGAGGCCGACGCACGGCGGACACGCGAGAGTGCCACGGCGGCAGCGCCGGTGGAATGCCCTGCGCGCGCCCTGGATGCCGAGCCGGTAGAATGGCGTCGCATGAGCATATGGTTCTCCACTCTCACCACGGAGTCGCTGCAGAATCTCGATCGCGGCGGGTTCGCCGCGCGCATCGGCATTCGGTTCACGGACCTCGGTCCGGATTACCTGTGCGCCTCCCTCGAGGTCACCCCAGAAGTCCACCAGCCCTATGGCGTGCTGCACGGCGGCGTGTCGGCGGCACTGGCCGAGACCGTCGGCAGCGTCGCGGCGAACCTGTGCGTCGATCCGGAGCGCTTCATGTGCCTCGGCCAGGAACTCAATGCCAACCATCTGCGCCCGGTGAGCAGCGGCCCGATCATCGCCACGGCGCGTCCGTTTCACATTGGCCACCGCAGCCAGGTCTGGGGCATCGAGATCTGCGACGCCCGCGAGCGACTCGTGTGCGTCTCACGCCTGACGATGGCGGTGGTGCCTCGCCGAGCCTCCGCACCGTGAGGGCCGCGATGAGAACCCGCACATCCCTCGCCGCAGCAGCCCTACTGTTCGGGTGCTCGGCCTGCGGCTTCAAGGGCCCGCTTTATCTGCCACCGCACAACGGCACCGTCGTGACGCGCCCGGCGCCCACCACCGGTCCAGCGGCGCAGCACAAGACCCCGGCGCGCAAAACGGCAGCTGAGGCGCCGCCCGGCCCGCCCGCCTGATCCTCAGAGGACCGAGCACCCTGGCGGACCGACGCTCATCGCGTCGCGATCGGCGGCTCCACGGTCGCGAGTTTCGCGAGCACGTGGTTCTGTGCCGCCTTGGGAATCGCCCGACGATCCATCGTTACGCAGAGATCGCGGGCGAGCGCGCGCATCCCGGTGGCGGCGCCGAATTGGCAATAATAGTAGTCGGCGGCGGCGGTCTGAGCGGCAACCGCCGGCAGGATCAACAACGCCCCGAGAATCCAAACCCGGTGAAATCGGAAATTCGCAGGATCATGGACGACACCTCGAGTCAGCGTGAGCAAGGCAGATCACGGCCGACGCACTAGCACTAGAGGCACGCGTTCAGCGAGAGACGCTTCTCGTGCTGAGCGGGCAGTGACGCAATCGCGCCAAGACGCGAGTGACCAACTCGGCGTTGAAGAAGTTCGCACTCCAGACGGTAGCGGTCACGAAGCGCGCCCGTGCGGCCGAGTCCACCGAGGCCGAGCCGCTCGCCTTGATTCGCGTCGGTGACATTCAGGTTGAAATCGACACAGGTATCACGACCGATGCGGCCATCGAGATGCCAGCGGCTCGCCGAAACGTGCAACGTGCTGCCGTTGAGATGAACACCGAGCGCCTGGATCATCGCGACGTCGTCGTTCCGATGGTCGTGAGCGCCCACTGATCCCTCCGGCATCAGTACTCTTGGATCATAGACACTGTTGCCGAACGGGCGGATTTTCCGGCCAATGATGTCCTGACCCAGGGTGTCGGTGGCGCCAAATTGTTGGGGACGCCGGCGGCGCTGAAACGAGTGCACCCAAGGGCCGCCGATCGCCCGTCAAGTTACACTCCGGCATCACCCAGCCCAAGGTCTCGCCGAGTTTCGGGGCGCTCGACAGGATCGGACGATCCGATCGATGCCCCCTGCCGGCCGGGCCATCGATCGCCGTGATCGCGCCCGTTGTCGTCGGACGGCCGACACCCGTGATGCCGGCGTCAGCGCTGGCGCTGGCGACGAATGCAGCCGTACGGCAGCGAAACGCACCGGCGCACGCGTAGAGCCTCGCAGAGGATGCGGCCAGTTGCCGATCGCAGCGTGGTCCGACTGGATTTCATGCGCCGGCTCTCGATTCGATGATTGAGGATCGATTCGAAGCGCTCACGCGCCGGAGGCAGGCTGTGGATTTTTTGCCAAATCGCGGCGAGTCTGACCCAAGAGGCTTGCGCGCTCGATTCACCGCAGTCCAAACTGGGGACCGCAGAACCGATGCGCCCGACGTTGGGGACTTGACAGCAGTCAGGCCCTCGAGTCTGCCGCTGCCCGCCTTATCGAGTATGTGTCATCATGTCTGAATCCGTTCAGCTCGCCCTCATCGACGGCTCTTCCTATTTGTATCGGGCGTTTCACGCCCTGCCGCCGCTCACCACTTCGCACGGGGATCCGACCGGCGCGATGCTCGGGGTGTTGAATATGATCGCGAAGCTGCGCAAGGAGCATGCGCCACGACGGCTGGCGGTGGTGTTCGATGCGCCCGGGAGAACGTTTCGCGATGAATTATTCGAGGCTTACAAGGCCCATCGCCCAGCGATGCCGCAGGAGCTGCGCGCGCAAATCGCACCACTGCTGAAGATCATCGAGGCGCAGGGACTGCCGCTGCTGCGAATCGAGGGAGTCGAGGCCGACGACGTCATCGGCACGCTCGCGCGTCGCGCGGCCGAAGCCGGCGAGCGCGTACTGATCTCCACCGGCGATAAGGACATGGCGCAGCTGGTCAATGAGTCGATCACGCTGATCAACACCATGAACAACACCCTCCTCGACCGCGAGGGCGTCAAGGCGAAATTCGGTGTCACCCCGGAGCAGATCATCGACTATCTGGCGCTCGCCGGAGACAGCTCGGACAACATTCCGGGCATCGAGAAGGTCGGTCCAAAGACCGCCGCCAAACTCCTCGGGGAATACGGCTCGCTCGAGAACCTGGTGCGCCATGCCGAGGCAGTGCGCGGCAAGGTCGGGGAGAACCTGCGCGCGGGTCTTGAGACGCTCGAGCTGTCGCGCAAGCTCGCCACGATCCGCACCGACGTTGCGCTGCCGCTCGGGCTACAGGCGCTGGAGCCGAGCCCTGCCGACACCGCTCAGCTGCGCGAGCTCTACGAGCACTACGAGCTGCGCGCCCTGCTGCGCCAGCTGGACGGGCCCGAAGCAGAAACGTCGCAGGTACACAGTGCGGGCCCCGTGGCGCCTGAAACGAACACGCCCGCGACCCCGCACCCGACACGCGCGCTCGAGCGTCACTACCAGACGATTCTCACTGAGGCCGATTTGCAGCACTGGTTGCAAAAGCTGCGCGCCGCTGAGCTGATTGCCTTCGACACCGAGACCACGAGCCTCGATTACATGCAAGCCAGGATCGTTGGCGTTTCCTTCAGCGTGGTACCCGGCGAGGCGGCGTATGTCCCGCTTGCGCACATCTATGCGGATGCACCCACCCAACTTCCTCTCGATGAGACACTCGCGGCGCTGCGGCCGCTGCTCGAGGATGAGCGCTGCGCAAAACTTGGTCACCACTTGAAGTACGACGCTCACGTGCTGGCCAATCACGGCATCGAACTCGCCGGAATGCGCTACGACAGCATGCTCGAGTCGTACGTGTGGGACAGCGTTGCGACCCGACACGACATGGATTCGGTGGCGCGCAAATACCTCGGGATCGAGACGATCCACTACGAGGATGTGGCTGGCAAAGGCGCCAAGGCGATTGGGTTCAGCGCGGTGCCGCTTCAGCGCGCCGCTGAATACGCCGCGGAGGACGCCGACGTCACGTTGCAGCTGCATCAGTGCCTGTGGCCGAAAATCGCGGCCATCCCAGCACTGAAGCGCCTGTATGAGGACATCGAGCAGCCGCTCGTTCCGGTGCTCCTGCGCATGGAGCGCACCGGCGTGCTCATCGACCGCGACCGCCTCGTGGCGCAGAGCGGCGAGCTCGCCCACCGGCTCGCCGAGCTCACCGAGCAGGCGCACGCCGAAGCTGGCACGCCGTTCAACCTCGACTCCCCGAAGCAGTTGCAGCAGGTCCTGTTCGAGCAACTGAAGCTGCCGGTGCTGCGCAAGACCCCGAAGGGTCAGCCCTCGACCGCCGAAGACGTGCTCGAGGAGCTCTCAGGGGAGTATCCGCTGCCGCGCACCGTGCTCGAATACCGCGCGCTCGCGAAGCTGAAGTCGACCTACACCGAGAAGTTACCGGAACTGATCAACGGGCGGACCGGCCGGATCCACACCTCGTATCACCAAGCCGTGGCCCAGACCGGGCGGCTCTCCTCCACCGATCCGAACCTGCAGAACATCCCGGTGCGCACGCCCGAGGGGCGGCGGATCCGCCAGGCGTTCATCGCCCCGGAAGGTCATGTGCTCCTGGCGGCGGATTACTCGCAGATCGAGCTGCGCATCATGGCGCACCTCTCGAGCGACGAGGGACTGCTCAGTGCATTCGAGGCCGACCGCGACGTGCATCAGGCGACCGCCGCGGAGGTGTTCGCCACGCCGCTCGAGGCGGTCACACCCGAGCAGCGGCGCCTCGCCAAGACCATCAACTTCGGGCTGATCTACGGCATGTCGGCCTTCGGACTGGCGCGCCAGCTCGGCATCGAGCGCACCGCGGCCCAGCGCTACGTCGAGCGCTACTTCGAGCGCTATCCCGGGGTACGGCGCTTCATGGACGACACCCGCGCCCAGGCGCGGGAACAGGGGTACGTCGAGACGGTGTTCGGCCGACGGCTGTATCTACCGGACATTCGCTCCGGCAACATGCAGATCCGCCAGTATGCCGAGCGCAGCGCCATCAATGCCCCGATGCAAGGCACCGCCGCAGACATCATCAAGCGAGCGATGATCGCGGTGGATGCTTGGTGCCGCGAGCACCACGGGCAAGCGCGCCTGATCATGCAAGTGCACGATGAACTGGTGCTGGAGGTGGCGCAGGCGCACCTGGCCGCGGTGCGCGAGGCCGTCCGCCGTTGCATGGACGGCGCGGCGAGTCTGCGCGTACCGCTCAGCGTGCAGATCGGGGCCGGCGCCAACTGGGACGAGGCGCACTGAGCAAGGTTCCCCCGGCTCATGGGACGAGCTCGATTGCGATGCACAGATGCGTAGGCTCGCCGGACTCCTTCACTCCGCCAAGCGATGTCACCGCCGTGGAGATCAGCCCGGTGTTCGGCCCCACCCCGCCCTATATGAGCGTGGCCAGGTCTTCCGGCTGCTCCGGCAGCAGCGCACGATGGCGGCGCAGCTCCATGGGTTTCACAGCCTCCTCGCCGCAGCCTCCCACGCACGTTAAGTCACGCCAAAGCGCGCGCCCTCAGAGTAGAGCTAGAGCGTGGCCATGAAGCCGGGGCAAGATGATCGGGCCAGGGAACTTTGCGTCACGGAGCGACTCCAATTCATCGAGTGCTTCGGCGCTCCCCGCTTCCCTCCCTGAGCGGGTCAGACCCGGTTCACACGAGACCTGTGCCGGGTTGGTCTGCCCCGGTGGCCAGTAGGCCATCGGGGTCTTTTAACCCCCTGATTTCACGTCTTCGGCCCCTTCGCGCGCCTCCAGCCAGGCCGCGAGGGTGCGCTGTGCCTGCTCGACCCCTTCGCCGGTGTGCGCGGAAAAGAGCTGTACCGTGGCCTCGGAGCCGAGCGCGCCGGCGGCCGCGGCCAGTACCCGGCGCGCCTCGTTACGGCTGAGCTTGTCGCACTTCGAGAGCAGCACGTGCACGCGCCGCCCGGCGGCCCACTCGATGAGCACCTCGTCGCCAGCGCCGATGCCGCGTCGGGCATCGACGATGAGGAATACGCCACGCAGGGCCGCGCGGCTGCGCAGCGCCTCGATGAGCGCCGGCCAGGTGCGCCGTTCGCGCTCCGGAGCGCTCGCGTAGCCGTAGCCCGGCAGGTCGACCAGGCGTGTGTGCCCTGAAAGCGCAAAAAAGTTGATCAGCCGGGTGCGTCCCGGGGTCTTGCTGGCACGCGCCAAACCGTGGTGAGCCACGATGGCGTTGATGGCGCTCGACTTGCCGGCATTGGAACGGCCGGCGAAGGCGACTTCGACGCCGTGGTCGGCGGGAAACTGCGCGGGGGCGGCCGCGCTGGTGAGAAAACGGGCTTGGGGAAATGGCAGCATGCGCCTAGTGTACAATCCCGTCCTTTCGCGTCATCGGTCGGATTCCCGAGAGAGCGAACCATGGCGAAAATCCGTCTGCTGCTGTTCGTCCCAACCCTGGTGATGATGTCCACGGCTGCCCTGGCCAGCGCGGCGGTACCGCCCGCCGCGCCGAAGAGCGCCGCGGCTCCCCCGCCTGCAACCGCGGCGCCTGCAACCGCGGCGCCTATGACTGCCCAGAGCGGCCCACCCACCGTGACCCCGGATCCGTACACCGACGGCACGGTGCAGGCCGGGGCGGCGAAGGCGACGATGTGTTTCGCCTGCCACGGCCCGAACGGGAATAGCGTCAGTCCCGTCTTTCCGCGCCTGGCCGGACAGAACGCGGTGTACATCGTTGAGCAGTTGCACCTGTTCCGGGCGGGCATTCGCCAAAATCCCATGATGTCGGCCATGGCTGCGGGGCTGACGGACCAGGACATCGACAATCTAGCGGTGTACTTCGCCGCACAGACCCCGAGCGGGCTGACCGCCGATCCGACGCTTTGGAAGGCCGGCGAGGCCCTGTACCGCTCCGGGGACCCGAAACGTCACGTGCCGGCGTGTGCGGCCTGCCACGGCCCCACGGGACAGGGCAACCCTGCGGCCGGATATCCGGCACTGCGCGCCCAGCAGTCTGCCTACGTTCTGGCGCAGCTGCAGGCGTACGCCAACGGCACCCGCTACAGCGGACCGAGCCCGGCCACGGCGGCCCCCAACAGCATCATGATGTTCACGATTGCCAAGCGACTGAGCCCCGCACAGATGCAGGCGGTGGCCTCATACGTGCAAGGCCTGCGTTGAACGGAACCCCTAAGGAGAATTGCATCCCATGATCCGCCAGCTCGCATTGTCCACCGCGCTCGCCCTCGCACTGTGCGCCTGCAGTTCGCACCAGGCGCCGGCGCCGCAGACCAACAGCAGCGCGCCGGCCACCGGCACGACGTCTGGCTCAGGCGGTGGATCATCGGCTTCCGGCACAGCCGCCTCGAGCGCCGCGGCGGCGGCGAACACCCCGCTCGCGCTGCCGACCAGCAGTTCTTGGCGGCCCGGCATCAATTACAGCGTGATCTCCCCGGCGCAGCCGACCAACGCCCCGCCGGGGAAAGTGCAGGTCATGGAGGTCTTCTGGCTCGCCTGCCCGCACTGCTACGCGCTCGAGCCGCTCATCGACGCCTGGCGCAAGAGCAAGCCCTCGTACGTGCAGTTCGTGCGCGTGCCGGTGATGTGGGGGCCGGTGCAGCGAGCGCATGCGCGACTGTATTACACGTTCGAGGCGCTCGGCCGGCGTGACCTGGTGGACAAGGCATTTCAGTACATCCACCAGCTGGAGATGCAGACCAATAGCGAATCGATCATGGTCGGCAGCAGCAAGGGCAACACGCTGCGCATGCAGGAGGCGTTCGCGGCGAAGAACGGCGTGTCACCGAGCACATTCGCCGGGGTTTACAACTCCTTCGACGTCAGCACTCGGCTGCAGCAGGCTGAGGAAATCAACCAGATTTATGAGATCGACAGCGTCCCGACGATCATTATCGACGGCCGCTACAAGACCAACGTGGTCAAGGCCGGTGGGGAGCACAAGCTGATCGACCTGATCAACTTCCTCACCCAGTGGGATCACGACCACCAGAGCGCGGGCTGAGCCCATGAAACGCATCCACTCCCGCGCGCTGCGGCTCGCGTCCCTGGCGATGGCGTTCGCGCTGTGCGCCGGCCTCGCATCTGCGGCCCGCGCCGGCGATGTGCCCTCGAGCGCCCGCTGGAAGCCCGGCGTGAACTTCAAGGTGCTCTCCGCGGCGCAGCCGACCAACGCTCCGGCCGGCAAGGTGCAGGTGATGGAGTTCTTCTATCTCGCCTGCCCGTACTGCCACGCGCTCGAGCCGTACATCACTGCATGGCGCAAGCATCTGCCGACCTACGTGCAGTTCGTGCGCACGCCGGTAATGTGGGGGCCGATTCAGGTCGCGGACGCCCGACTCTACTATTCGCTCGAGGCGGCCGGACGGGGCGATTTGGTCGACACGGCATTCAATACTCTGCACCGACTCGAGAACGCCGCCGGCGGTGATGAGAACGTCATGATGGGCAGCAGCCGCAGCAAGACTTTTGCGCTGCAGCTGGCCTTCGTCGAGCGGCACGGAGTATCCGCCAGCGCATACGGCACAGCGTTCAATTCCTTCGACGTGCACGTCGAGATGGACCGGGCGCGCGAGCTCGGCAAGTTGTATGAGGTGACGCACACCCCGACGATCATCGTCGACGGGCGCTATCGCACCGATCCGGGCAAGGCCGGGGGCAACCAGCAGCTGATCGACCTGATCAACTTCCTCACCCGTTGGGATCACGACCACCCGCACGCCGGATGAGCCGGCGCGCGGGACGGCCGCGCTGCGCGGAGGCCCTCAGAGGATGTAGCGGCTGAGGTCCTCGTCCTTGGCCAGAGTCCCGAGCTGCGCATCGACGTACTTCGCGTCGATGTGCAGCTCCCCTCCGGGCCGCTCGGAGGCGTCGAAGGATACTGACTCCAACAGCCGCTCCATCACCGTATGCAGCCGCCGCGCGCCGATGTTCTCGGTGCGCTCGTTGACCTGGAAGGCAATCTCCGCGATCCGCTGCACGCCCTCAGCGGCGAATGTCACCGCCACACCTTCGGTGCTCATCAGCGCCGCGTACTGCGCGGTGAGTGAGGCGTCCGGCTCGGTAAGGATGCGCACGAAGTCCCCGACCTTGAGCGAGTCGAGCTCCACGCGAATCGGCAACCGGCCCTGCAGCTCCGGGATCAGATCCGAGGGCTTGGAGAGACTGAAGGCGCCCGAGGCGATGAACAGCACGTGATCGGTCTTCATCGGCCCGTACTTGGTGGTCACGGTCGAGCCTTCCACGAGCGGCAACAGGTCGCGCTGCACCCCCTCGCGCGAGACGTCCGAACCCATCGTTTCCTGGCGGCGCGTCACCTTGTCGATCTCGTCGATGAACACGATCCCGTTCTGCTCGGCGTTGGCGAGCGCCTGGATCTTAAGCTCCTCCTCGTTGATGAGCTTGCCGGCCTCCTCTTCGAGCAACAGTCGCAGCGCTTCACTCACCTTGACCTTGCGGTTGTGGGAGCGAGTGCCGCCGAGGTTCTGGAACATCGACTGCAGCTGTTGCTGCATTTCTTCCATGCCGGGCGGCGCCATGATCTCCACGCCCATCGGAGCGGCACGCAATTCGATCTCGATCTCGCGCTCGGCGAGCTCACCGGCGCGCAACATGCGTCGGAACTTCTCGCGCGTCTCCGCGTCCCGCGGCTGTGCGGGTTCATCCGTGGAGAACCCGAGCATGCGCGGCTTTGGCAGCAGCGCATCGAGCACGCGTTCCTCGGCCGCCTCCGCCGCACGCTGACGCACTTTGTCCATCTCTTGCTCGCGCGTCATCTTGACCGCGACATCCGCGAGCTCCTTGACGATGGACTCGACGTCGCGTCCGACGTAACCGACTTCAGTGAACTTCGTGGCCTCGACCTTCACGAACGGCGCATTCGCCAGACGTGCCAGGCGGCGAGCGATCTCGGTCTTGCCGACGCCGGTCGGGCCGATCATGAGGATGTTTTTCGGCGTGATCTCCTGGCGCAACGGCTCGCCGACTTGCATGCGCCGCCACCGATTGCGCAACGCAATGGCGACGGCTCGCTTGGCGGCATCCTGCCCGACGATGTGCTTGTCGAGCTCCTGTACGATTTCGCGGGGAGTAAGCGATGACATGGCGATGGGGCTCTCGGGGCGCGCCTCAGGCGGCCTCCTGCCTCAGTTCCTCGATGGTCAGATTGCGGTTGGTGTAGATGCAGATATCCGCAGCAATGCCGAGGGAGCGCTCGACGATGTCGCGCGCGCCGAGCTCGGAGGACTCGAGCAGCGCGCGCGCCGCGGAGAATGCGAACGGACCACCGGAACCGATCGCTGCCGCATCATGGTCCGGCTCGATGACATCGCCGTTACCGGAGATGATCAGCAACTTACCCGGGTCACCGACCAGCAGCAGCGCCTCGAGTCGGCGCAGGTACCGATCGGCGCGCCAGTCCTTGGCGAGCTCGATGGCCGCGCGGGTGAGATTGCCGTATTTCTCGAGCTTGCCCTCGAAGCGCTCGAACAGCGTGAATGCATCGGCGGTACCGCCGGCAAACCCGGCGATCACCTTGTCGTTGTATAGACGGCGCACCTTGCGGGCATTGCCCTTCATGACGGTGTTGCCCAGGGTCACCTGGCCGTCTCCGCCCAGGGCGACGACGCCGTTGCGCCGCACGCCGAGGATGGTCGTGCCGTGGGGATCGAATGTTGTGGAATCGCTCATGGCTCGGTCGAAATAGCCGCAGATTGAAGAGTCGGCTGCCGGCAGACCGGTCAGGACTTGCGCCGCGCCCGCGGATGCGCTGCGTCGTAAATGCGGGCGAGGTGCTGGAAATCAAGATGGGTATAGATCTGGGTCGTGGCGATGTCGGCATGCCCGAGCAATTCCTGCACGCCGCGCAGCTCGGCGCCGGATTCGAGCAGGTGCGAGGCGAAGGAATGGCGGAACAGGTGTGGATGGACGTGCTGCGCCAGCCCCTGGCGGCGCGCCCAGTGCGCGACTCGCTTTTGGATCTCACGCCGTCCCAGCCGCCGTCCGCCGCGTCCGACGAATAGAGCCGGTTCGGCGTGCGCAGCCCAGGCCGCGCGCTGCTTCAGCCAGCGCTCGAGCGCCTCGGCGGCGACTCGCCCGAGCGGCACGGCCCGCTCCTTGCGACCCTTGCCGAGCACTCGCACGGTGCGGTCGGGCAGATCGAGCTGCGTCAAATCGAGCTCGGTGAGTTCCGCCAGGCGCAGCCCCGAGGAGTACAACAGCTCCATGATGGCGCGGTCGCGGACCGCGAGCGGCGTCACCTCGGTGATGGCCAGCAGCCGCGCCATCTGGTCGGCATCGAGCGTGACCGGGAGCCTCCGGGCCGCCTTTGGAGCGCTCACGCCCTGGGCCGGATTGGCGCGCAGTGCGCGCAAGTCCTCCTCGGTGGGCGGCACGATGCTGCGCTCTCGCTGCACCTGTGCTTCGCGCAGCAGATAATCGTAGAAGCTGCGCACCGCAGAGAGATGTCGCTGGATACTGCGGGGTGCCAGACCACCGGCGTGCAGCCGCGCGGCGAACGTGCGCACGTGCGCAGCGTCGAGATCTCCCCAGTTCTCGAGCGCGTTGCGTCCGCAGTAGGCGCCGAGCGCCCGCAGGTCGCGCCGGTAGTTGCTCACCGTGTGCGGCGAGCAGCGCCGCTCGGTGGCGAGGTAGCGCTCGAACCGCTCGAGCCAGCGCAGCGCAGCCGGCGTCATGGGCGTCCCGCTGCGCCTCAGGCGCCGCGGCGCATCGTCAGCGCATCGCCGATCAAATCCGCCATGCGGCCGAGGAACTCCGTGCTCATCCCCGGGTGGAAGCGGTCGCGGTCCGGGCTGCCGAGGGCGAGTACCCCGAGCGGCGCGCCCTTCTCAGTCAGCGGCACCAGCGCGATCGATCCGATCTGCGCCGAGTCGGGGCCGAAGAGCAGCTCGCGCTGCGAGTCACGTGCCTGTCCGCAACGCGGCTTGCCGGCATCGAAGAGCGACTCGAAGGACTTCAGGCCCGGGTTGTCGCGCGCGACGGCGTGTACGAAGCGCTGCGGCACCAGATCGGGGTACTCACCGATCACCAGCAGCACGCTGTGGAAGGCGTCGAAGTCCTCCCGCAGGCTCGCTTCGATCCGAGCCACCGCATCGGCGCGGGTCTGCGCCTGCAGCAGGCGGCGCGTAAAGCGGTGCAGCTTCTCGGCAATCGCATCGTTGCCCCGCGCCACCGCCACCAGCTCGGCGAGCTTGCTCTCGATGGCCGAATGCTTCTCGCGCATCACCTCGATCTGCCGCTCGACCAGCGAAATCGTGGAGGTGCCACGCGCGTGCGGCAGACGCAGGCGCAAGAGCACCGTCTGGTGCCGTTCGAAGAAATCCGGATTGTGCTGCAAATACGCGGCGATGGACTCCTCGTCCTGCTCGCCGGCGGCGATGCCGCGCGCTTCACGTGTCGTCATGATATGGGAGTTCCTACAAATCGATATGGCCCTGGAAGGCAAACTGCGCCGGGCCGGTCAGCCAGATCGGCTCTCCCGGACCGCCCCAACGCACCCCGAGCTCGCCGCCGCGCGCGCTGATGCGTACTTCGGGATCGAGCAGACCCCGGCGGCGCCCGACGGCGACCGCCGCGCAGGCGCCCGTACCGCATGCGAGCGTCTCGCCGACGCCCCGCTCGTAGACCCGCAGCCGCACGTGCGTGCGGTCGCAGATCTCCATGAACCCGACGTTGACCCGATTGGCAAAGCGGTGGTGGTGCTCGATCGCTGGACCGAGGCGAGCCACCGGGGCGGTCTCGACCGATGCCACCGTCAGCACCGCGTGCGGGTTGCCGATCGACACCGCACCGATCTGCACCGTCTCGCCGTCGACCTCCAACGGATAATCATCGGCCTCACTCGGCGCCTCGAACGGCAGCGCCGCCGGATCGAACCGCACGGGCCCCATGTTCACCGAAACCTCACCACCGGGGTGCACCTGCGCCTCGATGCGACCGGCGGGGCTGTCGAGCACCAGGGCCCCGGAACGGGCCGCGCCGCGCGCGGCGAGCAGTGCAGCGATGCAGCGGGCACCGTTACCGCACTGCTCGACTTCCCGGCCATCGGCATTGAAGATGCGGTAGAAGACGTCGGTCGCGGCGCGGCGCGGCGGCTCGAGCACGAGCGCCTGGTCGAAGCCGATGCCGGTATGGCGATCGGCGAGGCTCCGCAGCTGCCCGGCCGCCAGCGGCGCCTGACCGCCGGGCGCATCGAACACCGCAAAATCGTTGCCGAGCGCGTGCATCTTGGTGAACGCGATGCGCATGACGCGAGGATACCCCAACTGCGCGGGCGGCGGTCAGATCCGGAAGCGATCGAGCAGCTCCCCGGCGAGACGGCGGCTCACAGGCAGGGCCGCGGCGAGGCCGCGCAGCCGCACGCTGTAGTGACCATCGGTATTGCGCTCGACACCCTCGAGATGCGCGGCATTGATGAGCGTATTGCGGTGGATGCGCACGAAGCGCGCCCCGAGCTCCTCCTCCAGGATGCGCAGGGATTCCTCGATCAGGTCCTCCCCGCCGACATGGCGCACCGTCGTGTACTTCTGATCGGCCTGGAAGTACAGGATGTGCTCGAGCGGAATCAGCCGCAGCTGTTCACGTCGACGCACCGCGATGTGGGTACGGCCGGCCGCACCGGCCGCCACCGCCAGACGCTGCAGTTGCGCACGCGTCAGGCGGCCCGCCTGCTCGAGCGCTGCGGCGAGTTTGTCCTTGCGCACCGGCTTGAGCAGGTAGCCTGCGGCGCGGGTCTCGAAGGCGTTCAGGGCGTACTGGTCGTACGCGGTGGTGAAGATGACCGCCGGCGGCTCGCCGAGCTCGCTCAGATGCCGGGCGGTTTCGATACCGTCCATGCCGGGCATGCGCACATCGAGCAGCACGACATCCGGAGTCCGCCGCACGGTCTGCTCGAGCGCCTCCGTCCCGCTCGCCGCCTCGCCGATCAGCTCCACCCCGCCAATCTCCGCCAGCAGCTGACTGAGGCGCGCGCGCGCCGGCGCTTCATCATCGACGATCAGCACGCGCAGCACGGCCCCGGCCCCTCAGTCCGTTCCCGCGGCCGCAGCGACGTATGGGAAGCGCAGCGTGACGATGTATTCCTCGCCGAATGCGCCGGCCTTCACCAGGGCGCGCGCGCCGTACAGCAGCAGCAGCCGCTCGCGGATATTCTCGAGCGCCAAATGGTTGCCCTGGCGCGCTGCGGCGGGCACACCGATGGGATTGCGGACCACGACTGAGATTAACTCTCCGGCGCGCTCCCCGCGGATGTGCACCGTTCCACCGGCGGTGCGCGGCTCGATCCCGTGGTAGATCGCATTCTCCAGCAGCGGCTGCAGCAGCAGGCCGGGCACGCGCGCATCCCCGGGCAGCGCCTCGACCTCCCAGATGACCGCAAGGCGCGTGCCGAGGCGCAACTGCTCGATGCGTTGGTAGGTGCGTGCGATTTCCAACTCGTCGGCAAGCGTAATGGTCTGACACGGATCGGCGAGAGAGGCGCGAAACAGATCCGCCAGATCCTGTACCGCCTGCTCGGCCTGCGGCGGACTGGAGCGCGTCAGCGCCGCGATGGTGTTCATGCTGTTGAAGAGAAAATGCGGCCGGATGCGGGCCTGCAAAGCGTGCACGCGCGCCGCGGCGCGCATCTCGATGTTGCGTCGCCACTGATCCGTGACATAGAAATAGCGCAGCGCAACGGCGGCGATCACGAAGCCGATCGCCATGTTGCGCAGCACGAACGGGGCGATGCGACGCGGAAAGAGCACCGCGGCGCCCGCCAGAACTCGACTATGCCCGAGCACCCCGACCCCGAGGGAGATCCCGGCGACCACTGCCGTGAGCAGCGCCAGCACCGCCCAGGAGCCACGGGCGGCACCGAGGCGCGCCAGGATGGGCCGCAGCGCACACAGCAGCGCGGCACACACCAGCCCGACCCAGAGCAGGAACAGCGAGCTGCGCGCAAGCTCGGACCAGAATTCACCGGCGTCGCTGCGAGCGATGGACAGGACGATGGCCGTGAGCTCCACGATCACCACGATGGCGACCGCCGCACGCGAGGCACAGAAATTCGGCAGGTAAAAAGAATCGCCGGCGCCGCGGAACGTGCCGTCCGAGAGCGCCTGGCGCGTCATGCTGTCGGATCGAACCTGGGCGGTCACGGCACCATTATGCCTCAAGCGCCGCAGCGGCTGGGTCGCTCAGCTTAAGGACGGCAGGTCGAACTCGACACCGCCGCTCTCGCGCGGCCAGCGCTGCATGAGCGACTTCTGGCGGGTGTAGAAACGCACGCCTTCGGGGCCGTAGACATGCGTGTCGCCGAACAGGCTGTTCTTCCAGCCGCCGAACCCGTGCCAGGCCATCGGCACTGGAATCGGCACGTTGATGCCGACCATGCCGACTCGGATGCGGTGGGCGAACTCGCGTGCCGCAGCTCCGCTGCGCGTGTAGCAGGCCACCCCATTGGCAAAGGGGTGCTCGTTGATGAGGGCAATCGCCTCCTCGAGATCCGCCGCGCGCACGCAGCACAGCACGGGCCCGAAGATCTCCTCCCGATAGAGGCTCATGTGCGGCCCGACGCGATCGAAGAGCGTACCGCCGATGAAAAAGCCCTGCTCATGACCCGGCACATGCAAGGTGCGACCGTCGACCACGAGCTGCGCGCCCTCGCGCACACCCGCATCGATGGCGCTGCGGATGCGCTCGAGCGCACCGCGCGTGATCACGGGCCCCATGTCGACCCCCTCGTCCGTTCCGGCGCCGACCCGCAGTGCACGGGTGCGCTCGGCGAGCCGCGCGAGGACGGCATCGGCCGACGCCCCGACGAGGACCGCGACGCTGATCGCCATGCACCGCTCGCCGGCGGAACCGAAAGCGGCCCCGATCAACCCTTCGACAGCGAGCTCGAGGTCCGCATCGGGCAGCACTACCAGGTGATTCTTCGCACCCCCGAGCGCCTGGATGCGCTTGCCGAGCGCCGCGCCGCGCTGGTAGACCTGGCGCGCCACCGGCGTGGAGCCGACGAAGCTCACGGCCTGAACGGCCGGATGTTCAATGAGCGCCTGCGCAGCCTGCCCGTCCCCCTGGACGACATTGAGAAGCCCCGCGGGCAGACCCGCCTCGGCAAGTAGTTCGGCCATGCGCAACGCCACCGACGGATCTCGCTCGCTCGGCTTGAGCACGAAGGCGTTGCCGGCCGCGAGCGCGAGCGGAAACATCCAACACGGCACCATGCACGGGAAGTTGAACGGCGTGATCCCGGCCACCACCCCGAGCGGCTGGCGCAGCGTCCAGGTGTCGATGCCGGAGGCCGCTTGCTCGGTGTACTCCCCCTTCAGCAGCTGCGCGATGCCGCAAGCGAACTCCACCACCTCGATACCGCGCATCACCTCGCTGCGGGCATCGGTGAGCACCTTGCCGTGCTCCTCGGTGATTCGCTGGGCCAGCTCGTCGCGATGCGCATTGAGCAGAGCGAGGAAGCGGTTCAGGACCCGGGCGCGGCGCACCGCCGGGATCTCGGCCCAGGCCGGCTGTGCCGCCGCCGCCGCCTGCACCGCCGCAGCCACGAGCCGCTCATCGGCGAGGGGCACCTGGCGGATGAGCTCTCCGGTGGCCGGATTGAACACCGCCGCGAAGCGCTCGCCGTCCTCGCGCACACCCGCCCCGATCCAGTGACCGACGCGCGGGCCGCTCGGGTGTTGTGCCGCGTTCATCGCTCTGACTCTCCCCGGCAATGCCGTGCAGCGGCGAGCCTCGCGCCCACCGCGGCCGCCTAGCGCGACCCTTTCAGTTCGGCCGCGACCCGTCGGTATGCTTCGCGAAACGGGATGCCTTCGCTCACCACCAGTCGGTTGGCCTGCTCGGCGGCGTGGATGGCCGGATCGAGCCGGATCCGCTCCGGGCGGAAGCGCATCGTATTCAGCGCCGCCGGCAGGATGCCGAGCGTCTCCGCGGCGACATCGATGCCGCGAAAGAGCGGAAACTTCAACAGCTGCAGGTCGCGCTGGTAACCGGAGGGCAACTTCGCGCAGATCGCCAGCGCCTCGGTGAGGCAGGCCTGGGCGGTGGCGGAGCGACCGCGAATCAGCTCGAACACGTCGGGGTTGCGCTTCTGCGGCATGATCGAGGAGCCCGTGGTGAATGCCTCGGGCAACTCGATGAACGCAAACTCCTGCGTATAAAAGAGCAGCACGTCGGCGGCCAGGCGCCCGAGGTCCTGCATCAACAGGCACAGATGAAAGAGCAGCTCCGCCTCGGCCTTGCCGCGCGAGAGCTGCACGGCCGTGACCGGCTCGTGCACCTGCGCAAAGCCGAGCGCGGCACGCGTGGCGTTGCGATCGAGTGGCAATCCCGGGGTTCCGTAGCCGGCCGCCGAGCCCAGCGGGCTCTTGGCGAGGCGGCGGTGCACGTGGCGTAGCGCCTCGGCGTCATCGCGGATCTCGGCGGCAAACCCGCCGGCCCACAACGACACCGAGCTCGGCATGGCCTGCTGCATGTGCGTGTAGCCGGGCAGTGCGGTCGCCTGCTCGCGCGCACCGAGACACTCGAGGCTCTCGGCGAGCGCGACGGCGAGCTCGTACAGCCGCTCCACCGCATCGCGCAGATAGAGTCTGAGCGCGGTCAACACCTGATCGTTGCGCGAGCGCCCGAGATGCACCCGGCCGCCGGCCGGCCCGATGCGCTCGGTCAGACGGCGCTCCAGCGCGGTCTGACCATCCTCATCGGCCAACTCGATGTGCCACAACCCCTGCGCGTGTTCCTCGCCGAGCGCACTGAGTGCAGCGCGGATCGCGCTCAGATCATCCGCCGCGAGCAGTCCCTGCGCGCCGAGCATCTCGGCGTGCGCAATCGAGGCGCGCACGTCATAGGCCACCAGACGCTCATCGAGTGCGTAGTCCTCCCCGGCGGTGTAGCGCAGCACGCGCTCATCGAGCGGCGCGCCCTTGTCCCACAGCCGGCTCATGCCTACGCCCCTGCGCTGCTCTGTTCCGCCGGGGTCAGCGCATCGATGTCCTCGACGATCAGCGTCCCGGTCCCCTCGTTGGTGAAGACCTCCCCGAGGATGCCTTCGGGCGCCTGATAGGACACCACGTGCACGCGGCGCACACCCCCGCGAATCGCCGCCTCGATCGCCTTCGCCTTCGGCAGCATGCCCTCGGCAATCGCGCCCTGCGCGCGCAAGCGGGCGAGACCCTCGAGGTCCGTGTAGGAAATGAGCGAGCCCGGGTCCTCGAGGTTCGCGAGAATGCCCGGCGCGCCGGTGCACAGAATCAGTTTCTCCGCATGGAGCGCCGCGGCGATCGCCGCGGCCACCGTATCGGCGTTGACATTGAGCAGCACGCCCTCGTCGTCGGCCGACAGCGGACTGACCACCGGCATCAGGCCGTTGTCGAGCAGCTTGCTGAGCACGGTCGGATCGACCGCGTCGATGTCGCCGACGAAACCGTAGTCGAGCACCTCGCCGCTCGCGGCGAGGCGCACCGGCGGGCGGCGGTGCGCGCGGATCAGGCCGGCATCGACGCCGCTGAGGCCCACCGCCTCGAGGTTCAGTTCCCGACACATGGCGAGGATGGCGGTGTTGATGGTGCCGTTGAGCACCATGGCGGTGACGTCGATCGCTTCCCGGTCGGTGACCCGGCGGCCCTCGACCATGCGCGAGTTCACCCCGAGGGCGCGTGCCAGCTCCGTGACCTGCGGCCCGCCACCGTGCACGAACACGACGCGTACGCCGAAATAATGCAGGATTGCGATCTGCTCGATGAGCACACGAGTCGATGCGTCATCGCCGAATACGCCGCCGCCGGCCTTCACCACGAAGGTCTTGCCGCGGTACATGCGGATGTAGGGTGCGGCGCTTTTCAGTGCACGGATGGCCAATGCCTGGTCGGCGGGTTGCATGATCATTGCGGTGAGGAGCCCCTGAGCTTAAGCGAACGAACACATGGCTGGGTTACAGCCCCTTCAGCAAGCGGTACAACACCGCCATCTGGACCGTGAGGCGATTGTACGCCTCGTGCTGCACGATGCTGCGCGGACCGTCGAGCACTTCGTCGGCGACCGCTACGTTGCGGCGTACGGGCAAGCAGTGCATCAGGCGGCACTCGGGCGCCGCCGTCTCGAACCACTCCTCGCGCACGCACCAGTCGGAGCGCGCGGCGCGCCGGCGCGCATCCTCGGCGACATCGCCGTAACACGCCGTGGCCGCCCATTCCTTCACGTAGAGCACTTGAGCACCCTCGAGCGCCTCGCGCCGATCGTCGCTCTCGCGCACCGACCCGCCGGCGAGCGCCGCAGCGCGGCGCGCCTTGGCCATGATGGGCTCGGGCAGCGCGAAGCCGTCGGGCCGCAGCACCACGACCTCCATACCGCGCAGCGCCGCCATGTGCAGCACCGCGGCGGGCACCGCCAACGGCAGCGGCCGAGGATGATAGGCCCACGAGAGGACGAACCGCCCGGTCGGCGCCACGGCCAGATCATCGAGCGTCTTCCAGTCCGCCAGCGCCTGGCAGGGATGATTGACCGCCGACTCGAGGTTGATCAGCGGCTTCTCGGTGAGCGCCGCGAGGGTGTTGAACGTCGTCTCGGCCAGATCGGCCGCCAAATCCTGCCCGGAGGCGAAGGCCCGGATCCCGAGCGCATCGCAATAGGAGGCCAGCACCGGGATACCTTCGCGCGCGTGTTCCGCCGCCGCACCGTCCATCACCGCTCCGGTGCGCGTCTCGAGCTGCCAGGTGCCCTGCCCCGGCGTGATGACGAAGGAGCTGCCGCCGAGGCGCGCCATGCCTGCCTGAAACGACGCCAGCGTGCGCAGCGAGGGGTTCAGAAACAGCAGGCCGAGAATTTTCCCCGCGAGCGCCTGCGGTTCTGCCCGGTGCTCAAGTCGCCCCGCCAGCGCGAGCAGCGCGAGGACCTCCTCGCGCTCAAGGTCGGCCAAATCGAGCAGGCGTCTCATGCGCCGAGATCCGTCAGCGCCCGACTGAGCAGATCGACGTGCGCCTCCTGCAGGGTGAACGGCGGCAGCAACCGCACCACGTCCGGATCGCTCGCGGTGCCGGTGAGGATGCCGCGACGCAGCAGCTCGGAGTGAATCTGCTTGGCGGGCCGGCGGGTGCGCAATCCGAGCAGAAAGCCCTCGCCCTGCACGGCACTCACCGGGCCGGTGAGGCAGGTGCGCCGGATGTACGCCGACACGCGCCGCACGTTCTCGAGCAACCGCTCGGATTCGATCGCTTCGATCGTCGCGAGCACCGCGGCGCAGGCCATCGGCCCTCCCCCATAGGTGGTGCCGAGCAGACCGATTTTCAGAGTGGCGGAGACCTGCGCGGAGGTCAGCAGAGCAGCGACCGGGAACCCGTTGCCGAGCGCCTTGGCGGTGGTGAGCATGTCGGGCATCACGCCGTAGAGGCCAGCCGCGTACGGTGCGCCGACTCGACCGAATCCGCACTGCACCTCGTCGAAGATCAGCTGAGCGCCCACCGCATCGCAGCGCGCGCGCAGCGCCGCGAGGTAGGGCGCGCCGAGATCAAACGCCCCGGCGAGCCCCTGCACCGGCTCGACGATGACCGCCGCGGTACGCTCGCTCACCTGGGCGTCGATCGCCCGCAGATCCCCGCGCGGCAGGAAGCTCACCTCGAAGGGCGTGCGCGCAAAGCCATACCAGCTCTGCGATCCCCACGTGACGGCCGATGCCGCCGCCGTGCGGCCGTGAAACGCGCCCTCGACCGCAACCACCTGCTCCCGCCCGCTCATGCGCAACGCCAGGCGCAGGGCATTCTCATTGGCCTCCGCGCCGCTGTTGACCATGAAGACGCTCGCGAACGGCAGCTCGGCGAACTCGAGCAGCCGTCGCGCGGCGTGCTCACGCACGCTCATCGGCAGCGCATTGGTCTGGAACTGGCAGGAGCGTGCCTGCTCGGCGAGCGCCTCACTCCAGAGCGCATGACCGTAGCCGAGCGCCGCCACTGCGTGCCCGCCGTAGAGATCAAGAACCCGCTCACCGCGCGGACCGATGAGCCAGACACCCTCGGCGCGAACCACTTCGAATGGATACTGCGCGTACACGGGCGCAAGCGCGGACTCGTGTGGCGCGGGAGCGGAAGTCGCGTGCGGCTGCGGCGATGCGGTCATGAAAATCCTCGCTTCAGGTCCAACCCGGGGCGGGCGCTGTGAGACCCTCGGTCTCGGGCAGGCCCAGCATCCGGTTCATCCATTGCACGGCGCCACCGGCGGCGCCCTTGGTCAGGTTGTCGATGGCGCACATGACCGCGAGCGTCCGACCATCGCTCGCAACGCCCAGATGGGCATAATTGCTCGCGGTCACGTCCTTGATGCGCGGGGCGCCCTCGAGCACTCGCACGAAGGGCGCGCGCGCGTAGAACTCACGCAGCGCGCCGAGCACCTCGGAGGTGTCGAACGGGCGCGCGAGGCTCGCCTGTACGGTCACGTGGATGCCTCGAGCAAATGGCCCGGAATGCGGGATGAAGGCAAACTCGGCCGCCACACCGCTCGCGGCGCGGGCACACGCGGCGATTTCCGGCGCATGCCGGTGGGCGAGCGCACTGTAGGCATACAGATCGCTGTGACGCACCGGATGATGCGTGCCCGGCGTGGGCTTGCGACCTGAACCGGTGCTGCCGGTGATCCCCGCGACGAACAGCTGCGGGCAGACCAAGCCGAGCGTGAGCAGCGGCACGCTCGCCAACAGCACCGCGGTGGCAAAGCAGCCCGGGTGGGCGACGTGCTCGGTGGCGAGCTCGGCGTGATGTTCCGGCACCGCGCAGGTGAATTGCCCGAGGCGCTCGGGCGCACCATGCGGGTGTTTGTAGACCTGCGCATAGTCCTCGGCCGAGCGGAACCTGAAGTCCGCCGAAATGTCGACGACGCGCGGCCGGGTGCCGGCGGCGGCGGCGGCCTCGAGCAGCGCGTCGATCAGCGGCGCCGACACGCCGTGCGGGGCTGCGCAGAACAGCGCGCAGAGCGGCTCGCGCCTCAGCAGCGAGCGCACGTGCTCCTGCGACTCGAAGCGCATGCCATCGTAGGCGCAAGCCAGGTGCGGGAAGGCCGCTGCGAGCGGCTCACCGGGTTGGCTGTCGGACATGACGGCCGCGACGCGCAGGCGCGGATGCACGGCGAGCAGACGCAGCAGTTCCCCGGCCACGTACCCGGTCCCGCCCAGCACGACCGCCGGAATCGTTCCGCTCACGACGGCGATCCCGCCGCAAGTCCCACCGCCTTCATCACGTGATCGCCGAGCGCGGCACCATCGCTGATGGCATTGAACGCCGGCACCTTCAGCTGCTCGGTGATCAGATCGATGCCGACCTGGTTGTCGGTCGCCGGCCCGGTGACCACGCAGGGCTCGATCCCGAAGCGCTCGCGCAACAACTTCACCCCGCCCCAGGCGGCGACCGGATCGTTGGCTGAGAGCACCACCGCGGTGAGCGCGGAGCGGATATCCGGGCACTCCAGGATGGCATCGACGCCGTACGTGCCGAGGATGCCATCGCCGAGCTCGAACACGATGACTTCGGGCCGGCCGGCGGACAGTTCCGTCAGCATGGTCCGGGTCAATGCCGGTCCGTTCAGGCGCGTGGTAGTCACGATGCCGAAATCGGTGAAGATCGCCGAGCGGCGCGCGCCGGCATCCTCCATGGCCATGATGTCGCGACGCAGCGAGACGCCGGTGGCCTTGAATGCATCGACGGTGAGTCCGCGGTGGCGCATGCGGCTGATCATGGCGCAGGCCGCGGCGGTCTTACCGGCCTCCATGCAGGTGCCGGCGAGGGCGACCACCGGGACGGCGCGCGTATCGAGAGCGGCGGCCTGATCGAGCGGGCGGATACCGACGCGCGCCGGCACACCGATGCGCTCACCGAGATAGGGAAAGCGCAGCACCACCCCGAGCACGCGACAGTCGAACGGCTGCCCCTTGTCGGGGTTGATCGAGTCGCACGCGCCGAGCACCCCGCCGATGTTGAGCATCTGGATCACATCGCCCGGCTTGACCGTCGGCGGGATGTGTCCGGAGTAGCCAAACAGCGCCTTGCGGTGTCCGAGCGCGCCGACCACGATGTCGCCCTTGCGCACCTTGGCCATGCGGCCGCTGGTCAGCTCCAGGGTGTTGTAGGTGGACTTGTTGGTGAGCACCTCGACGACGATCACCACGCCCTCCTCGGCGGGGATGTCCGCGGCGATGCGCACTTCGCGCGAAAGTCCGCACGCCTGAGCCACAGAGGCGATCTTGTCGACGACGACGCTGCGCATGCCGTTGCTCATGTCACTGACCTCCCGCACCGCCCGCGGCGTGCTCCCCGGCGCGGCGGTGAAACACTCCGGTGAGCGCCACGATCTTGGAGAAGCCGAGCGCATCCTGCGCTGTCCACTCACCGGCCGCCTCCCCGTAGACGCCCTTCGAGGCACTCATCAGCGAGTACGGGGATTCAACGCCCTCGATGAACAGGTTGCCCGGGCGCAGTGCGATGCGCACCGTGCCACTGACGCGCGCCTGCGAGGACTCGAGCAACGCCTCGATGTCGCGGCACACCGGATCGAGCAGCTGACCTTCGTGAACCCAGTCGCCGTACGGCTGCGCCACCGACTCCTTGATGCGCTGCTGGCGCGCTGTGAGCACCAGCTTCTCCAGTTCGCGGTGCGCGTTGAGGAGAACCTCGGCGGCAGGGGCCTCGAAGGCAACCCGCCCCTTGGTGCCGATGATGGTGTCCCCGAGATGGATCCCGCGACCGATGCCGAACGGCGCGGCCAGCGCCTCGAGCGCCTCGATGAGCGCTACGGGGGCGAGCGGCTCACCGTCGAGACCGCACGGGCGGCCGCGCTCGAAGGCGATCGTGTGGGTCTCGGGGGAACGCGCGCGGCTGAACGCCTCGCGCGTCAGCACCCACGCCTCCTCCGGGATGCTGCCGCTCGAGGTGAGGGTTTCCTGACCGCCGATGGTCACGCCCCACAGGCCGCGATTGATCGAGTACGCCGCCCCAAAGGGTGGCACCGGTAGGGCGCGCTCCTTGAGGAACGCGAGCTCCTCGGCGCGCTTGAACGCGTGGTCGCGCACCGGGGCGAGCACCTCCAGGTCGGGGGCCAGCGTGCGCATGGCGACCTCGAAGCGCACCTGGTCGTTGCCCGCGGCGGTGCACCCGTGCGCAATCATGCGGGTGCCGAGCTTGCGCGCCATGTGCGCGATGGTCTGCGCCTGCATGACCCGTTCGGCACCGACGCACAGCGGATAGAGCTGGCCGCGCTTGACGTTGCCCATGATGAGGTAACGCAGGACCTGCTCGAAGTACGCCTCGCGTGCATCGACCTGATGATGCTCGATGGCGCCGAGCGCCCGGGCGCGCTCAGCGAGCATGCGCGCCGCCTGCGCATCGATTCCGCCGGTGTCGACGGTGACGGTGATGACCGGTCGGCGGTAGGTTTCCTTCAGCCAGGGCACCAGGAAGGAGGTGTCGAGGCCGCCGGAATAGGCGAGAACGATGGGCTCGGCGCCCGAAGTCGAGGCTGTAGGCATACGTTCAGATCCGAAATAGCGCCTGTAGCCGCGCGATCAGCTGATCCTGCGCGCGGCCATCGGCAGTGGCGATGAAAATCGTGTCGTCTCCGGAGAGGGTGCCGGCCACCTCGGGCCACTCAGCCCGATCGATCGCGACCGCGACGCTCTGGGCTGCGCCGATGGTCGTGCGCAGTACCGTCAGCGCGGCGCCGGCCCGCTTCAACCCGCGCACGAACTGCGCGAGCATCGCGAAATCACCGTGGGTGCGCGAGACCTCGTCCGGCGGCAGCACGTAGCGGCCGCTCGCCTTGAGCACGCCGAGGTCGCGCAAGTCGCGGCTGATGGAGGACTGCGTCACGTCGTAGCCCTCCTCGCGCAGCAACCGCACCAAGTCCTCCTGCCGGTGCACCACCCCGCTGCGCAGAATGCGCACCACCGCCTGGCGGCGTTCGAGCTGCTGAGCGTCCATGGCGATTACGGATGGGGGCGGCCGATGTGCATAAAATTGCGCGTATTATGAATAATAATTCACGCACGTCAAGCCTCACTTGGTCACGGTGAACACCAGATCCGCGCCCCCGAGTTCGCCGCTCTTGGTCTGCCCGACGAGCTTGCCCTGTCCGGCCTCGAGCCGGACCGTCCAGTGCTTGCCGATGCTATAGCGCAGGCGCACGGCGCTCAGCTGCTCGGTCAGTCCCACGCCGTAGCTCACGTACAGGCGGGGCGAGAGGTACTTGCCGAGCACGATCGAGGTCTGATTGTTCATGTCGGTCTGCAGACTCACGTCCGGCAGACCGATGCGCGAGCCGAGCTGTTGCGCCAGGATGGCCCCGCCCTGCGCCAGCAGCTCGTTGGCGGCCGTGCTCTGGCGGTTTTGCACCCCGGTGGTCGTCTGCAGCGCCTGCAGCGAGCCGCCGCCGCCGGAGAGGATCAGCGACATGATCTGCGACTGTGAGAGGGCCGGGTTGGAGAAGAACGAGACTTGCGGCTGCTTCAGCGTACCGCTGACGTTGATGCCCGCGGTGACGTCTGGATAGCGCCGCACGGCGCGAATCTCGATGCCGGGGTTGTCGAGCGGACCGCCGCGAAAGAACAGCCGTCCGGTCTGGATCGCCAGGCGGCGCGCGTAGGCCGAATATTGCCCCTTGCGCACGAACAGCTCGCCCGTAGCGGTCGTGCCCTGACCGAACCCGCTGTGCACGGTGATCTGGCCGCTCAGCTCTCCGGTCAGGCCCATGGTCTGGATGTCCACATCGTTGCCGAGATCGAAGGTGATCACGCTCAGCACGTGGTAGCGGTGCGCAGCGCTCAAGGACTCTGCGCCCACGATCACCTGGTCGGACGAGGTGCGCACCGCGCCGCTGAAGTTGCGCGGGGCAATGCGTGCATGCGTGATGAGCACTTTACCGGTGACATTGATGCGATGGTCGACCAGGCGAAAGTCGAGCTGCGGGGAGGCGTCGATGCGTGCCTCGGGCAGATCGACCACACGCAGATCGGTGCCGCGCAGATGCACCTCGCCGTGCGCGGCCGCCCCACGCCAGCCCATCGTGCCGGTGGCCTGCAGCGTCCCCTTGCCGACCTGCGCCGAGCCGACGAAGCTCAGCCCGCTCTGCACCAATTGCGCCGTGAGGGAGAGCTTGCGCATCTGCAGGTTGGTGCGGTACAGGTCGGCCGAAGCGTCGACGATCTTCACGGCGCCGTGCAGACGGGGGTCCCCGAGCGTTCCACCGATCGTGGCATGCGCGAGCAGCACGCCGGAGACCGCATCGACGCCCGGCAGGTACAGCGAGACCAGATTCAAGCGTGCGGTGCGCGCCTGCAGGCTGCCGGTGAGCGGCAGTGCATGCCAATCGGCTGCCCCGCGGCGGATCTCGAGCTCGGCCTCGAAGGTGCCGATGGCCCCGGCCCTCAGGGATGCCCGCGCATGAATCGTCCGGGGCCCGGCGATCGCCGTGAGCAGCCCGGAACCGATGCTCGTGTGCTCGACCGTGCCGCTGACGAGTCTGCGCGAGAGCACTCCCCTCAAGAGCGTCATGCGCAGCGTGCCCTGCACGGGCGTCCCTGAGCTACCGGAGAGTTCGAGCGAGGCGCCGAGGGTTCCTTGATATTCGACCGCAGGGGTCATGCCGGCCGTGAGCGTCGCCAGCGGCAGCTTGCTGGCGCTGACGTAGGCCGACCAGCCCCCCGGGGTCCAGGTCGCGCCGGTGCACAGCGCGCCCGGCGTTCCATCCAGACACAGCGCCCCGAGCGTGCGGCGCGCCCGTGAGAGCGTCAGCTGCGCCGGGTCACGCAGATGCAGGTGCAACGACTGCGGGCCAGTCACGTTGAAGGAGGTGACCTCGCCGTTGAAAACACCGTCGGCGAAGCGACCGGACGCCCGCGCCGCGGCGTGCAGTCCCGGAGCGTTCACCTCGAGCGTCGCGCGCAGCGCCGATGCCGGCCCGGTCAGATCGAACTCGAGACTGCGCAGCAGGTGATAGCGTGAGCGCAGCTCGCGCAGCTGTACGCGGATCTGCGAGCGCTGCTGCGGGCGCGGATCGAAGTCGATGCGCGCCCGCAGGGCGGCCAGCGAGTTGGCCCCGACGTGCAGATCCGACCCCTCCAGCCAGGCGTTCACGCGCGGCGCGCGGCGCGACCCGTCGATCGAGCCGTGCGCGGTGAGGGTGCCGCGATCGGCGCTCGAGATCAGGCGCAGATCCCCACGCAGTGCAAAGCGCAGGTGCATGTGCCGCGCCATCCGGCCGGCGACGGCGAGGCGTGTGCGGCCCAGATCCAGGCGCAGCCGCTGGAACGTCCACGCGCCATGCGCGTGGCTCACCGCGCCGCTGCCACTGGCGGGTTGACCGCGCACCTGACCACTCAACCGCTCAAGCCGCACGCGCAGCGGCGCTTGGGCACCGAAACCTTCGCCGGCGGCGCTGAGCGCGAAGTTGATCCGGCCGCTGAGCGCCGAGCGCAGCTGACCCGGATCGACGCCGCGGCCGGTGAGGTGCACGCTCCAGCGCTTCACGGGCCTCCAGGCGAGCGCGCCGCGCGCCTCAATCCGCCCGCCGAGCACGTGCAACGTGGCGTGTTGAATGACCAACCCGCTCGCAGTCAGGGATGCGCCGAGCGTTACGGGAACGGGCGCCGCGGTGCCCACCTGCGCGACGCCGTGCGCGGCCAGTGCGTAGGGCAATCGCCCGGTGAGCGAGAAGTCGCCCGAGGGGCTGTCCAGATGCGCAGCGGCGCTGAGCGGCCAGCGCAGCCGGCGCCAGATGCCGTGCAGCTGCAGGTCCGGCCGGCCGCCCGCGAAGCGCACCCGTCCGGCGCCGCTCAGCACCGTGCCGGTGGCCGGATGCGCCAGCACGAAACGGCGTGCCCTCAGCACGCCCGCGCCGTAGCGGCCGTCGAGCTGCACGTGGAAGGTGCCGGCGCGCAGCCCCTTGGGATCTACGGTTCCACCGAGGCGAAAGTCGTGCACGCCACCGGTGAGCGCGAGCTGCGCGCGGATGCGCCCGAAACCTCCGGTGCGATGCCAGGCGCGTAGGTCGAGCCCGCGGAGGTCCAGTTCGCTCTGCGTGCTCCAGCGGCCGCGCTGCTCGCGCAGCGTCCCGTGCAGCGCCGCGGAGAATGGCGCGCTCAGGTGCGCCTCGAGGGTCATGGCCGCGATGTTCCCGTGCAGCGCCAGTTGACCTCGCCAACGCGGCTGGCGCGGCGGGCTCCAGGTGAATTCCCCGCCCACGGTGAGCTGCAGCGGTCGGGCGGCCCGCAGCGCTGCGGCGAGTCGGTATCGGGCCTGCCCCATGCGCAGCCGGAAACCCGTCACGTGCAGGTCCCGGTAGCCGATCTGCACCGCGCCGCGCAGCGCAGTGCCCTCGAGGTGCCGGCCGTTCTCCAGCACCAGCCGCACGGCGCCGACCTGCGCGTGCGTCACGCGGATTTTCACTCCCCAGGGCAGGAACCTAGGCCGCACGACCGGCAGCGGCCGCACGGGTTTGATCCGGATGTATGCCGTACGGATGCGTGTCTCGGGACTGACCAGAGTGCGCCAGGAGAGTGCCGAGAGGTGCACTCGCGTGTACACGTCATCGAAGCGCAGATAGACGTGCCGCTGATTGATCACCACGCGCTTAGCGCGCACACCCGTGGCGAGCGTGCCGCTCACCTGTTCGATGCGCACCTCCGCGGAGCCGAAGCGTGCCGGCAGGTGCGCCACTACGAGGCGCAGAGCGCCCTGGGTGTAGAACAGGGCGTAGGCTGCCGCGGCGAGCAGAACCGCGACCAGACCGATCAGCACCCCGCCCCAGATCAGAACCCGGCGCATCGCTCAGCGTTCCTCATAGCCGCGGCGAGAAGTTGATGTACAGGCGCGGGCTGCCCGGCGCGGAGAGCGGCTCGCCGACGTCGACGCCGAGCGTCATCACCGGCAGGCGCACGCGAAACCCGATCCCGGCGCCGTACTGCAAGAGGTGCGGAATATGGAAGCTGTTGAACACGTTGCCGTAGTCGAAGAACGCCGCCACGCCGAAGTTGTGCGGCAGATTGCGATCAATCTCCACCGAGCCGCTGATCAGGTCCTTGCCGCCCGCCTGAACCGGCTGCAGGGGGCACAGCCGCGGGTTCGGCACGTTCTGCGGGGCTGCCGCACCGCTATAACAGCTGTAGGTGGTGTTGTTCACCTGGTAGGCGCCCGTCGCATAGAAAATCTGGGTCGGGGAGAGCGAGTTGTACTCGAAGCCGCGCACGCTGCCCTCGCCGCCGGCGAAGAAGCGCAGTACCGGTGGCACATTGTCGAAATGCGAGGCGGCCGTCGCGCCGAACTCATCGCGTAGCAGCAGATGCCAGCGCGGTGCGAAGTTGAACACCCGCTCGAGCTGCACGCGCAACTGCAGAAAGTCCGCCCGCGAGCCGAGTGCGCCATGCGAGCCGCGCAACTCGATCGACACCCCGTGCTCGAAGATCGGCTCACCGAAGTAGCCGCTCGGCACCGAGGTGATTTCGACGCCCGGCACGAGCATGTTGCCCACCACGCTGGCCACGGCGCTGGGCGCAGCGACGCTCACCCCGGCGAGCTCACACTGGGTGGCGGCGGCATTGAGGACGCCGCCGGGGCAGATCGGGCCGCTCACCGACCCGGTGGCGTGCATCGCATCGAGGAACCACACCGTCTGCCAGCGGCCCGTGACTCGGGTGAGGTGCACCCCGAGCGTCATGGTGCGCGCATCGACCGCCGCGAGCTGGCGCTGCTCGACGCTCGCGATGAACGTGAGGTTCTCGGTGGCCGGGTCGCCGATCGGAATGATGTAACGGCTCTGCAGGCTGTATTTGGTCAGCTGTGCGGCCTCCAGATCGACGCTCATCCGATCGCCCTCGCGGTTCACTCGTCGATCCTGCCAGCTGACGATGCCGCGCGCGCCGGTGTCCGTGGCGTAACCGGCGGCGAAGGAATAGACGTCGCGCCGGCTCGAGTTGGCGCGGATGTGCACCGGGACGATGTGCCGGGCTCTGTCGGGCTTGCCGGGCACCACCTCCAGATCGGAGAAGTAGCCGGTGTCATCGAGCACGAACTGAGTGCGCAGCAGCTGCGTCAGATCGAACGGTTGCCCGTGCCGATAGCGCAGGTAGCGCCGGACCAGGGCGTCGGTGAGCGCATGCTGCTCGATTTGCGTCGGACCGAATCGGTAGCGCACACCCGTGGCGAGTGTGAGAAAGACGCTGGCACGGCGCTGCCCGGGATCGACACGGATCTGGTGGCGGGTGAGGCGCGCATCGAGATACCCGTAGGTCGCGGCCGTTTGCAGCAGCTCGCCCTTGAGACGCTCGTAGGCCGCCTCGTCCAAGCGCTGGCCACGCTGCAGCGGCACGTGGTCCGTAATGCGGGTGAAGCGCGGGTCGGCCGCACCCGCGCCGGTCACCTTGACCTGCACCGCCTGCAGCAGCACCGGTGGGCCGGGATCGATCTGCAGGACCACACGCCAGCGATCGGGCCCGATGCGTTGGACTGTCGGATGCACGGTGGGCTCGAAGTACCCGTAGGGCTCGAGCGCCGAGTCCACCTCGCTCTGCACCCGGTTCTCGAGCCGCTCGATCATCGCCGCATCCAGGTGCTTGCTGTCCTTGTAGCGCTCGAAGCTGAGGTAGGCGAGCACGTTGGCGCGCAGCTTGCCGCGCACGCCATGGAGCGTCAGCGCTATGCCGGCATGCGCGACGGTGGCGAGCAGCAACAGCACGAACGAGACTCGCGCCCACCGAGCCCCGCGGAACCGATTGCGACTCGCCATCTAGCGTTGAAACTCCGACCGACGGGCCATAAACGCATCATTGTAATCTGAGCTGACTGCGTTTCACGGCACCCGGTTCCCGCCCGCGCTCAGCACCACGCCTGCGCACCCAGGCGGTAATCGCGCTGCGCGGTGGGCCGGCCATGCCGGTCGAAGCCTTGCTCGCGCATCCACAGCGCCCCGTCGGCCTCGAGCAGAAGCACCGTGGAGCAACGCGTCCCGAACTGCGGGTGTTCGACGAACGGAGCGGCCAGTGCTCGCTCCCGCGAGCCGCTCGGGTACTCGCACGAACCGGCCGGGCGGCGGTCATCGAGCAGCGCCAGCAGTCCGGCCGGCGCATCGGCCGGCGTCGCCGCGGTGAGCCACTGCTCGAAAGCGCCCCGTACCCGGGTGAGTTTGGGCCAGGGCGTATCGAGGCGGTGATTCGAGAGCCCATAGATACCCGGCGCCAAGCGCTGCTCGAACGGCGTGGTGCGGTTCGAGGCGTACCAGAGGGCGTCGCTGTCGGCGAGCAGCAGGTTGAACCCACCGTAGCGGTCCGCCTGCGGCTTCAGCGCGCGCAGGTAGTCCGCCGGGTCCTGCGCCCCGAGCAGGTAGCCGGGAATCAGCGCGCCGCGCGAGGGCGCAGCGGACGACGCGCCTGGCTGCTCGCGGTAGTTGGTCAGCACGCCGAAGCGGCGGCGCCGATCGACGCCGAGCCAGGTGCCGCCGGCGCGCAGATCCCGGCCCGCGAGCACGTCGCCCGCATCCACCCAGGGCGCAAGCGCGGTGGCGGGCCGGTCATGGTATTCGTCGCGGTTGGCCGCGACGATCAGGCGATAGCGCGGATGGACGTTCCACGCCAGGACCAGCAGGCACACTAGAGCGGCGCTCCGAGCCAGGTCTCGATCAACCGGCGGGAAATGGAGTGCGATGGCGGCAGCGTGATCGCCCCGCTTTGCACCTCGGCGCGGGAGAACCAGAGCGCATCCTCGAGTTCCCGGCCGACCTGTACGGCCCCCGGAGCACCAATCGCCTGGAATCCCAGCATCAGCGATGCGGGGAACGGCCAGGGCTGGGAGGAATCGTACCGGCAACCCAGCACGTGGATGCCGGTCTCCTCCATCACTTCGCGCCGCACGGCATCCTCGAGGCTCTCGCCCGGCTCAACGAAGCCGGCGATGGTCGAGTACCGGCCGGTCGGCCAACTCGACTGGCGCCCGAGCAGCGCCCGCTCACCGTCGGTCACGAGCACGATGATCGCCGGATCGATGCGCGGAAAATATTCCTCGGCGCACGCCGCATCGGCGCAGACCAGGCTGTGGCCGGCACGGGCCGGCACCGTCGGCCCGCCGCATACACCGCAGTGGCGCCGGCGGCCCCGCCAGAGCGCGAGCGCGCGGGCATAGGCGAGCAGGCCCGCCTCCTCGGCATCGAGCTGCGGGGACAACGGGCGCAGCTCCTCGAACGCACTGCCCTCGGGCCACTCCGCGTCCGGCCATTCAGGGGCGAGGGACAGCAGCACGCAGCGGCGCTCGCGAAACCAGCCGAGCAACACGAAGCGCTCCGGCTCGGCCGCTGCCACCGCCGGGTGGCGGCCGGAGACGAACGCGACGTGCGGCTGCGGCGCAGCGTGCACGAGCTGACGTGTGCCGCGCGCAAGCAGGAACTGGCAGTGCGGATCGGCCAGGGCGCGCTGCAGCCAATCAGCCTCCTCGCGCTCCTCGGTACGACGGTCGATATAAGTGCCGGCGAAGAAATTCGGGCGAACGGGATTCATGACGAAGCTGAGATGCGCTCAGGCGCCGCGCGAGGTGCGGGCTGCTTTGGGGGGAAGACAATGATCGCACCAGCGGCGGCGAATCGGGAAGCGTTCAAGCACCATCAGACCGTGGCACTTGACGCAGCGGCGCACGGTGAGCTGCTCGCCCCCGCGCAGACACTCGGCGAGGAATACCGCGTGCTCGAAGGAGATGGCCGGCTCCGGCACCAGCGTGCAGTAGTAGTCGTAGATGTCGCAGAGCAGCGTTCCGACCCGCAGCCCCCCGGCGGCGGTTCGGGTCCGCCGTGCGGCGGGCTCCTCGCGGGCCAGGCCGCAGGCGCAGTACGCCGCGGCGAGCAGCGAGGCCTCCAGGCGTACACGCCGCGAGCGGGTGAAGAAGCCGGCCTGCTGCGGCGACTTGCCGCGATGGCGAGGTAATTCGCGCGCCCCACCGCAATACCGCTGCCAGAGCTTGCGGATGCGGTGATCGGTGAGCCCCGTGAAGGTGCGGATGGTGCGGGTGCGCGCCTCGTAGCGCACGAAACGCAGCGCCAGATGGAAGTTCTCGAGCTCCCCCTCGTAGCGATCCTCGACGATACGCATGGCGCTTCCTTCCCGGTCGAACCGTGCCGTGCATGCCCCCCAGAGCACCATTGTCGGCCTTTGCGCGCCGGGCGCAATGGCGCGAATCTTCGAAATTTAATGCAAATGCAGGAGTGCAGCCGGTCGCGGCAGCGCTACCATCGGTGCGGGGACGAGGGTCACACGAAGGTCACACGGAGGATGCGTGATGTCTGACCACGAATGGGATACCCGCGATGGGCATGGTCCATGGGTTTCAGGACCGCCGCGGGAAGTGATCGAGGCACTGCCCGAACTGAACGAGTTCTGCTTCCAGGTGCTCGCCGAGCAGGCACGCGCGGGCAGCCCGCACCGCGCCGCGCAGCAGATCGCCGAGGGATGGCTCGCGCTCGATGGGCCGGCCCGGCGGCGCGCGGCCGCGTACCCGTATCTGTTATTCGATGCGGGTTTCGCCGATCCGCATCGCTGGCAGAACCTTGACCTTGCAGGCCAGATCAATGACCCGCCGCCGGAGTCGGCCTATGAGCGCGTGTTCACCGTGACGCAAGCCGTCTCGGCCACGGAACTGGTGTTCGTCTACGCATGGTCGCTCGCCCGCCGCCACGCCGTCCAGGCGCGCCTGGTGCTCGGCATGCACCCGCTGTGTGCCGAGTGGATCGCCGCGCGCAGCGTGCTCGGCGCTCATCAGTTGGGCCGGCGCTTGTGGACATGGCTGCGCCCGCGCTGGCTGAACACCCCGGAACTCTGGGCCGAGCTGCTGCACGGCGCCGCCGAGGGCGGCGATGCGCACCAGCTCGCACGGATCCAGGGGATGCGGCTGTTGGCCGCGGAGACTGCCGCCGCGATCCGTCACAGCGGACACGACGCACTCTAAGGGTATGACCCACGCACCGCCCCCGGCGGCAGCGGCCCTTCGGGCCACCGCCGCCGGGGGCTCTGGGCTACGTGGGACTGCCGGGTCAGTGCTCCGCGCCGCTCGCGACCACGCGCAGCCCGGCTGAGTCGCGGGCGGCGCGGAACATCCCCTCGGTGCTGAAATCGAGGCAGATCCGCCCCTCGCCATCCACCGCGATGATGCCGCCGGTGCCGCCCAGGTCACGCAACCGCTCGTGCAGAGTCTCACGCACTGCCGCGGCCAGATCGATGCCCCGATACTCCACCGACGCTGCGATGTGGTGGGCGGCGACTAAGCGCATGAAATACTCCCCGTGCCCGGTCGCAGAAACCGCGCATACGCCGTCCTTCGCGTACGTGCCGGCGCCGATGATGGGCGAGTCCCCGACCCGCCCGGGGCGCTTGTTGGCCATGCCACCAGTCGAGGTCGCCGCGGCGAGATGGCCGGCCGCATCGCGCGCCACGGCGCCGACCGTGCCCTGGGGTGAGGGCATCAGCTCCGAAACGCTGCGCCCGCCGCGCAGGTGCTCGAGTTCCGCCTGGCGCTCGATGGTGCGAAAATAAGCGTTTGGCACGAGCTCGAGGCCCTCCTCGAGCGCGAATTCCTCGGCGCCCGCGCCAACCAGCAGCACGTGACGGGATTTTTCCATCACGCGGCGCGCCAGCTCGATCGGATTCTTCACGTGCCTCACCGTGGCCACCGCCCCGGCGCGCAGGGTGCGCCCATCCATCAGCGCCGCGTCGAGCTCCGCGCCGCCCTCGCGGGTGAGCGCCGCACCGCGGGCCGAGTTGAACAGCGGATCGTCCTCCAGAGTGCGCACTGCAGCCGTGACGGCCTCGAGACTCGAGCCACCCCGCTCGAGCACGGCATAGCCGCAATCGAGCGCCGCGGCGAGCCCGTCGTGGTAGATCCGCTGCCGCTCGATCGACAGTCCGTGTGCGGGCAGCGCTCCGGCGCCCCCATGAATCGCAATGGCATACATATAGAACGAGTACCCCGCGCGCACGGCGTCTGTAGCCGTTATGATCAGGACGGATTTTACCGGTGAACGAACGCATGCCACACAGAATTCGCAGCATTCTCATCGCCAATCGGGGCGAAATTGCCATTCGCGTGATGCGGGCCGCGAACGAGCTCGGACTGCGGACCGTGGCGATTTATTCGCGCGAGGACCGCTTCTCGCTGCACCGCACCAAGGCCGACGAGGCCTACCTCGTCGGTCAGGGCAAGGGCCCGATCGAGGCGTATCTGGACATCGAGGACATCTTGCGCGTGGCCCGCGAGGCACGCGTCGATGCCGTGCATCCGGGTTACGGGTTCCTTGCGGAGAACCCGGAGTTCGCGGCGGGCTGCGCCCGCGAGGGCATCGTGTTCGTCGGCCCACAGCCCGAAACGATGCGCCTGCTCGGCAACAAGGTCTCCGCGCGCAATCTCGCCGAGCAGGCAGGTGTCGCGGTCATGCCAGCCACCGCGCCGCTGCCCGAGGCACTGCCCGAATGCATGCGCCTCGCGCAGCAGATCGGCTATCCGGTCATGCTCAAGGCCAGCTGGGGCGGCGGCGGCCGCGGCATGCGGGTGATTGAGAGCGATCAACAGCTTCAGGAACTGCTGCCGCTCGCGCGGCGGGAAGCGAAGGCCGCATTCGGCAACGACGAGGTGTATCTGGAGAAGCTGGTGCGTCGGGCGCGACACGTCGAGGTGCAGATCCTCGGCGACGCCCACGGGGGCCTCGTGCACCTGTTCGAACGCGACTGCACGGTGCAGCGGCGCAACCAGAAGGTCGTCGAGCGCGCCCCGGCGATGTTTCTGACTGCGGCGCAGCGCGAGGAGATCTGTCAGGCGGCGCTCACCATCGGCCGCGCCGCCCGATACCGCAACGCCGGCACCGTGGAGTTCCTCCAGGATGCCGAGAGCGGCAAGTTCTACTTCATCGAGGTCAATCCGCGCATCCAGGTCGAGCACACCGTGACCGAATGCGCCACCGGAATCGATCTGGTCAAGGCGCAGATCCGCATCGCCGAAGGGGCGCGCATCGGTACGAGCGAGAGCGGCGTGCCGGCGCAGCAGGACATCCGTATCCAGGCGCACGCGCTGCAGTGCCGGGTGACGACCGAGGATCCGGAGAACAACTTCATCCCAGATTACGGCAAGATCAGCGCCTACCGCAGCCCCGCCGGATTCGGCATCCGGCTCGATGCGGGCACCGCCTACACCGGTGCGATCATCACCCGTTCGTACGATTCGCTCCTGGTGAAGGTCACCGCCTGGGCCTCGACTCCTGAGGAGGCGATCGCGCGCATGCACCGCGCCCTGTGGGAGTTTCGCATCCGCGGGGTGGTGACAAACCTGCGGTTCCTTGATCAGGTCATCAGCCACCGGCGCTTCGCCGACGGTTCCTACACCACCAAATTCATCGACGAGACGCCGGAGCTCTTTCACTGGCCGCGCAAGCGCGATCGTGCGAGCCGCATCCTCACCCACATCGCCGAAACGATCGTCAACGGCAATGCCGAGACTCGCGCCCGGCCACGCCCGGAGCGGATCGAGCAGCCGAAGCTGCCGCCGGTGCCGCCGGCCACGGCACCGGCCGGCACCAAGCAGAAACTCGACGAGCTCGGCCCGGAGAGTTTCGCTCGCTGGATGCTCGCCGAGCAGCGCGTGCTGCTCACTGACACGACGATGCGCGATGCGCACCAGTCGCTGCTCGCCACGCGCATGCGCACCTTTGACATGGCCGCGATCGCGCCCTACTACGCCAGTCTTACGCCGCAGCTGTTCTCGGTGGAATGTTGGGGTGGAGCGACCTTCGACGTGGCGATGCGCTTTCTGCGCGAAGATCCTTGGCAGCGACTGGCGGTGCTGCGCGAGCGGATGCCGAATCTGCTGCTACAGATGCTGCTGCGTTCGGCCAACGCGGTCGGCTACACCAATTATCCGGACAACGTGGTGCGCTTCTTCGTGAAGCAGGCCGCCGAGCGCGGCATCGACGTGTTTCGCATCTTCGATTCGCTCAACTGGGTCGAGAACATGCGCGTGGCCATCGACGCGGTACTCGAGAGCGGCCGGCTGTGCGAAACCGCGATCTGCTATACGGGCAATCTCAGCGACCCGCACGAGAAGAAGTACACGCTCGATTACTACCTGCGCCTCGCGCGGGATCTGAAAGCCGCCGGGGCGCACGTGCTCGGCATCAAGGACATGGCGGGATTGTGCCGGCCGCGCGCGGCGTTTACCCTCGTCAAGGCGTTGAAGGAGGAGACCGGCCTGCCGGTGCATTTCCACACCCACGACACCAGCGGCATCGCAGCGGCGAGCGTGCTGGCGGCGGTGGAGGCCGGTGCGGACGCCGTCGATGGCGCCATCGACGCGATGAGCGGGCTCACCTCGCAACCGAACCTCGGCTCGATCGTCGAGGCGCTGCGGCACGGTCCGCGCGACCCAGGGATCGAACCGGGGAACCTGCGCATGCTCTCCTCGTATTGGGAGCAGGTCCGGCGTCTGTACTGTGCGTTCGAAAGCGATATCCGCGCCGGCGCCTCCGAGGTCTACGTGCACGGCATGCCCGGCGGACAGTTCACCAACCTGCGTGAACAGGCGCGCGCGCTCGGCATCGACGGTGCGCACTGGCCGCAAGTCGCCCAGGCTTATGCGGACGTGAACCAGTTATTTGGCGACATCGTCAAGGTCACCCCGAGCTCGAAAGTCGTGGGCGATATGGCGCTGCTGATGGTCACCAGCGGTCTGACGCGCGAACAGGTACTCGACCCGAGCGTCGACGTGCCGTTCCCGGAGTCGGTGGTGAGTTTCTTCCATGGGGACCTCGGTCAACCGTACGGGGGCTTTCCTGCCGCACTGCAGCACAAGGTGCTCAAGGGTGCCGCGCCGCTTGCACAGCGGCCGGGCGCCTCGATGCCACCAGTCGATCTGGAGGCCGAACGCGTCAGGATCCAGAAGGCTACGCCGCGAGCCATCAGCGACGATGACCTCGCTTCGTACTTGATGTACCCGAAGGTTTGGCTCGATTACGCCGCGGAACGCTCTCGCTACGGTGATGTCGGCATGCTGCCGACCTCGGTGTTTTTCTACGGCATGGAGCCGGGCGAGGAGATCAGCATCGACCTCGAGCGCGGCAAGCGACTGTTCGTGCGCTATGTGGCCTGCAGCGAAGTGCACGAGGACGGCACCCGCACGGTATTCATGGAGTTGAACGGGCAGCCGCGGACGCTGCGCGTCACGGATCGCAGCCAGGTCGCCAAACGGCCGCCGCAGCGCAAGGCCGTCCCGGGCGATGTGAAACAGGTGGGTGCGCCCATGCCGGGCACCGTGGCGACGATTGCGGCCATCGTGGGGCGCAAGGTGACCCGCGGCGACGTGCTGGTGAGCCTCGAGGCGATGAAGATGGAAACGCAGGTCCGGGCCGAGACGGACGGGGAGGTCGCCGAGGTTCTCGTCAAACCCGGCCAACAGGTCGATCCTAAGGATCTGCTGATCGTGTTGCGCTGAGGGTACCCCAGGGCTTCCATGCCGCGTGTTGATACAGTGTCCTGGGACCCTTTAGCCGCCGCGTCGGCGAGGACATTCGGTTGAGCGCGGGCTTCACGTTCACCGATCGGCGCAGTCCGATGGCCTTCTGGTTGGGCAGTCTGTCCGTCGTGGCCGGCGTACTGATGCATCTACCGGCTTTCCTGATGGCGCGCGCCATGGGTTACCGCATGGCAGGCATGCCGATGGGCACCCCGATGCTCATTGGGATGGTCTGCATTCTGGCGGGCGCCGCGGCAGCCGCCTACGGACTGCTACCCAAACAGGCCGACCCTCAGGCCTCGGCGCTGCACACCCGCATCGCCGCACCCGAAGATGCGTCACTCACCGTGTGGCACTGGGCGGCTGGAGGTGCACTCGCGGCGGCGCTCGTGGTCGATATCATGAAGGTCAGTACCCTGGGCTTCGTGGTTCCGGGCATGCGTGCCGAGTACGGTCTGAGCGCCGCGGGGGTCGCGGTGTTGCCGTTCGCCGCGTTGACGGGTGCCACGTTCGGCTCATTTCTCTGGGGCGCACTCGCGGATCGCTATGGGCGGCGCGCGACTCTCCTGCTCGCCGCCGTGATCTTCATCGGCACGTCCATCTGCGGCGCCATGCCGTCATTTCGCTGGAATGTCCTCATGTGCTTTCTGATGGGCGCATCCGCCGGCGGCCTGTTGCCGGTCGCCTATGCACTGCTCGCGGAAATCATGCCGACTCGGCACCGCGGCTGGAGCCTGGTGGTCGTCGGGGGCATCGGGGCTCTCGGCGGATACTTCGCCGCCTCCGGGTTCTCCGCGCTGCTGCAGCCGCAGTTTGGCTGGCGGATCATGTGGTTTCTCAACCTGCCCTCGGGTCTGCTGCTGATCGCCCTCGCCCCGCTGATACCCGAGTCGGCGCGTTTCCTGGTCCACATCGGCCGGCCAGAGGAAGCCCGCGCGACGCTTGAGCGTTTCGGCTGCGTGGTGGTCACGCGCACCGAGGCCTGGGACGAGGAGGCCCGCGTCGATCACTCCCAACTGCCGCCGACCGACCGGCGTTTCCTTGGCACCACGGTGGCGCTGACGGTTGCCGGACTCTCCTGGGGTTTCGTCAATTTCGGCTTGCTACTGTGGTTGCCGAGCGCGCTGATGGCCGGGGGTCGCAGCGTGGGGCTCGCCGCAGCACTCATTGCGCGCTCCTCCGTGCTTGCCGCCCCAGTGGTGGCGGTCGCGGCCGTCCTCTACTCACGCTGGAGTACCAAGGGGGCGCTGCTGATCATGAGCGCAGTCACGGCGGCCGGCGTATTGGCGCTGGTGCCTACGCACAGCAGCCTGCCGATCATTGACAATCCGCTGCTCGCCCCGGCGCTGCTGCTCATCGGTTCAACTGGGGTCATTTCCATTCTCCTGCCGTACTGCGCCGAGAGCTACCCGCTGCGCGTGCGCGGCCGCGCCACCGGCTGGGTCGCCGGCTGCAGCAAGGCGGGCGGGTTGATCTGTCAGGGACTCGGCGTACTCGCGCTGGTCCCAGCGCTGCGCGTCTCGGCCGCGGTCATCGCCCTTCCGGTGCTGCTCGCCATCGGTCTGGTCGCACGCTACGGGAAGGAGACGCGCGGCAGCGATCTGCGCGCGCTCGAGCGCGCGCAGCCCGAAGTGCGCTGAGCGCTCAGCCTCGGCGCAGCAGCAACAGCGCCAGTCCGTGCTGCGGCACGCGCACTTCGATGCGCCCACCAGTCAGGTGCACCCGCTGCGGGGCGGCGAGCTGTCCCGCTTTGCGCAACGCGGCGATTTGTTGCGGCGTCGGCCAGGATGGACGACCCATCGCATCGAACAGCCTCAGGACGTTGCTGTGTCGATCATCGACCCGCCACAGCAGCCCGCGCGCACCGGGCGGGAAATGGTCCACCGTGACCGCGAAGACACGGTCGGAGCGGTGCCCGGGCGGCGGGGTGTAGTGCGGGCCGGAGCCGTCTGCCGGTGCGTAATTCCAGAGCGCCACGACGAGCGAGCCATCGCGGGTTCGCGTGACGAGCGCGGATTTGACCTGTGGCTCGAGGCGGGTGTGACCGAGCTTGTGCAGCAACGCAAAGGCATTGAACGCAGGCTTGGGGATGTCATCTTCCGCGATCAGGCCAAAGCCACCGTAGAAGGGCTTGCGAATCACTCCGCCCTCCTCGAATACATCGGAGAACGTCCAGTAGCTCATCGCGTGCAGCAGACCCGCGCACTGGCGAATGGTGCTTGCGATCCACGGTCCCATGTAGGGCGTATCGGTGACGTCGGGCTCGTTGCTGTAGCTGGCATTGAATTCCGAGAGAATGAGCGGCAGGTGCGGATACGGCGAGCGAGCGATTTCCCCATGCACCTTGCGCACCGCTCGGCAGACCATGGTGTGGCGGGAAATTTTTCCCGGCGTTCCGAACACGTTCTGTGGTGTATCGTTCGCGTAGACGTGAGTGCTGACGAAGTCGATCGGCACATGCTTGCGCTTCACGTGGCGCAGAAAGGCACTGACCCATGCGGCCTGGGCGGTCGCCGGACCCCCGACGCGCAAGCGCGCACTGACGCTCTTCAGAGCTCGCGCCGTCTGATCGTAGAGTTTGAAGTATGTCTTCTGTTTGGGTACGCCCCCCCAGAAGCTTAGATTCGGCTCATTCCACACCTCGAAATACCACTTCGAGACCTCGGTGATCCCATATTGGGCGATGAAATGGCGTGCCAACGCCTTGATCATCCGGTCCCATGCGGCGTAGCTGCGCGGCGGGGAAACATTTGGGTGATACCAAAATCCCTGTACCATCTTCGGATGGCTCGCCAATGCCGTCGGCATGAAATCCAATTCGACATAGGGGCGCACCCTATGAGCGAGCAGCGCGTCCATGATCTGGTCGACGTAGGAGAAATTGTAAGGCGAACGCGCCTTTTTACCGGGAGGCAGCGTAGCTTGCCGGTCATAAAACAGTGCCGGGCGTCCATCCGCAAGTCCTACATGATCGTCAAGCAGTCCATGGAATCGCACGTAGCGAATGCCGGTCGAGGCCTTCATCATGGCGAGGTCGTGCTGATAATTCGCCCGCAACGCAAGGACCGCCCGGCCGGAGCCGAACATGTGCTCCCAGAAATGGGGGAACGGCGTGCCGGCGGCGGTCGCGTCGATACTCAGCGCGCGGGTCGCCGCTGCGGACGGGGCGCTCGCAGCCGCGGCGTGCGGGACTTTTGCCGGTGTGGACGCCGAGTGGCATCCCGCCAGCAGACAGCCGGCCAACGCGGCGAACAGGATAGAAAGGTGTGCGCGATTCATGACGGTCTCTCAACGACGGCGGGCCGATGCGAACGTCGCCCGAGGCGACCTGGCACGGTATCGCAAACGGGTGGCGCCGTGTCAACCCGCAGCCGCGGCGCGATAGAGGCTCAGCCCAACTTCACCATGATGTGACGCGGCACCGTGTAGTCCTCGAGCGCGTACATCGAGAGGTCCTTGCCGTAGCCGGAGCGCTTGAACCCGCCGTGCGGCATCTCCCGGGCGAAGGTCCCGTGGGTATTGATCCAGGTACAACCGTACTGGAGCCGGGCGGCAACTTGCATCGCCAACCCCACATCCCGTGTCCAGACCGATGAGGCGAGGCCGTATTCGCAGTCGTTGGCCCAGTGCACCACCTGCGGGGCATCGGTGAACGGGGTCAGCGTCACCACCGGCCCGAATACCTCCCGTTGCACGATCTCGTCACTCTGGCGTGCGCCCGCAATCACCGTCGGCTCGTAGAAAAATCCCGTCCCGGACCGGGACTGTCCGCCGGTGGTCACGGTGATGTGCCGCTCAGCGGCCGCCCGCGTCACGAACCCCGCGACGCGAGCGCGTTGTTCTGCGGAGATGACAGGCCCCATCTCGACGGCACGGTCGGTCTGCAGGCCCACGGTGAGCGCGCGGGCCTCGCGCGTAACCGCCTCGACGACGCGCTCGAACGCGGGGGCTTGCACGTACAGTCGGCAGGCCGCGGTGCAATCCTGGCCTGCATTGTAGAACCCGAACACACGCATGCCAGCGGCGAGCGCGTCCAGGTCCGCGTCCGCGAAGATGATCACCGGCGCCTTGCCGCCGAGCTCCAGATGAGTGCGCTTCAGAGTGCCGGCAGCCGCCGCAAGGATCTTCTGTCCCGTGGCGACATCGCCCGTCAGCGAGACCATACGCACGCGAGGGTGTGCCACCAACGGCGCTCCGACCGTCTCGCCGCGCCCGCAAACGACGTTGACCACACCCTTCGGCAGCACGTCGTTCAACGCTTCGGCGAGCTTCAGCATCGTGAGCGGCGTCTGCTCTGACGGCTTGATGACGATGGTGTTGCCCGCGGCTAGCGCCGGTGCGAGCTTCCACGCCGCCATCATCAGAGGGTAATTCCAAGGCGCAATGGACGCGACCACCCCCACGGGGTCGCGGCGGATCATGCTGGTGTACCCCCGGGCGTATTCCGCAGCAAGCGGGCCGGTCTGGACCCGCACTGCGCCGGCAAAAAAACGAAAGACGTCAATGATCGCGGGCATTTCGTCCTGGCGCATCGCCTGGAGGGGTTTGCCGGTATTGCGCGACTCGAGCGCGGCATAGCCCTCAGCCTCCCGTTCGAGATGCGCCGCGAGGTCGAGCAGCCGCCGCGCTCGGTGCGCCGGGGTGGTCTGCGACCAGGCTTCGAACGCACCGGCGGCGGCTTGCACGGCGGCCTCGAGCTGCTCGGGCGACGCTTCCGCCACGGTGGCGATTCGCTCACCGGTGGCCGGATCGAGGATGAACTCGGCGGCGCCGAGTCCGCCTACGCGTTCGCCGCCGATCAGCAGACGCGTATCGATGAGAGGCTGCGGGATGTCCGAGGTCATGGCGCGAGGATAGCGCGAGGCGGCCGAAGGCGCTCCCGGGGGAGGCTTTTGGCTGTGCGGCCGTCTTCTTATATACCCGGCCCGCAATGTGCGGACCCCATCGCGGCGCCCGATGCCGGCGATTTGACCTAAAGTTCTACCGTAGGATGGTTCACTAATGCGTCATCGAGCTGACGAGGCTCTCATGAGCGAGGATGACCGTCTCAATGCGCGGCACGGCGCCTCGCCCCGTCCCGTACCGCGCTGCAGCCTGCTCGATCCGGAGCGCGCCAAGTCCAGCCACGATCAGATCGCGGCGGTGCTCGGCACCGAGCTGCTGCAGGGCCGATACCCCCCCGGCAGCACCATGCCCGCGGAGGCCGCCCTCGGCGAGCGATTCCAGGTCTCGCGCACCGTGCTGCGTGAGGTGATGAAAACGCTCGCGGCCAAAGGCTTCCTCGTGCCTAAGACGCGCGTCGGCACCCGGGTGCGCGATGCCGTGTACTGGAATTATTTCGATGCAGACGTACTGGCGTGGCGGCTGTGCCTGGGACTCGATGATGCATTCCTGGAGACGCTCACCGAGATCCGCCGGGCGCTCGAGCCGGCCGCCGCCGCGCTCGCGGCGCGGCGGCGCGATCCCGACGATGTCGCGCGGCTGCGCGAGTGCGTGCGGCAGATCGGGCGTGCCAACCACTCGCGCCAGAGCTTCGCCTCAGTCGATCTCGACTTTCATCTGGCGATCGGCACCGCCTCGGGCAACCCGCTGATCCGCTCGATCGCGAGCGTCATCGAGACCGCTCTGGTGGCCTCGTTCACCTACAGCTCCCCGGCCGATGACCCCAGCGATCACGCCGCGAGCGTCGCCGGCCACGCAGCCGTGGTCGACGCCATCGAGGCCGGCGACGAGCCGCGCGCCGCCCGCAGCATCCTCGCTGTGATCGACTCCGGCGCCCAGCGCATCGAGCAGCGCAAGCGGCGCCGCAGAGTGCCGCGATGACCCCCGCCCGGCAAGCGTTACACCCAGCCGCCGTCGACGATGTACTGTTGGCTGGTGCAGGCGCTGGCCGCCTCGGAGGCGAGAAACACGATGACGTTGGCGACCTCGACGGGCTGCAGCCGGCGCTTCAGACACTGCCGGGCGTTGATCTCCTGCTCGGTCTCGGGCGTCACCCACTTCTCCAGCTGACGCGGGGTCATGATCCAGCCGGGCGCCACGGCGTTGACGCGGATGCCGAACGGGCCGAAGTCCCGGGCCAGCGAACGAGTCAGTCCGAGCACCGCGGACTTCGAGGCGGTGTAGGCGACCATTCCACCCTGGCCGATGATCCAGGAAATCGAACCGAGGTTGATGATCGAGCCGCGGCCGGCCGCCTTCATCCCCGGCAGCACCGCCTGGGCGCAGAAGAACTGCTGCTTGAGGTTCACGGCGATCCGGCTGTCCCACAGCGCTTCGGTCACCTCCTCGGTGGCATGCCGTTCGTCGCTGGCCGCATTGTTGACCAGCACCTGTACGGGACCGAGCCGCGCGGCGATCGCTGCGATCGCGCGCCGTAGCGCCTCGATATCCGTCAGGTCGCAATGCTCGAAATGCACCGCCGCGCCCGCGGCTGTCAATTCGGCCGCAAGCGCGCGCGACGGCGCAGCTGCGATGTCGAGAAAGCCGACCCGCGCATGCTGTGCGGCGAACTGCCGCACGATGGCCTCACCGATCCCGGATCCGCCGCCCGTCACCAGCACGACCTGGTCTTTCAGGTCCGTATACAAAGCTGTCATGTATCGATTCACTCTGCAGCAATATTCAACATCAGCACGCGCCGCTGCACGCCGTCGGCCTCTGCATCATACTGCGGCGGATGGCATGGCCACTTTCTTGTCATCGGCGATGTGATCTCCGCGTAGATCTGGCGGTGTGAACGTCGAGGTTCTGCGGGTCCGTCTTCTTCGGACCGGCTTTCTGTAAATCGTCTTCTTCTCTTACGTCCCCGGGCTTCGGCGAGGCCGGGCTTCGAGGTTAGTGCCGCGCTCGTCAGTGGCATTGGCATGATGCCTCCCGATGGGGGAGGCGATGAAGAGAACCAGAACACGCAAGTGCC
>JBMFWZ010000012.1:0-52416 GCA_049964755.1 Steroidobacteraceae bacterium | reverse complement strand
GACCCAGCGGACCGCCCCGTCGATCAGCGCCTGTTGTTCCGCGAGGCATCGGCGCAGCGCGGCCTCATCGACGATGAAGCCCGGTTCGTTCAGGGCCGCCGGCTCGAGCAGGATGCGAAAGCGATAGGCCTGATCGTACGTGTCACCGGAAGTGAGCACGGGCAGGAACTGCCAGCCGTGTCCGGGCAGCCGTTCGATCCACCCTTCATTGGCGATGCGTCGCAGGAGGCTCGCGAGCCGCGCTTTGGTCAACCCGTAACGGCGCATGAGATCATTTTCAGAGACACGCTCGGGCAGGCGGCCAGCGAGGCGGTCCTCGCCAATCTTCAAGTACGTCGCCTCCCCCGGTGGACCGTGCTCGAAGGACGCGCCGAAGGGTAGACGCTTCGGCCGCCGCTGCACGACGTATCCGCCCTGCGGGCGGGGGCCGACGATGCCGCGTTCAGCGAGGATCTTCAGTGCGGCGCGCACGGGCGAGCGTGACACCTGCAGACGCGAGGCCAGGGCGCGTTCCACCAGCGCAGTGCCGGGCTCGAGCGGCGTCTCCAGGATCAATTGCTCGATGCGAACGGCGAGCTGCTCACCGAGGACACGCGCCGGGCGCTCGCTCTTGGCGCTCACGCGGCCTCACGCACCGGCGAGCAGATCAAAGTGTTCGACATGCGGCGGTGCGGCGAAGTACGGTCCGATGAGCGCCCGCCATTCGGCGAATGCCGGTGATTGCCGGAAGCCCTCCGTATGGGCCTGCAGCGAATCCCACTCGACGGTGAGTACGTATCGCTCCGGCGACTCGCGGCAGGCGAGAAGCCGATGGCCGCGATAACCGTCGGCTTTGGCCAGCACGTGCGTCGCGGCGTGTGTGATCGCCACGGCGAATCGTTCGCGTGAGTCGGGCAATATCTTGAAGTCGGCGATTTCGATGATCATGTGGATCCTCGGCGGACGGGATGCCGGCATGATCGCATACCGGGATCGGCCCCGGGATTGGCCCCGGAGTCGGTCCGACTCCAATGTCGCGCGCTCACCGCCGCAGTGCTGCGGCGACCGCCGTACCGAAGGCACGCGTGCCAGTGTTTCCGCCGAGATCGGTGGTGCGGGTTTGAGGGTCGGCCAAAACCGTATCGATGGTCTGGTGCAGGGCCGTACTGGCCTCGCCGTACGCCGCCTGGCGGTGATGCTCACCGAGCCACTGAAGCAGCATCGCCACCGAGAGGATCATCGAGGTCGGATTGGCTTTGTCCTGGCCGGCGATGTCCGGGGCCGAGCCGTGTTGCGCCTGTGCGCAGCAGAGCCGCTCGCCGGCCATGATCGAGCCGCCGAGGCCGAGGCTGCCGGAGAGCTCGCTGGCGAGGTCGGAGAGAATGTCACCGTAGAAATTCTCCGCCACCAGCACATCGAATCGCTCCGGGTTGCGCACCAGGTGGGCGGTGCACGCATCGATGAGGAGGTCATCGAGCGTCACCTCCGGGAACTCTCGGGCCACCTGGCGGGCGCATTCCAGAAACAACCCGTCGCTCATGTGAAAGCTGTTCACTTTGTGCACGACGGTCACTTTGCGCCGCCGAGACATCGCGAGCTCGAATGCGCGCCGTGCGATCCGCTCGCTGCAGTGGCGGGTGATCTTGCGGACCGACAAGGCCATGTCGGGGCTCGGCATCATCTCGCCCCAGCCGCGGCTCATGTTCCGGTCCGGATAAAACCCTTCGGTCGCCTCGCGCATGATCACGAGGTCCATGTGCTTGCCGGGCCTGAGGTTCGAGGGCAGGTAGTTGCGGGTGCGCGCCGGGCGCACGTTGGCGTACAAATCCAGCTGCACGCGAAACGCCGCGGAGATGTTGCGGCCGCCTTTTTCCGGTGCGGGGTACTGCGAGTGTGACTGCGTGCCGAGGATGACGCCGTCGTAGGCGCGCGCCCGCTCGAGCACTTCGGGGCGCAGCGTGGTGCCGTACTTCTCCAAGCTCACGAAGCCTACCTCGTCGTATTCGAGGTGAAGGTCCAGACCGAAGCGTTGATCGGCGGCGTGCAGCACATCGATCGCTGCAGCCGTAATTTCTGGGCCGATGCCATCTCCGGGCAGAACGAGCAGGTTCATGAGGGCTGCCTCGGGGTTCAGGGGTTGCCGCCGTGCTCGGCGCTGACCGGATGGGTCTCGCCGGTGACGGTGAGCGTGCGGGTGGCGCTCGCGCTGGCGTAGATCCACAGAATCCTCATCGGCTCGTGCGCCGAGAGATTGCGGAATCGATGTGACACGCCGGGCGGGATGTAGGTGGCGTCGAGTGGCTTCAGTTCGTACGCTCTACCGTCGATGTCGAGCGCTGCGCGCCCTTCGATCAGGACCACGCTTTCGGCGCAGTTGTGACTGTGGAACGGAATCTGCGCGCCGGCGCTGAAGACGGTGTAGCCGGTGATGAACCCGGCCGCTCCGAGCCCCGGGGTCACCAGCGGGGTCGTACTGGCGCCCCCGCCTCGCTCGTAGCGGGGCATGGTGTCGGGCTGAAGCAGCACGGCGTTCGACGGGGTGCGCACAGTCATGGGTGTCCTCGCGGCGAGCGGTATCAGCGGGCCGGACCGATCCAAAGGGTTTTCACGTTGGTGAATTCGCGCGCGCCGTGCGCGCCGAGCTCGCGGCCGTAGCCGGATTGTTTGATGCCGCCGAACGGCAGGCGAGGATCCGAGGCCACCAGTGCGTTGACGAATACGGCCCCCGCCTCGATCCGACGCGCGAGCGCCGTGGCGCGCGTCACATCGGTGCTCCACACGGCAGCACCGAGGCCGTAGTCGAGACTGTTGGCGAGGTGCAGGGCTTCCTCGGCATTGCGCACGCGCAAAATGGCGGCCACCGGCCCAAAGGTCTCCTCGCAGGCGGCGGTCATGGTCGGGGTGACCCGGTCGAGGACCGTCGGGGGATAGAAGAAGCCTGGTCCGGCGCCGAGGACCCCGCCTGTGCACAGCTGCGCTCCCTGTGCGATCGTCTGCTGCACCTGACGGTGCAGTGCCGAGCGCAGATCCTCCCGGGCCATCGGACCGAGGTTCACCTCGCGCCGCAGCGGATCGCCCACCTTCAGCGCATGAACGTGTTCGAGGAACCGCTCGAGGAAGCGATCGGCGATCGATTCGACGAGGATGAAGCGCTTGGCATTGATGCAGCTCTGACCGCCATTGGTGAAGCGGGCCTTGACCGCCGTTTGCGCAGCGAGTTCGAGCGGTGCGTCCTCGAGGACGATGAAAGGGTCGGAACCGCCGAGTTCCAACACCTGCTTCTTCAGAGCCGCGCCGGCCTGTGCCGCCACCTGCCGGCCGACGGCGGTCGAACCGGTGAGCGTCACCGCGGCGATGCGCCGATCCTCTATGAGTGATTTGACCTGTGTACTGTCGACCCGCAGCACGGTGCACAGTCCGTGCGGAATGCCCGCCGAGCCCAGCAGCTGCTCGTGCTGCTCGGCGCACTGCGGCACGTTGTTGGCGTGTTTGAGGATGAAGCCGTTGCCAGCCGCGAGCGCCGGTGCGGCAAAGCGCAGCACCTGCCAGAGCGGATAATTCCACGGCATGATCGCGAGCACCACCCCGAGCGGCTCGTAGAGCACACGGCTCTGGGCCGCTGCGCTCTCGATGATCTCATCGCCGAGGAACTGCGCGGCATTGTCCGCGTAGAACTCGCAGTTCCAGGCGCACTTGTCCACCTCCGCCTCGGACTCGAGGATCGGCTTGCCCATCTCGAGGGTCACCAGACGGGCGAGCAGTGCTCGACGCTGGCGCAATTCGGCGGCTATCCGTCGCAGCACCGAGCAGCGTTCCTCAAGCGGTGTGCGTGCCCACACGCGCTGCGCGCGGGCGGCGGCGGTGAGCGCCGCATCCACGTACTCGGCGGTGTGCAGCTCGAATTGCGCGAAGGTTTCGCCCGTGGTCGGATTGATCGATGCGTAGGTCATGGATGCTCTGGGGGCGGCGCACCGCAGGGGCGGCGATGAGCGGGGAGCGGCGTGCTGCCGGACCTTCATCCTTCGCCGAGGTTAAGTGGTATTTTGAAGCAGCAAGAGACCAATTGCAATTCACGGTCCCGGGTCATCGCGGCGGCCGGGGCGTTTGACGGACACGGGACGAGGGCGCGTTCGCAGCGTCGGCGGTCCGATCCGTCAGACCCGCAATCCCATCGCGCGCATGAGTTCGACGCCATTGCTGCTCGTGACGACCCCCGGGCGCAGCGTGTAGTCAAAATGCATGATTCCGTCGCGCATCGTTTCGCGCAGATGGACGTTGCGCATCGAGGGGGCGATGCCGGGCAGTTCCGTCAGCGCCAGATCGTGCGTGGTGGCGATGCCGATCGCCTTCAGATCGATCAGCGTGCGCAGCAGTCCCTGCGCGCCGATGCGGCGGTCCTTGGAGTTCGTCCCCTGCAGCAGCTCATCGATCAGAAACAACAGCGGCGTGCCGCTTTCGGCGATCGCCACGATCTGGCGCAGCCGGGTGAGCTCGGCGCAGAAGCGCGACTGGCCTTCTTGTACTGAGTCATTGACGCGGATACTCGCTCCGATCGCGAGCGGCGAGAGCCGCAGCGAGCGGGCGTTGACGGGGGCTGCGGCCATGGCAAGCACGACATTCAGTCCGACCGCGCGCAGCAGCGTGCTCTTGCCGGACATGTTCGAGCCGCTCACCAGCAGCACGGGTGCGGCACTGGAGAGACTCACGTCGTTGCGGACGCAGCGGCTGGCGGGCAGCAGAGGGTGCCCGAGCGCATGCGCCTCGAACACCCCGGCGTCGGTGCAAAACTGCGGATTCGGAAACTGCGGGTGTTCGAAGGCAAACTGCGCGAGGCAGGTGAGCGCCTCGAAGCGCCCGATCGCATCGATCCAGCCGGGCACGTGCGCGCCGTGCTCACCTCGCCAGCGCTCGGCGGCGAGTGCGACCTGCAGCGGATAGAGCAGCGGCACGGTGAGAAGCCAGCGCACCGTGAGTGCCTCGCGCGCCTCGGCAAATGCTGCGATCCAAGCGAGTCTGGCGAGTGCGCTAGAGCTGTGTACCGCAGTGCGCACGAACGGTTCGGTGAGCGAGTGCAGCGCGGCGGTACCGAACGGCTCATGCTCGATACGCTCGAGCAGTTGCGCAACGGTGCGCAGCCCATCGGAGTCGTACACGCTCGCAACGGCGGTGAGGTTCGGTGCGAGCGTCCGCCGCAGCGAGTAGAGCGCGGCCGCTTCGCTCACCACCACCGAGAGCGCCGGAAGCCACTGATCGCGCACGAAGCCCCATAGCAGCGCGGCCATCAGCAGCGTCGGCAATCCCACCGCGAGGGCGCCGATCCACCGGGAGACGAGCCCATTGGGCGCGCGCGACCAGGCGAGCAGGCGCTGCGCGCTGACCGGCGATTCCTCCGGCTCACCGAGCACCGCGAGCGCCTCGCGCAGCTCGACCCGAGCGCGCAGATCATCGATGCACTCGTGGCGATGGCGAATCTGTTCAACGTGCGGCGCACCGAGCAGCCAGTCGGCGAGCGTCTCGCGTCCCATCGCGGTGCGCGCGGTGCACAGCAGTTCGAACAGACTCCCCGCGCCGAACACGTCCAGATCGGCAGCATAGGGATGATGTGCATCCTCGCGGGGGTGTTCCTGGATTCCGGTGCCGGCCCAACGGTCTTCGAGGCGCGCGATCGCGCGTCGATAGAACGCGGCCGCGCGCAGGGTGCGCATCAGCTCGCGCCGTTGGCGGGAGTGTGCGCCGAGGAGCGCAGCGAAGGCCGCAATCGGTAGGGCCAGCCAGGCGCTGGGGAACCAATGCGCGAACCAGACCATCCAAGCGGCCAGGAGTATGACTGCGGCCACGACGAGACGGGCCGCACCGAAGCGCGCTCCGCTGCGCTGCAGCACGGCGATGCGCGCTTCGCGCTCGGCGAGTCGCGCCGCGTAGAGTTCGCCCGGTGTCACCCCCGCAGTATAGCGAGAGCGCGTCCGGGCGTCCGGGGCGACGAGTGCCCGCCGCGCGCCGGCCCCGGCTGGTAGGATCGGCGCTTCGGCCGGCCCGGTCGCGGCCGGGCGGGGCGCAGCCGGCGGGGGTCGGCGGGAGCGTCTCACAGCAAGAAGATCCACGCTGCAGGCGGAGAATTCGAATGAATGATGAGATTACTCAGACCGGCGCTGCCGGTTCCGCGCCATCGCTTTGGGGACATCCGCGTCAGCTGTGGATGCTGCTGGCCGTCACCATCGGTTTCAATTTCTGTTTCTACGGATTTCGCGCCTACCTGACGCCGTACATCGCCGAGCAGTTCTTCGGCACGTTGAGCGCTGCGGTCGCGCAGCGTCACGCGGACCTGCTGGCGAGTGGATTCCTGGCGCTGATGTACGCCACGCCCATCGCCGGCGGGTACGTCGCCGACAAAGTGCTGGGCGAACTGCACGCGGTGGCGCTCGGCATGTGGCTGCTGGTGGCGGGGCTGGTGCTGATGGCCCTGCCGACGCTGTTCGGGATGGAGATCGGTCTGGCGCTGTATGCGCTCGCCGTGGGACTGACCATTCCGCTCACCGTGCTCATCGGGCGCAACTACACCACCAGCGATCCGCGCCGCGAGGGCGGATACACGCTGTACTACCTGGCGATCAACCTCGGCTCGTTCATCGCGCCGTTCATCTGTGCCGATCTCATCGGCAGCCGTTTCGGCCTGCGCTGGGGATTCATCGCCGCGGCCGTCGGTGAGCTGCTCGCTGCACTGCTGTTTCAGCTGCGCATGCACAAGCTGCGTCCGAATGTGCCGGCCGCGGCGTCCGGCGCGCGGCGCGGTGCTTTGCTGTGGGTCCTCGTCGGGATCGCCGTGCTGATCGTCCCGACGGCGTTGCTGCTCGCGCACCCGCAGATCCTCAGCGCCATGATGTACGCGTTCATGGGCGCGCTGGTGCTGTATTTCGTGGTGTCGTGCATCCGCCGCGGCGATCGCGTGCAGACCCAGCGCTACCTCGCGCTGTTGGTGTTGTTCGTTGCGCTCGTCGGCTTCTGGACCCTGAGCTTCCAGGGTGTGACCTCGTTGAACTTCTTCGCGCGCGACTACGTCAACGCGCCGTTCAACTACGCGCTGTTTCAGTCGGCCAACCCGCTCTACATCCTGATCTTCGCGCCGCTGCTGGCGCTGCTGTGGCCGTGGCTCGGCAAACGCGGTCAGGATCCCTCGACGCCGAGAAAGTTCGGCATCGGGCTGCTGCTGGTTGCCCTCAGCTACGGCCTCATGGTGCTCGGGATCCGTTACGGCGTCGCCGCGGACGGCAAGACGGGCTGGGGGTTGCTCGCCGGGTGTTACCTGGCGCAGACCCTCGGGGAACTCGCGCTCTCACCGATCGGCTACGGCCTAGTCGGGGTGCTCGCGGCACCCGAGGAGGCGTCCTTCGCCATGGGCGGGTGGTTCTTTGGCTACGCGATCGCCTATCAGCTGGCCGGCTGGATCGCGACACTCACCGCGGGTGCCGGGAACGCGGCCCATCCGGGCATCGATGACTACGCGCACGTCTACGTCCGGCTGTTCGTGTATGGCACGGCGTTGAGTCTGGTGTATCTGCTCGGGGCTAAGCCGATCCGCAAGCTCATGCATGGCGTGCATTGATGCGGCGCGCGGCTTCAGCGGAGCAGGCGCCGCTCGAGGCGGATCAGGACGAGGGCGAGTGGCACGGTGATGAGCAGTAGCGCTGCGAGCACCGCCAACGGGTCGCGAGGCCCGAAGCGCGTGATGGCCTCGAGTCCCGTAATCGGCCCCAGGCTGCCGCCGATGTCGCCTGCGACCTGGTAGATGCCGACGGCCCGCCCGTAGGAATCGGGCCGGATCAGCTCGCCCATGATGACGATGAGCGGTACGCTGATCCCGCCGAGGCCGATGCCGATGATCCCAAGTGCGGCGGCCGCCGGCATCAGCGTGTGGGCGAAGGCGAGGACGGCGAAGCCGCACGCCAGACAGGCTGCCGCCGGCAGCAGGATGGCACTCTTGTGGCCGCGCCGATCGATCGAGCGCCCGGTGATCCACGAGACGATGGCCGAGGTGCCGAGCATGACCGCCATCAACGTCCCGGCGGAGCCCTCGGCGTTCAGGCCCGGCAGCATCAGGTGCCGCTCGTCCACGATGAGCACGAGGGAGGCGAGGATCACGCCCTGCGCCGAGAAGAAGACGATAAAGTTGAACAGCCAGATGATCCATAGCGGTGCGCAACTCAGCAGCTCGCGCAGCACCGCGCCGGCCGGCGGACTCGTGCGCTCGCGGTGCGTGTCCGTAGCACCTCGGGCGTGCGGCGCGATGAAGAACGCCACCACCACGCCGCCGAACGTGATGAAGGTGGCGGCGAGGAACGCGGCGCGGACCGAGACGAGGTTGGCGACCAGGCCGCCGAGCAGCAGACCGGCCGGCACTCCGAAGCTCAGCGCCATGCGCACCAGCGCGGTGGCGCGGCCGCGCGCCGCCGCGGTGCTCACGATCAGCGCTCCGGTGAGCGCACCGACCATCAGCAGTGAGGACCCGACGCCCCAGAGCGCTCGGCCGAGCAGAAACCATGCGGTCGGATCTCGGCTCGTCAACCCCGTCGTATAACACAATGTGGCCAGACCCTCGATCAGCAGTCCGCACATCAGCGGCCAGCGTGCACCGAAGCGATCGACCAGATGGCCTGTGAAGGGATTGACACCGAGGCGGGTGATGCGGTTCAGCGAGAGAATCAGGCCGATCATCGCCGGCGCGATGCCGAGCGCCTGACCGACGATCGGCAGGATCGGGAAGACTACGCCGCCACCGAGGCCGCCGGCGAATCCCAGCGCCGCCAGCGCCCAGAGCGAGCCGTTGAGCCCGCGCGCTCGTGCACTCATGCCGGCGTGCGGGTGCCGGCACAGGCTCGCATTCGTCGTCGTCGCGCAGTGCCGGTGAGTCGCATTCCGACACTCTACGGGATGCCCCGGGCCCTTCCAAGGACGCGGCGGCTGGGTACGCCAGCGGCGTGCGGGGTCTCAGGCGGCCGCGTCCTTCGCAAGGGTCTCGTGATCGAACGGCGCGAGGGCGAACTGGCGCGTCTCGCCGGTCTCCAGCGCCATGAACGAGCGCTCCGGCACGCCGTGCTGCACACGCGCGACGGCCAGATCGTGCAGCGGCTCCTCGAAGCCCTCATCGCTCAGGCGGAAGCAGCCGAAGTGCGTCGCGACGGATACCCCCGCATCGAGATCCAGGTGCGCCTGCACCGATTCGTGCGGATTCATGTGATTGGCCACCTCATACCAGCGCGGTGCGTAGGCGCCGATCGGCAGCAGCGCGAGGTCCGGTGCACCGAGCCGGCGACGGATTTCGTGAAAATGCGCTCCGTAACCAGTGTCGCCGGCGAAGTAGACGTCTCCATCCGCGCAGCCCAGATGAAAGCCGCCCCAGAGCGTGCGGTTGCGCCCAAATAAGCCCCGTCCGGACCAGTGCTGCGCAGGGGTGAAGGTGATGTCGGCGCCGGCCCCGGGCAGATGCAGACACTGCCACCAGTCGAGTTCGTGGACGCGCTGCAACCCTATGCGCCGCAGCAGCGCGCCGGTGCCGAGGCCCGTGACGTAGCGGGGCCGGTGCGCCGCCTCGAGGCGCCGCAGCGTCTTGACGTCAAGGTGATCGTAATGATCGTGGGAAATCAGGACCAGATCGAGCGGTGGCAGCGACTCGAACGGCAGACCGGGTGCGCGGACCCGCCGAGGACCGACGAGGGGCACCGGACTGACCCGCTCGGAATACACCGGATCGGTGAGGATGTTCAGGCCCGGGAACTGGATCAGGAACGTGATGTGGTTGACGAAGGTGAGCGCGAGCTGCCGCGGTGCGAGGCGCGAGGGCGGCGCCGGGCGGGCGCGGTTGGCGATGTGCCGTGGCCAGGGGCGCGGACTGGCCGTCAGCGCCCAGCGCAGCATGTCGCGCCAGCGAGTTCCGGTGCGTACGTGCGGGTTGAAGAAATACCGTCCATCGAAATGGTCGGAGTGATGTGCGGCGCGTCCGCTCAGTGTCCTGCTGCGCGCGTGCGCCTCGGCCGCCGTTAATCCAGGCTCGACTCGATCGCTGCTCGAGAGCATCTTGTCACACGCCGCGGCGGTTGGATTACCGTGGGGCACAAGTGTAATGCTCGCGCGTTACCGTTTTATTGCAACATCCAACAAGTGTTGTCGGCGGCAAGTGCGGCCGTGTTGTGAGCCGATCGGAGCACTCTGAGGAACCGGATTCGCAGCGCATCTTAAGGGGCGCGGCGGTCCGGGTCCGGGGGTTGTTCCGGCACGGGGCTCTTGCTACGGTACGCTCTTTGTCGGCCCGCGCGGCCGCAGGGTGGGACAGCATGGGTGCTCATGCGATCAATCTTCGCAGCAAGCTCGAGCAGATCACGCAACTGTGGTCGCCGCGAGTCATCGCACAGCTGAACGACTACCAGCTGAAGCTGGTGCGTCTGCAGGGGGAGTTCATCTGGCACGATCATCCGGATACCGACGAGGCCTTCCTGGTGCTCGAGGGGCGGCTGCGGATCGATCTGGATGGGGAGAGCGTCGAGCTCGGTCCGGGCGAACTGTACGTCGTTCCGAAGGGGCGTCGGCACAAGCCCTCGGCGCTCGAGGATACCCAGGTGCTGCTGATCGAGCCGAGCGGCGTGCTCAATACGGGGCGTGAGGGCGGCCCGCGGACGGCGCAGAATGACCTCTGGGTCTGAGGTGCACCCGCCGATGAGCTCGGCGGATGCGCAACCGCAGCCGCGGGTGCTGGCGTGCGTGGATGGCTATGTCCTCTCGGACGATCCGGCACGTCTTGACTTCGATGCGGTGCATGCGTACCTGCGCCGATCGTACTGGGCGAAAAGCATCCCTCTGGAGATTGTCCGGCGCGCACTCGAGGCCTCGTTGTGCATCGGGCTCTACGCGCCGGATGGCGCCCAAGTGGGGCTGTGCCGGCTGATCAGCGATTACACGACCTTTTGCTATGTCTCGGACGTTTACGTTCTCGAGTCGCACCGCGGCCGTGGTCTGTCCAAGGCGATGATGCGCGCGGCGCTCGAGCATCCGCGACTGCAGGGACTGCGGCGCTGGTCGTTGGTGACGCACGATGCACACGGTCTGTACGAGCAGTTCGGATTCCGTTCAGTGGCCCATCCGCAGCGGCACATGGAGCGACTCGATCCGGACATCTACCTGCGCGGGACGCCGGCCGCGGAGGAGTAATGGGACGCACGCTGGCCGGTCTGCGGTGCGCTCGAGGCGATTCTGTACCAGTCGGGCCGAGCGGAGTGTCCCATGTCCCCTAGCGCAAGCGAATCGGCGGCCGAGCGCTCCGGTGGGCGCGAGTTGTCGCTCACCGATTACCAGCTGCTGGCGGAGTTTCGCCACGTGCTGGCGCGGTTTCTCGCATTCAGCGCCACGGCGGCGACGGCGGCGGGTCTCGCCCCGCGTCAGCACCAGGCGCTGCTCGCCATCAAAGGCGCTCCGGGCGCAGCGCCGATGACCGTGGGGGATCTGGCCGCCCGGCTCGTGATTCGCCACCACAGCGCGGTCGAGCTGGTCGACCGCATGGTGAGCAGCGGTTATCTGCGTCGCAGAGCCGACCCGGGCGACCGCCGGCGTGCGATCCTCGTGCTGACGGCAAATGCCGAGCGGGCACTCGCGGGGCTCTCCGCGGCGCACCGCGACGAACTGCGCCGCATCGCGCCGCTGCTCAGCACCCTGGTCAACCAGCTCGGCGCGGCGCCTTGAGCGCACCGCTCAGCCGGGCCGGCGGTACGTCTGCAGTGAGGGCGGTAGCGCGATGTCCGAGGGCAGCGCCGGATCGGCAATCGGCTGAGCGGCCGTGAGTGCCAGCGGCACGACTCCGGCCCAGCAGCGCAGCGCATAGTCGCGCTCATCGTCGATCGGCGGACCGGTGCGGATCTTGGCCGAGGCCTCATCGATCGGCAGACGCAACAGGGCAGTCGCCCGGGTCTCCAGGTCGTCTGCGGGGCGTACCTCGCGGCTGCGGCCGCGGGCGACGTGTTCGACGAGTGCGTCGAATGCCTGACGCTTCTCCTGCAGTTCGGTCACTTCCCGCGCATGGCCCAGGAGCACCACGGAGCGGTAGTTCATGGAATGGTGGAACGCCGAGCGGGCGAGCACCAGGCCATCGAGGAGGGTCACCGTGACGCACACGGGGGCGCCCTGACGCAGCGTGCGCAGCATGCGGCTGCCGACCGACCCGTGCACATAGAGATGCTCATCGATCCGCACGTGTACCGTCGGCAGCACATAGGGCTGACCGTCGACCTCGAAGCCGATGTGGCAGATCAGTGCCTCGTCGAGAATGGCGTGGACGGTCGGCCGATCGAAAGACCCTCGATCGGGCCGGCGTAACAGGCGGGTTCGGGGAGTGACGGTCAGAGTGCTCATCGCGGCTCCTGCGGGCTGTCGGGACGCAGAGAGTGACCGTAGAATGGTCTGTTGCGAAGTGCCAGTTTTCTGAAAATGAATAGACCAGTTGAAGGGTGGGAGATCATCCTGAGCCTCGATGAGGCGGGTGCCGATCCGCTCGCGCGACGGATCGCCCGCGCCATCGCCGCAGAGGTGCGTCGCGGTCGGTTGCAGCCGGGAGCGCGGTTGCCGGGCAGCCGCACGCTGGCCCGCACGCTCAACGTGCATCGCAATACCGTGATTGCTGCCTACGAGCAGCTGGCCGGGGAGGGTTGGACCGAGCCGCAACGGGCCCGCGGGACGTTCATTGCTCGCTCGGTACCGCGTCCGCCGAAGCGAGCGCGGCGCAACGACCCGGGCCCGTTCGGGACGGCAGTGTCGGCCGGGTTCGAGGTGCGCGGGCCGGACGGGGGAGGTGCCGGGATGGCGCACGGGCGGTTGCGGCCCTTGAGCGAGGGCGCGCCCGACGTGAGACTCGCGCCGGTGGTCGAGCTCACGCGCGCGTATCGGCGGGTGCTCCGCCACGGCGCAGCGGATCTGCTTGCCTACGGTCATCCGCAAGGCCATCCTCGGTTGCGCGCCGCGCTGGCCGAGCTGCTGCGCTCGCGGCGCGCCATTGCGGCTGATGCCGAGCACCTCGTGGTGACCTCCGGCAGCCAGATGGCGCTGGAGCTGGTGGCCCGCGCACTGCTGCAGCCCGGCGATACCGTGGCGGTCGAGGCGTTCGGCTATCGGCCCGCGTGGCGGGTGTTCCGACAGCAGGGGGCGGCGCTCGCGGCGGTGCCGCTCGATGCGGGCGGCCTGAACATTGCCGCCCTCGAGGCCCTCGCTGAACGCACGGCGCTGCGCGCCGTCTACGTCACCCCGCATCATCAGTACCCGACCACTGTGACGCTCAGTGCACCGCGGCGCATGGCATTGCTCGAGCTTGCCCGCCGCAAGCGGTTTGCGATCATCGAGGATGATTACGATCACGAGTTTCACTACGAGGGACAGCCGGTGCAGCCGATGGCAAGCGCCGATCGCGCCGGGGTCGTGCTGTACGTCGGAACTCTAGCGAAGGTGCTCGCGCCGGGGGTACGCCTGGGGTACCTGCTGGCGCCGCCGCCACTGCCGCCGATCCTGACCGCGCTGCGCATCGGCATTGACCGCCAGGGCGATCACGCGGTGGAGTGCGCGGTTGCCGATTTGCTCGAGCGCGGAGAGCTGCAGCGGCACGTGCAGCGCGCTCGGCGCACCTATCGGGCGCGGCGTGACCACTGTGTGAGTCTACTGAAGCGCGAGCTCAACGGATCGCTGTCGTTCAGTGCCCCCTCGGGCGGCATGACGCTCTGGGCCGAGGCTGCCGTGGGCATCGATGTGGACGCCTGGGCGCAGCGCCTGCAGGGGCAGGGCTGGCAAGTGCTCACGGGCCGACACTATGCCTATGACGCGGCGGCGCGGCCGAACTTGCGTCTGGCCTTCGCGTCCTACGAGGAGGAGGAATTCGCCGAGGCCATCGGGCAGTTGCGCGCCGCGCTGTGAGGCCGAGGAGCGCGGGCTGGCATTCCGTGGCGCAGTTCCTGGAGCGCCGCGCGGCCCTGGCGTATTAAAGAGCGATCATGCGCGGAATGTTTTCCTTCATCGGCACGACTGTGCTCGGCTCGGTGGGCTGGGCCATCGGCGCCTACGTGGGCATGGGAACGGCCATTGTACTGAGCTGTGTCGGCAGCGGCTTCGGGATGTACTGGGGACGCAAACTCTTCGACCACTGGCTCGGCTGAGGCGCGCCCGGCGATTGATGGATCGCCGCGCCCCCCTTCAAGAGCATCATTGCAACCGGTCACGGGCGCCGGCTTCTGCGGCGGGTGCGTCGTGTACGACGTCAACGTCCTGGTGCACTCGGCTTACCGCGTTGGCTGCGAAGCAGCGCTGCTGCAGGCGCTCGAAGCGGTCAAAGGACGACAGACGCGCCGACTGATCGAGAAAGTCAGTGCTCATTTGTGCAGCCCTCGAGGGCAGGACGATCGCGCTGTGGGCGCTCGCCTTCTGATCCAACATGGATGATTTGCGCGAGGGGTCGAGCCGGGTGCTGCTCGGGAGTTCGGGGTGGCGGGCGACCGGGCGCGCCTACGACCCGGTGGCCGTGCCCGAGGCACGGCGCCTGTTTGGTGAGCGGTACGGCCTTGAATTGCGCGCCTCTGCGTTCCAAGCGCTCGGCTGGCGTGACTTGGCGATCGGATGAGGCGCTGCGAGCTGCTCGGGGAGGCAAGACGGCCTGGACAGTGCCGCCGGCCGGGACGTGCAGCACGCACTCGCCGCAGCCTGAACCGAGGAGTGCACAGGTGCGCGCGGTCGGTGCCCGAGGAGGGACGAAGAGTCCGTTGACCCGATCACGCGCGCAGCGGCTCGATCAGTTCCGATCCATCGTTGCGCGGGCTGTTGACCTTGAGGCTCACCGGATAGGCGGCCATGCGCTCGGACGAGTACGGCTGCAGCATCGTCAGTGCCGTCTGCGGTGCGCCCGAGAGCCACGCTTCGAACTGCTCGGGCGCGAGGATCGCCGGCATGCGCCCGGGATGGCTGGCGCTGTTGTGGATGTGGCGCAGCAGTGCGTTGCCGGGCAGTGTGATCACCGCGCAGCTCTCGATGGTCGCGCCGTCGGCCGCGATGCTGGCGTCCCAGACACTGGCGAACCCGAACACTGGAGCGTCGGTGAGGTGGATGAAGTACGGCTGTTTGCGTCCGTCGTCCTCCAGGCGCCACTCGTAGAATCCGGCGGCAAGCTGGATGCAGCGCTGCCCACGTGTCCAGGGTCCGCGCCACACCGGCGAGGTGGTCAATTTTTCCACCGTAGCGTTGATGGTCGAGTACTTCGGCGCCACGCCGCGCGCGAAATAGGGGATCAGTCCCCAGCGCATCATGACGCCCTCATGCACCCCGGCGTCGGAACGCACCACGGGCACCGGCTGCGACGGTGCGACGTTGTAGCGTGCGGGGAATTCCCAGTGCACTCGACCGAGTTGCACGGCACGCTCGAATTTTGCCTGCTGCGCCAGGATGTAACGCCCGCACATGTGCGCACTGTAGCGGATCGGCCCGCGGCCGGTCACCTGGCCTGCGCGTGCCCCGGACCGCGGGGCGATGCGGATTGACCGGTTGCGTGAGTGAAGCAAACCCGCTGCGTGCTCGGCGTCGGGCTGCCGTGCCTCGCTGGGATGCGAGGCGGCGCTCGGGCCTCGTCTCGGGCGATTCCAGGGCTCGGGGTAGGCGCACGCCAGCTCGAGATCCGTTCGGGGTGGCGAGCGCAAGGCTCGCGATCGCTCCTCGATCCTTACCCCGCGACCGCTTCCTCGAGGATGCTGCGAATCGCGATGGGCAACGCGGTTGCGGTGTCTTGCTTGCTCACGAACGCACGGGCGCCGGCTTCAGCCGCCATGGCCCGGTAGACGTCGGTGTCGCTGCGCGAGTGGATGATGACCGGCACGGTCGGGGCGATGTCCCGCAGGCGGCGCGTCGCTTCGATGCCGTTCATGCCGGGCAGGGAGATGTCCATGACGACTACGTCCGGCGCAGCGGCACTCACCGATTCCAGCGCGCTCTCCGCATCGCGCACCGTGGCGACTGTCATGGTGCGCCCGTCCGGTGCGCCGCAGCCGAACGCTCCGTGCAGCAGCGCCTCGATGGCCTGGCCCGTGGGCACGTGATCTTCCACGATCAGGATGCGGATCGGCGGGCAATGGGCTCTCTTTGATCCCTCCGTGGGGGGCATTGTCATGGACAAAATGCTCGATCGCTTCACCAGGACGCACTCCAACATGCCGCCTGTGGCGGGTCTGTAGGGAATTCTCGATCCGAGGTCTATTGCAGGGGCGTCAGCCCGTGCAGGATGGCAAATTTGATCAGCCCGGCCAGATCGGTGATCTGCAGCTTCTGCATCAGGCGGCTGCGGTAGGTATCGACGGTCTTCGGCGAGAGACTCAGCCGCCGGCCGATCTCGGCGCTCGAGAGCCCATCGGCGACGAGCTTGAGGATCTCGCGCTCGCGATTGCTCAGGCTCTCCAGGGGGCTCGTGTTGCGCCGATTGCTGAGGCCCTCGGCGACGATCTCGGCAATCCGAGCGCCGAGGTGGCGTCGGCCGAGGTGCACCGCGCGGACCGTCTCGGCGATCTCCCGCCCGGCGCTCTCCTTCAGCAGGTAGCTGCGCGCGCCCGCCTCGAGGGCCTGGAACACGTGCTGCGCCGAGGAGTGCATCGAGAGGATCACGATCGCGGTCTTCGGGCGCGCGGTGAGGATCTGGCGCGTGAGGCTGATGCCGTCGAGTTCCGGCATCGACAGATCGAGAATGGCCACATCAGGGCAGAGCGCAACGATCTGCTCGAGCGCGAGGCGCCCATTGGCGGCGGTGCCCACGATTTCGATGTCCGGGGCGGTGTGGAGAATGGCCACGATCCCATCGCGCACGAGCGCGTGATCGTCGGCGATGAAGACTCGGATGCGGCTCGATGCCATCGAGTCACCTCGCGCCGGCTGAGGCCGGCCAGGGCAGGGTGACCGACACGCACGTGCCGGCGCCCTGGGCCGATTGCACCGTGCAGCGGGCACCGATCGATTCAGCCCGCTCGGCCATGGTGAGCATGCCCATGCCGCCCTCACCGCGCGCTGCGCGCGCGGCTGGATCGAAACCGACCCCATCGTCGCGAATCGTTAGCGTGACACTGTCGCCGCCGGTGTCCAATCGGATCTCGACGTGCTTCGCCTTGGCGTGTTTGACGGCATTGTTGAGCGCCTCCTGGGCGATCCGAAACAGCGCGATCCCCACGGTGGGGCTGAGCCGCGGCTGCGCTTGCGTGCCGTGCACCGTCACCTTGAAGCCCGCACGGCGGGCCACCCGCTGGGCGTGTTCGCCGAGCGCGGGAAGCAGCCCAAATTCATCGAGGCCGGGCGGGCGCAGCTCGAGCATCACCTCGCGCAACCGCTGCGCGGCGTCCTCGAGCAGCTTTTCCGAGTCGTCCAGGCGTTGCGCCACGGAGGCCTCGAGCCGCTCCCCGAGCAGGCTGCGCACGATGGTGAGGTTCAGGCTTACGGCACCGATGTCCTGTGCCACCGAGTCGTGCAGCTCGCGCCCGAGGGCGTTGCGCTCGGTTTCTTGGATCTCGAGCACCTGACGCGAGAGGCTCTGTAGGCGTACGAGTTGCGCATCGAGCGCCTCCTCGGCAGCCTTGCGCTGGCTGATGTCGATGCCGACGCCGATCAGGAAGTCCTGTCCGGAATAGTGCAGACGGCGGCCGGTGAACAGGTACGGCAGGGTTCGCCCGGACTTGGTCCGAAAGGGCGCCTCCACCGATTCCTCGCCGCGCTCGAATACGGTCTCGATCCGCTCCTTCAGGAGTTGCTGCTGCCCGGCGGCGAAGAAGTCGAGCGGATGCATGCGCTCGATCTCCTGCGCGCTGTAGCCGCTCACTTCGAGAAAGTTGCGGTTCCAGCGGCGGAATCGTCCGCCGCGGTCGTAGAAATAGACGATGCCCGGCATGCTCTCCATGATGGCGTTGGCGAAACGCTGCTCGCGCATGAGCGCCTCCATGGATTGAATCTGCTCCGTGACGTCGCGGAAGCTGCCGATGTAGTGCATCACGCGCCCTTCCGCATCGTGCACGGTGGAGATGTTGGCCCAGCAGACAATTTCGCGGCCATCGCTGCTGCGGTTGACGATCTCCCCGGCCCAGCGTCCATGAGCGCCGAGCTCACTCCACATCGTGCGGAAATACTCCGCGCCGTGACGACCGGAGGCGAGCAGCGAGGGGTCGCGTCCGAGCAGCTGGTCGCGGCGGTATCCGAACAGCGCCTCGAATGCGGGATTGACCGCCGCGATGCGGTTATGACTGTCGGTCACGACGCCCGCCGCGACGCTATTCTCCAATACCCGGTGAAGGACGGCGAGCTCGCGGTCCTGTCGCTCGCGATGTTCCAGGGCCTCCTGCAGCGCCTTGCGGCTGCGCAGCACCTCCAGGCACACGCCCAGATCATCGCCGAGCAGGCAGAACTGCTCGAGTTGCTTGGCGCTCACGGCCGATTTCTGTTCGGAGTACACGCTCAGCAGTACCGCCACCGCCCCACCGGGCAGGCGCACCGGCAGACAGAACGAGGAGCGCAGCCCGAACGCGCGGGCCCGTTCGCGCCACGGGTTGAAGCGCGCATCGGTGTCCAGATCGTCGTTGAACTGCACTTCGCCGGAGCGAAGTGCTCGGCCGGCCGGACCCTGGCCGAGCGGGCTGTCATCCCAGTGCATCGAGAGCCCCTCAAGATACCCCAGCGCCGTGCCGGCGGCGGCTACGACGCGAACGGTGTGCGCCGCATCGCTCTGCGCGACGCTAATGGTCGCGAGCGCGAAGGGTGTCTGTCGGGTCAGGGCCTCGCAGACCGATTGATAGAGATCTTCCTCGCACGAGGCGCGCATCACCGCGCGATGTGCGTGGTTGATGGCAGCGAGGACCCAGGTGAGTTTCTGCGCGCCGGCCCGTGGCGCGCGTTTAGGGGCCGTTGACCGGGCCGAGCCGAGTTCGAGCCGTGTAGGTGTGGCGCGGTCCAAAGGCCTGATCTACGCCGCTTATCGTTATGCTCAACCCACTTTAGCGCGCGCGCCGACGGCGGTCAACGCAACCACCGCGGCGCTCCTCAGCGCTCCGCGCCGCGGGTGCCGTCGGCCGCGTCGGGTCCGGTGAGCTGGCGCATGAACTGCGCCAGAGGAACGGGGCGACCGAAGAAATAGCCTTGCGCGATTTCGAAGCCGATGCCGGCGAGCACTTCGCGCTGGTAAGGCGTCTCGACGCCTTCGATCACCAGCTCGACGTCGAGGCTGCGAGCCATCGCCACCATGGCCTTGAGGATTGATACGTCGCCGTTGGCGGCCGGCTGCAGGTGGCGGATGAAGCTGCGATCGACTTTGAGTTTGTCGACCGGCAGATGACGCAGGTAATGGAATGAGGAGTAACCGGCGCCGAAGTCATCGATCGCGATGCGGATGCCGAGCTTGCGCAGCGCAGCGAGCGCGTGTGAGGTCTCGGTGCTGTGCTCGATCAGGAACGTTTCGGTCAGTTCGAGTTCAAGCATGCGTGGGTCGACGTCGGTCTCGGCGAGCGCCGCCTCGACGGTGGCGAGAAATCCCGGATCGGAGATCTGCACGCCGGAGACGTTGACCGCGATCCGCGGCGGCGTTTGCTGCGTCGAGCGGCACCGGGCCGCGGCGCGCAGCGCATCGCGCAGGATCCACGCGCCCAGCGGTCCGATGAGGCCGGACTCCTCGGCGATCGGGATGAAGCTGTCGGGTCGTTGCATTCCGAGCAGCGGATGGTTCCAGCGCACGAGCGCCTCGGCGCCGAGGATCTTCCCGGTCCTGATCTGTACGATCGGCTGGTAGTGCAGCTCGAATTCCCGGTGCTCGATTGCACTGCGCAGCGACTGCTTGACGATCACATTGGTGCGCAACCGATCGTCGATATCGGTGCTGTAGAGGCTGATTCCGGGTCGGGCCGCGCGTTTCGCTGCATGCAGCGCGATGTCCGCGCGCTGCGCGAACTCCAGCGCGCTCTCGACGCTGTCTTCCTGCGTGGCATCGCCGGCATCGATGTACAAGCCGATGCGCGCCGGCAGGTTGATCGCACCGCCGGGCAGATTGAACGGTGCCGAGAGGATCGGCGCGGCCGCCGCTGCAATCTGCCGTGCGCACTCTTCCGAGTGCGCCGCGCTGCCAAGGACGGCGAACTGATCGGCCTGCAGCCGGTAGAAGCGGCTCGCAGCGGGGAAGGCCTCGTGCAGACGTCCGGCGATCAGGGTGAGGATCTGATCCCCGGTGGACATGCCGTAGGTGTCGTTGATTTCGTGAAAGCGCACGAAATCGACCATGTAGAGCGTGGCGCGCTGAGCGCCGGCGCGCGCCTCGGCGAGGTACGCGGCGAGTTCGCTGTGAAACTTCTTGGCGTTCGGCAGACGTGTCAGCGGATCGTGATCGCGCAGATACGTCAGCTCCTCCTTGGCGAGTTTCTCCGGCGTCACGTCCAGTGTGACGCCGTTCCAGAGAATCTGCTCAGGGGAGCGGCGGATCGGGCGCACGCGCGAGCGCAGCCAGCGGCGCTGGCCGTCGGGCCTTTCGATCGCGAACTCCAGATCGAGCGTGCTCAGCGTCGAGGCGGCTTCGCGCCAGCGCTGCTCGAGGCGCGCGCGGTCCTCCGGCAGCGTCAGGGCAAAGAACTGCAGGGGCGTGAGCGGCTCCTCGGCGTTCAACCCGAGGAGCGCTGCGGCGGAGCGGCCGAGGTAGCTGAAGTGCGGCTCGCTCCCTGTACGCTGGCTGATCTGGTAGACGAAGCCCGGTAGCGTATCGCTGATGCCCTCGAGCATCTGTGCGAAGTGATCCTGGGCCGCTTGCGCTTCGTGCCGGGCGGTGGCATCGGTCAACATCCCGGCGAAGGCGATGACTCGCCCGGCGTGGTCGCGTACCGGGGAGATCAGCAGCTGGTTCCAGAACGTCGAGCCGTCCTTGCGGTAGTTGAGCAGTTCGCAGCGCACCGGTTCGCCGCGCCGGATGGCTGCGCCGATCTGCGCAACCGCCGCGGGGGAGGTGTCCGGACCTTGCAGGAAGCGGCAGTTGCGCCCCAGTACCTCATGCTCGGCGTACCCAGTCATGGTGAGAAACGCGGGGTTGACGCGCACGATGGGCTGATCGGGATGCGTCGCGTCGATGTAGACGATGCCACTATCGGTGGCCTCGATGATCGCCGTATGCGGCAGCAGTGGGAAGCGCCCGGCAGGTCCTTCGACCCCGGAGAGCGCAAAGAGTCGCGAACGCGGCAGCTCGCGCAGCTCGCCCGTGCAGCACAGGTAATCGACCTTCAGGCGCTGTGCGAAGTGCGCATCGGCCTGCGTTGCGCAATGGGCGCTGAGCAGCGTTATGCCGTGCGCGTGCAGCCGGGGCGCGAGCGCCTCGAGGCGCTGCGGGTCGCTTCGGTAGCCGTCAGCGAGGCGCTCGGCGGGCAGGGCGAGCATCGCGATGCCGAGGTCCGTGATCGACTCCGGCAGCGCATCGGGCGATTCCACCGCAAGTGCGAGCTGGCCGGCGAACGGACGCAGCGCCTCGAGCGCTGCGGCGAGTGGGGCTCGCGCCAGGTTCGGCGGTAGCGCATCGAGCATGAGTATCAGACTCTGGCGCAGCGTCTCGGGCAGCGCGCGGCATGCAGTCAGGAACGCCATCGAGTGTTCGCGTTCGGAAAAAACGCTGAACGGCACCGGCACGATGTACGTTCGGCTCGCGCCGGTTCGTTGCTCGCGGCGCATCACGGCCGCCACGCGCTCGATCTGCCGGCGCACATCGGCGCCGCGCAGCAATCCGGACTGCAGCGCCAGGATCGGCACAGGCCGCCCGGCGGCATCGAGCAGCGCTCGGCAGAGGATCGGGACTTCGCTCTCGATCGCCGCGGGTATCTCGTCCGTCGCCCACCGCGAGTTGCTCGGCATCTGCAAGGTCATCAGGTGCAGCGGACGCTCGGTCGGCGCGTTCAATCCCGCGAGCGTCACGGTCAGCTCGGCATTTGTCCCATCGAGGCGGCGGACGTGGGCGGGAGCGAAGCGGCTGCGGCCCGGTTCAAGCGGCAGGTGGCGCAGCTCGAAATCCTGCTCCCAGGCCTCCAGGTTGAACAGAGCCCCGGCGCGCACACCGAGCAGCGCAGGCTCGCTGCGCTCGAGTACCGCGCAGAACGCCGGATTGACCGCGAGCAGACACAGCGTCTCATCGGCGATGGCCGCCGCCATCGGCAGCGCGGCGAGCAGTCCGTTCAGCCACTGCTGCGTCGGAGCCGCATCGAGCGTCGCGAGCAGCGCCTCACCGCTCAGTTCGCTCGTCGGTTGTGTCCCCCGCTCGGTGCTCATACTTGGGCCGTAAGTACCGGCGGGAGCCATTTCCGCACGCCTGTGTGCCGCATGAAACCCTCCGGTTGTTGTTCCGTGAGTGCGGCGGGTGCCGCACCCTCTGATAACGCTACGATACGCAGCGCAGAGGTGAGCGGATGCCGGGAGCAACGTATGCGCGCCGTGGGGAGTTCTTGACGGTGTGCTCTCCCGCTTGGATGCAATCGTTTGTACTTAAACCGAAAATGAACCGAGCGGCCCCCCGCGGTGCCGTCACTGCGGTGCGGGGTGACTGTGCCGGCCGACCCGTTGCGCCAGTCCGCCGAGCGGCGCGGCGATCACCCGCAGTGACCTGCTTGCGGTCGTGGCCGAGCCGCTCGATGCGCTCGCGCGCCTGCTCGTCCGTCAGGGGGCGGCACGAGCACTGAGAGCACTGCTGCATCGATGGGCCCGGTGCTATGCTGATCAGCGCCAGCATCAGCGGGGGCCGTGATGATCAAGGTCAAAGCGGGGGCGCGCGCGCGCCTAGAATCGGTACGCAGCGAGTTGATCGGTTTGAGTCATCGCATCCATGCGCATCCGGAGCTCGGCTTCGAGGAGGAGAAGGCGAGCGCGTGGCTCTGCGAGAGTCTGAGTGCGGCTGGCTTCGCAGTCGAGAAGGGCATCTGCGATCTGCCCACCGCTTTTCGCGCGCGTGCCGGTGCCGGGCCGCTGCACGTGGCGTTCTGTGCCGAGTACGATAGCCTGCCGGCAATCGGACACGCCTGCGGACACAACATCATCGCCGCCGCTGCAGTCGGGGCCGCGATCGCCGCCGCGCAGGTCGCTGATGAGGTCGGTCTGACGGTGAGTGTGATCGGCACGCCCGCCGAGGAGGTCGGCAACGCCGGTGGCAAGATCCTGCTGCTCGAACGCGGTGCGTTCGCCGGAGTCGACGCGGCCATGATGGTGCACCCGGCGCCGATCGACATGTGCCGCGCGAAGATCATCGCCGCCTCGATGTTCGACGTCCACTGCACCGGCAAGGCCTCCCATGCCTCGGCATTCCCCGAACTCGGCATCAATGCCGCCGACGCGCTCACGGTGGCGCAGACCGCCATCGGGTTGCTGCGCCAGCACATCCGCGATACCGATCGCATTCACGGCATCGTCACCCACGGCGGTGATGCGCCGAACGTCGTGCCGGCGCGCACCTCGGCACGCTACATTATCCGTGCCGAGACGCTCGAGCAGTTGGCCGAGTTGCGCGAGCGGGTGCACCGCTGCTTCGAGGCCGGGGCGCTCGCCACCGGGGCGCGTGTCGAGATTCTCGGGGGCGAGAAGCCGTATGCGCAGATGCGCCACGATCCACGCCTCGCCGAGCTGTATCGGCGCAACGCCGAGCAGATCGGGCGGTCGTTTCCGAACCCTGAGGTGTGGGAGAACCGGCCGACGGCATCCACCGACATGGGCAACGTCTCGCTCGCGGTCCCTTCGATCCATCCGATGATCGGCATCAATTCCCTGCCGGCGGTCAATCACCAGCCGGAGTTCGCCGCCCATTGCGTCAGCCCCGATGCCGATCAGGCGCTCGCCGAGGGGGCGCTCGCGATGGCGTGGACCGCCATCGATCTGGCCGCCGCCGCGCACTGAGGCCGGTCACCTCGGTCAACGCAGCTCGAGGACTTGTTCGTCGCGATACGCCGAGGGCACCGACAGCACGATGCGCTCACCGGCATGCAATCCGGAGAGCACCTCGATGCGATGGATCGAGCCGACGCCAAAGCGCACCTTGCGCCGCACGGCCCGGTCGCCCTTGGCCGTCAGAACGAAGACACGGGCGTTCTTGCCGCTCGCAACACCCTCGGGTCGCGCGACGAAATCAACATGGTGTAGCGTCGCGACGCGCAGCGTCGCATCCACGCTTTCGTTCGCGCGCGAGCCGGCCGGCAGTGTGCCGGTGAGGCGCACGTACACCGTGACCACACCGCGATTGACGGTTGGATCGACGCGCAGCACCCGCCCGGCAACGATACCGTCGTGCGTGTCGATGCTCACGCGCAGTCCGGGCTTCACGCTCGCCGCGGAGTACTGACTCACGTGCAATTGCGCCATGAGGGCATTGGGCGAGCTGATGCGCGCGAGGTCTGCACCGAGGGCAACCTGTTGGCCGATCTGCGCGTTGATTTCCTCGATCTGGCCGGCCACCGGTGCCCGTACGGTGAGGGTGGCGAGCTCCGACTCGCGCAGCGCCGTCAACACCGCCTGTTGCTCGACGCGCTCCCGTTCGGCGCGCAGCAGCGCGCGGTTGCCCGACTTCAGACGGGCCAGACGCTGCTCCTCAAGGTCCAGCTGCTTTTGCTGCAGCCCGTAGCGCAGTTTCTCGTCGGCGTACTGGTAGTGTCCGACGATACCCTCGGCTGCGAGCTTGTGGTCGGCCGCGACGTGCATCGCGGAGCTCTCCAGGTGAACTTTCATGCTCGCGATCCTCGAGCGCTCATTGAGGACCGCGCTCTGTTCGCTCTGTTGCTGCGCGATCAGTTCCGCCTTCGCGGCGGCCAGAGCCGCCACGGCGCTTTGCGCGGAGTTGGCCAGTTGCGGGTTTGAGAGCGTCACGAGCGGCGCGCCGCGCCGAACCCGTTCACCGGGCTCGACCCAGACCTGTTCGAGCACGCCGGTGTTCGGCGCGGCGATCCAGCGCGACTGCGCTGGAAAGAGTTTGCCCGTGGCCTTCACCCGCACGGGGAAGGTGCCGTGCTCCACCGTGCCGATCGACAGGCTGCTCAGAGCGACGTGGACGGCGTTGCGAGCCCGAACCTGCCAGAGCCAGCCGGCGCCGGCGAGCAGCGCGATCAGCGCCGCGACGATCCAGCCGCTGTGCCGCCTCCACCACGGATGCTGCGGCAGCGGCTTGTGGCCCTCCCAGGGGGGGACTCGCAGCGATTCTGGCTCAACACTCATGCACATTCTCCACCGGCACCGCCGCGGCGGCCGGCCGCCGCGGCCGCAGCCGCCCAAAAACTAGAAATATCGGTCTGGCCACGCCGCCCTGCGGCGCAGTCCGTGATCCGTCCCGAGGTGCGAGCCCGTGGTCGCGGGGGTCGCAGAGTCGGCATCATCGTCATCTTCAGCGCCGGCTGGCGTCGAGACCCGATGACGAACGTCGCAAATCAGCGACATCAGAGAACTTGCCCGGTCTGCCCCCCGCGTGTCAACCGCGGAGTGAACCTCGGCCGTTCAGGATTTGCGCTCGCGGGAGACCCTGGCGCACGGTCCCGTCCCGGGTACCCCAACGGGCTACGCCGCTCCTCGCGCCCATTCGGGGTGCGATGGGAGGGGGTTTCTGGCGCAATGGCCGCCGGCGTGCGCGTCGCCTCTGGCCACCCGAAACGCCGAGTTTGATGCACCGCGAGCCGTGGGCGGTGCGCTTCGACGTCTATTGTGCCTGAGCCGTGTGCACGGTGATGGGGCCGCGCACACGGCCCATCGATGGAAGGGAGCGCATCGGCTCAGGACCGCGCGGCGGAGCGCCGCTCACGTGCAGATCCCGATCGCGGGCACGGCGCGTCGCTGCGCGCCACAGCACTCAAGCGGCGAGTCCGCGTGCGGCCATCTCATGGGTGTTGCGGCTCAATCGTGGGCCCGCGAGGATGCGCTGCAGCTCGGCGTACATCTTCCCCTGGCGCTCGGGGTCCATTCGTCGCCACGGACACAGAGGAGCGACCAGCCGAGCGGCGACCTGGGGATTGATCGGATCGAGCGCGAGGATGATGTCGGCAAGGAAGGCGTAGCCGGCACCCGAGGCACTGTGGAAGTGCACCGGATTGCGGCTGCTGAAGGTGCCGACCAGCGCGCGCACCCGGTTCGGATTGCGCAGATCGAAATCCGCATGGGCCGCAAGTGCGCGTACGGCCGCGGTTGTTTGGGGAAGAGAGGAGCACGCTTGCAGGGCGAACCACTTGTCGAGCACCAGCGCATCGGCGTGCCAGCGGGCATGAAATGTTTGCAGCGCTTCGGTGCGCTCCGGGCAATCGACATGAGACAGCGCGGCGAGCGCCGCCAGCACGTCGGTCATGTTCCCGCCACGGTCGAATTGGGACTTCGCGAGCCTCAGGCCGTCGGCCTCGCCGGCGGCGACCAGGTAGGCGAGGCAGGTGTTGCGCAGAGCGCGCCGACCAATCGACCCGCCGTCGATGCGGTACGGACCTGAATCGGTGAGTCGTTCGTAGGCGGCGCGCAGTTCCGTGCGCAGCGCCTGTCCGAGGGCGCGCTTGGCGGCCTCACGCGCCGCGTGAATCGCCTCTGGATCGACGAACTCGAGCTGATCGGCAAGGTAGGCCTCGCCCGGCAGCGCGAGTGCCTCGGCCGCGAAAGCCGGATCGGCCTCGGCCGTCGCGAGCGTCGCGGCCGCCGCGTCGATCAGCGCCTGCTCGAGCACGGGCGTCTCGCCCCGGCGCCAAGCCTGTGCCATCGCGAGCATCACGTCGGTGGCGTAGCGCTGGCCGGCGTCCCAGCGTACGAACGGATCGCTGTCGTGGGTGGCGAGCAGGCGCAGCTGCGCGCCGCTCAGGCCGCTGAGGCGCACCGGGGCGGAAAATCCGCGCAACAGGGAGGGCACCGGCCGGCAGGGCAGCGCTTCGAATACGAAGCGGGACTGCTCGGCCTCGGCGAGCAGCACGCGCGGGCCGGTGGGCGTCGCCGACTCCCCGACGAGGCGCGCAGGCAGGGCTGCTCCGGTCGGATCGAGCAGGCCCAGGGCGAGCGGGACCACCAGCGCACTCTTGTGCGGCTGGCCCGGCGTCGGCGGTGTGCGCTGCGTGATGTTCAGTACGTAGCGGCCGCTGGCGTCGTCGTATTCGTCGGTGACGGTGAGCTCCGGCGTGCCGGCCTGGTGGTACCAGTCCTTGAAGCGGCTCAGATCAACCCCCGAGGCGTCCGCCATCGCCGCGACGAATTCATCGATGGTGACGGCTTGATTGTCGTGGCGGGCGAAGTACAGGTCCATGCCGCGGCGAAACGCATCGCGACCGATGATGGTCGCCATCATGCGGATGACTTCAGCCCCCTTGTTGTACACGGTCGCAGTGTAGAAATTGTCGATCGCCTCGTAGCGGTCGGGCTGTACAGGATGGGCGAGAGGACCGGCGTCCTCACGGAACTGCGCCTCGCGCAGCAGGCGTACGTCGGCGATGCGCTTCACCGCGCGCGAGCCCTGTTCCATGCTGAATTCTTGGTCTCGGTAGACCGTGAGCCCCTCTTTCAGCGAGAGCTGGAACCAGTCGCGGCAGGTGACGCGATTGCCGGTCCAGTTGTGGAAGTACTCGTGGGCGACGACCGACTCGATGCTCTGGTAGTCGGCGTCAGTGGCCGTCTCGGGGTCAGCGAGTACGCACTTGGTGTTGAAGATGTTCAGACCCTTGTTTTCCATCGCGCCCATGTTGAAGTCGGACACGGCAGCGATGTTGAACACGTCGAGGTCGTACTCGAGGCCGAACCGCTCCTCGTCCCACTTCATCGCCGCCTGCAGTGAGCGCATGGCGTGTGCGCAACGCCCTTCGTCGCCGGGGCGCACCCAGATTGCCAGCGCCACCTCGCGGCCCGAGCGAGTGGTGAAACGGTCGCGCACCGCGACCAGCGAGCCGGCGACCAGCGCGAAGAGGTAGCAGGGCTTCGGGTGTGGGTCGGTCCAGGTGATGCGGTGGCGCCCGTCGGGCAGCAGCTCCAGCGGCCCGGGGTTGCCGTTCGAGAGCATCACCGGGCAGGCGGCCCGATCGGCTGTGATGCTCACCGTGTAGCGCGCCATCACGTCGGGGCGGTCCGGGAAATAGGTGATGCGGCGGAAGCCCTCCGCTTCGCACTGCGTGAAAAAGGCGCCGTTCGAGACGTACAGGCCCGAGAGCTCCGTATTCGCCGCAGGGTCGATGCGGGTCTCGATCTCGAGCAGGCAGGTGTCCGGAACCGCATCGATCACGAGCACCGTGCCTTGAAGTCCCCAGCGCTCTGCGCTCAGCGCGACACCGTCGATGGCAATGGCCAGCACCGGCTGGCCGGCCCCCTCGAGTCGCAGTGCCGCGCCGCGCTCGAGCACGGGATTGCGGCGCAGCGCAAGCTGCGAGTGCACCCGGGTGGCCTGCGGGTCGAGGGTGAATTCCAGTCGGACCGTATCGATGAGGTAGGCGGGCGGCCGATAGTCAGCCAGCCGGGTCTCGCGCGGCGCGGGTGCGGCGGCGGATTGGGGGAAGTCGGGCATGGCGCGTGCGGAATCCGAAAAATGCGGTGGGATGATGAGCGGGAAAACTACCACGAAGGGCGGAGGGATTCCGCTGGGAACGGCCCTCCTTGGGGGTGATCACGGGCCGCGCCGTCCCCCTGGCACGGCCTTGAGCAGCCCCGGCGGTGCGCCGGGGCGCTTCGGCGGCTATCGTGCCGCGGCGCGCAGCAGCAGCGGACTGTGTCCGCGGGCCTCAGGTCCCATGGCGTACAGGTACGGTCCGGTGACCTCTTCCGGCGTCGGGTGCGCGCCGCTCGGCTCCCCCGGGTAGTGCAGCCGCCGCCCGGGGGTCATCACCGCCCCGGGGTCGATCCCAAAGACACGCAGCGGATGCGCACTGCCGGCGTGATACTCGTCGGCCAACACCCCGATCAGTGCCTCCTGTGCGGCCTTGGCCATCGCGAAGCCACCCCAGAACGCGCGGTCCGCCGCATGTAACGAGAAGCCGACGACCGGATCGGACGACTGATGCAGCAGGGGCATGCACCACTGAGTGAGGAAGAACGGTGCCGCCAGATTGATGTTCATGACCTTGGTCCAGGTCGAGGGCGGATAGTGCTCGAAGGGCGTCAACGCGCCGACCCACGCTGCATTGTTGAGCAGCCCGTCGAGTCGTCCGCAGCGCTCATCGATGCGCGCGGCAATCTCGCGCAGCCCGGCGATCGTGATGCCGGACAGATCCGCCGGACACAACAGCGGTTCGATCGCGCCGAGGCTCGCCAGTTCGTCATTGAGTGACTCCAGCCCCGCGCGGTCCCAGTCGAGCAGCACCAGCTGCGCCCCGTGCCGCGCATAGCGCCGCGCAACGGAGCGGCCGATGCCCTGCGCCGCTCCGCTCAACAGGATGATCCGGCCGGCAAGCAGGTCCGCGTCCGCATCGTAACTCAACAGACGGCCGTAGTCGGGCGCGCCTCGGTCACTCGAGTCCATCGCACTCTGTGTCGTGGAATAAAGGTGCGCGCACTATACGACAAAGCCATTTGTGACGCGCACCTGCGCTCGGACACGCCACTCATTGATGATTATCAGTTCTTTCGTACGACCATTGCGGTGAGTACGTATGAGCGTAAAGCGATGCGGCCGATACCATCTGCGTGCAGATGGAGTCGAACGCGCCCATGGTCACGTCCAACCGCAGCACCGCTGCGGCGGGCGGCACCGGCGGCCGGGACGTGCGCCGAGGGTGCTGATTCTTGTCGAGACAATCGAAATTCCCACCGCTGGCGCGCTGCACGGCCGGCCGCTGCGACGAGCGGCGCGGCCGATCTGGTGCGGCGCGTCGCTGCGCACGCATCCGCTTCAGCCGACCGCACGGGCAGGGCGGTCTCCATCCGGCTCGTATGCAGTTCACCGCACAGCAGAACCGACGGCAGAAGGGCGCAAGCCATGAGAGATGATGCGAAGCAGGCAGAACAAGATGTGGTCATGGATTCCATCCGACCCGGGCCGCAGACCGATAAGGCGCGCCGAAATTTCCTGATCGGCACCGCTGGGGTGCTCGGCGCCGGGGCGGTCGGGCTTCTGGCTGATGCGCTGATCGACAACATGAATCCGGGCAAGGCCGTCGAGGCGCTCGGTGCGCCGATCGAGGTGGACGTCAGCCGTATGGAGCCCGGACAGCTGATTCTCGCCGAATGGAAGAAGAAGCCGATCTGGATCCTCAGGCGCGAGCCGTGGATGCTCAAAACGCTCGAGGACGCCTCGCTGCTGCAGCGACTGAAGGATCCGCGCAGCACGCAAAATCAGCAGCCGACCGCCCAGTTCGTGAATGGCAATTACCGCGCGCTGCGACCGGAATTCTTCATTGCCGTCGCGCTGTGCACCCACATGCAGTGCATTCCCGGGTACCGGCCCGCGCCGCACACCCTGACACCGTGGTGGCCGGGTGGCTTTCACTGCGCCTGTCACGGTTCGATGTACGACTTCTCCGCGCGCGTGATCGAGGGGTCACCGGCGCCTTTGAACATCCCGATCCCGCCGTACTTCTGGAAATCCGCGACCGTGGCCCGCATCGGCGAGGTGGACGCGTCCGGAGCGAAGAAGAACTGGTCGCCCGATATCTGGTGAGTGCGCCGCCGCGCCGCACCTCGCAAACCATCAACGAAGGAAACGACCGCAATGAAATCTGCGTTGGCCGCACTCCTGATCGCCGTTGCCATTCTCCCCCCGGTGTACGGCAAGGACGATTACCACGGTCTGCCGCCGGCGGGAGCCGCAGCACAGGGCGCGGCTCTGCTTGCAGTGTGTGCCGCGTGCCACGGCATGAACGGGATCGGTATGAGCCCGTCGCACCCGAATCTCGCCGGCCAGGGGTACAACTATATCCTCAAGCAGTTGGAGAACTTTCGCAGCGGGGCGCGCAAGTCGAGCATCATGAACGGGATGGCCATGACCATCCCGCCCTCGCCGAAGCACGCGAACCTGAAGGCCATTGCGGCGTACTTCTCGCAGCTGAAGCCGATGTGGACCTATGCCGCGGTGGGTCAAGCGCCGGCAACAGCCGCGCAGCTGAAGCTCGGTCAGATCATCTACCAGCGCGGCAATGCGGCCGAAGGCCTGCCGGCCTGCGCAGCGTGCCACGCGCTGAATGGGGAAGGCAACGGTCCGATGGCGATCCCGGCGCTCGCCGGCCAGCATGCTCCGTACATGCTCGGGGAGCTACAGCGCTTCGCCAGCGGCCGGCGAACCAATAGTCCCGGACAGGTGATGTACACCATCGCTCGGGCGATGACACCGGATGAGGAGAACGCGGTCATCGCCTATCTCGCAGCACTGCAGCCCGATCGAGTGCTCGGCACGGGACCGAAGAATTTCACCGCTTACGCGCTCCTGCACGGCGCGCCGAGTGCCTCCAAGGTGCACTGACGGCGCGCTCCTGCCGAACGGCGCCGTCCGAGCGCGCGACGGCCTCTGGATACGCCGGCAACGTACGAACTGCAAGGTCTTCAAATCCATGAACAACAGCAAGCCATCAAAAACGAGCGGTGTGTTCGGCTGGTTCGATCAGCGCCTGCCGATCTCAGCGACCTGGCGCAGTCAGGTGTCGCGTTATCCTGCGCCGAAGAATTTCAATCTCTGGTACTTCTTCGGCTCACTCGCCATGCTGGTGCTGGTGATGCAGCTGGCGACCGGATTGTTCCTCGCGATTCATTATCAGCCGAATCCGCACCTCGCCTACTGGTCGGTGCTGCGCGGCATCCAGCGCGATTCGCGCTGGGGTTGGCTGATCCGCGACATGCACGTCGTCGGGGCCTCGGCTTTCTTCCTCCTGGTCTATCTGCATATGTACCGCGCCGTGATGTACGGCTCGTACAAGAAGCCGCGCGAGCTGCTCTGGCTCGTCGGGATCTTCATCTACCTGGCGCTCGCCGCCGAGGCGTTCCTCGGCTATCTGCTGCCCTGGGGGCAGATGTCGTACTGGGGCTCGGCGGTCGTGACGAACTTCGTCACCGCGCTGCCGGTGATCGGCAAGCCGATCGCGACCTGGATGCGCGGCTCGTTCGTGGTCGATCTGCCGACGCTGAACCGCTTCTTCGTCTTCCACGTATTCCTGATGCCGATGCTGCTGCTCGCGCTGGTGCTCGTGCACCTGATCGCGCTGCATCAGGTCGGCTCGAATAATCCCGATGGCATCGAGATTCACGAGAACGTGAACGAGTCCGGCTGGCCGCGCGACGGGATTCCCTTCCATCCGTACTACACGGTGAAGGATCTGTTCGGCGTCAGTGTGTTTTTCGTGGTGTTCTTCTGGTTTGTGTTCTACAAGCCGGCCGGCTGGGGTCTGCTGCTCGATAAGCTCAACTACACACCGGCCAACATCCTGCACACGCCTGCGGATATCCATCCGCTGTGGTTCTTCCTGCCGTTCTACGCGATGTTGCGCGGCGTGCCGGACAAACTCTACGGGATCATGGCGTTTGGCGGTTCGTTCGCGCTGCTCGCATTTCTGCCGCTGCTCGATCGAAATCCGATCCGCTCGATCCGCTACCGCTCGCTGCTCTACAAGTTCAACGTGTTGATGATGGCAGCGTCCTTTCTCTGGCTCGGCTGGATCGCCCATGGGTTCGCCACGGAGCACAACATGGTGTATGGCCTGCACGTCACCGAAGTGTTCTACGCGACGTTCCTCGTGTTGCCGTTTTTCAACCGCCAGCGCTCGGTGCGCGCCAAGGTCATCTGGCTGGTGCTCGCCGAGGCGGCGGTCTGGCTGATCGATGTGTGGATGTATTCGATTCATGCGCACGGCTGGGACCTGATGCTGCTCACGGACTGGATTCCGACGCTCTACCTGCTGGTGGTCTTCGGCGGTGCGCTCGCCTTTCCGGCGTTGACGCGCGATGCGGCGAAGCTGCCCGAGCGGCTCACCGCCGGCGGGATATTCCACTGAGCACAGGTCAGTCGGCGCTTCACTCGGCTGACCTGCGCCGGCCCTGGACGAAACACAGACGAACTCATCTCGGCAGGTTCATGCAATGACACAGAAATACTCTCCGCGCCGGCATCGTCCCGTCTCGGCGCTCGCCGCGGTTCTGCTGGCCGCATGCAGCGCGGCGTGGGGCTCGGTGGCCAGTACGGTGGCGCCGCTGCGGCCGATTACGGTCAACCTGCAGGACAAGGCGGCCCTGCGCAACGGCGCGCTGTACACGGTGCACATGTGCGTCGCGTGCCACTCGCTGCAGGGCGTGCGCTACAGCTCGCTGCCGAAAGTTCTCGGCATGAGCCGTGAGCAGTTCCTGGCCACGATCGGCACGAACGGCCATCACTATCACGACACCATCACGAGCAACATGCCGGCGGCGATCATGGAGGCATACGTGAAAATCGCGCCGCCGGATCTGACCGTGATCGCCAAGCGGCGATCGGCCGCGTGGCTGTACACGTACCTGACGTCATTCTATGTCGATCCGTCGCGACCGACCGGCGTCAACAATACGGTCCGCTACAACGTCGCGATGCCGGACGTGTTTGCCTCGATGCAGGGGCTGCAGAAGCCGATCATGGTCCAGGGGCTGCGCTTCGGCAGCCCGGCGAAGGTGGCCGTCGGCGTCCAGCCGCTGACGCCCGGGAGCATGACGAGGGCGCAGTTTGACCAGACGGCACGGGATATCGTGGCCTTCCTCTACGCCGTGGCGCACCCGCATCAGCAGGAACGCGCGCGCCTCGGACCGTGGATTCTCGGGCTGTTCCTCGTGCTCTCGGTGTTGACGTACCTCATCTACAAGCTCTATTGGCGCCGCGTCATCACCAGCGAGGAGCGCTGGTGGAGAGTCGGGCGGTGATCGCGGCGCTCGGGGCCGATGGGGCGCTCGCGGCGTCCGAAGCCGCTCAGGACGCGCGCGATTCCTGGCGTGCCTATGCCGCGCTCGCCGTGGGCAGCGTGTTGTTCGTCTTTACGATCTGGTACGAGGTCTATCGCGATACCCGTCCGGATGCGGCCGCCTGGGGCGACGCGGTGCTGCAGAGCCACCGCCAATGGCGCCTGCGCACTTCGTTCTTGTTCCTGATCTGGTCGATTCTGGCCGGGTTCTGCGCGCCGTTCGGGTTCGCCTCTGTGGTATTCGTGCCGGTGTGGATCTGGTTCGTCTATCGAGTGATACGCGGCGCGGTGCAGTTCGCTCGTCACCGCGTCATCTGACGGCGCCGAGGAGCGCACCTTCACTTTGAGGCGCCGCGCTCAGCGGGCGTGTTCGTCAACGGCGCGTGCGAGTTGCGCGAGGGCGGGCGCGATGCTCACGGGGTAGAGGGTCGCGGGGGTGAGCGCACGCAGTGCTTCGGGCAGGCGGTGCCGTTGCTCAGCGGCGAAGGCGCGCACCGCGGCCAGGGGCGGCGAGGGCGACAGTCGCTTGCCGGCAGACATCACGGGCTTCAGCAGTGCCTCACCGGTCGCCGCATCGTGCTCGACGGTGAGCGTATCGCCCGCCATGCGCCCGTCCGCATCGTAGCGGCGCCAAACCTGCTTGCGGCCCGGCCAGGTTGCCTTGCCTTCGGAGCGCTTGCGGCGGGGCATGCCCGCGTACTCCTGAAGCTTGTAGACGCATTCGAAGTAGGGCTGATCGGCCGACGTGTTCATCCGGGTACCGACCCCGAAGCCGTTGATCGGGGCCCCTGAGGCGATCAGCTCGGCGATCGTGTATTCGTCGAGGCCGCCGCTGGCGAAAATCTCGATCGAGGCGAGGCCGCCCTCATCGAGGATGTGACGCACTCTCCGTGCAAGCGTGGCGAGGTCGCCGCTGTCGAGGCGCACGGCGCGGATCTGGATGCCATCGGCCGCGAGCGTCCTGGCGAGCGGCACGATCGCGCGAGCCGCCGCTTCGGTGTCGTAGGTGTCAAGGAGCAGCGTATTGACCTGCGGATGCGAGCGGGCGTAATGCTCGAACGCACTCCGTTCATCCGTCGCGGCTTGGATGAACGAGTGCGCCATGGTGCCAAAGAGCGGGATATCCCAGCGCATGCCCGCCAGGACCGTGGCCGTGCCGTCGAATCCGGCGAGATAGCTGGCTCGCGCAGACAGCAATCCCGCCTCGGCGCCGTGCGCGCGGCGCAGGCCGAAGTCCACGAGCAGCTGTTGCGGTGCGGCGAGGCGCACGCGCGCAGCTTTGGTGCCGATCAGGGACTGGAACTGCAGCAGGTTGATGACTCGGGTCTCAACCAGTTGCGCCTCGCGCAATGGGGCTACCACGCGCAGTATCGGCTCATTGGGATAGAACACCGACCCCTCGGGCATGGCCATGATATCGCCAGTGAAGCGCAGATCGGCCAGTGAGGCGATGAAGCGCGGGTGAAAGCGTCCGCAGCGCTCCAGCCAGGCGAGTTCCGCGTCACTGAAGCGCAGCGTCTCGAGGTACTCGAGCACCTGCTCGAGGCCGGCGGCGACCAGAAAGCCGCGGGTCGTGGGCAGTTCGCGCACGAAGAATTCGAACACGGCGGTGTCATTCATGCCCTGGTCGAAATACGCCTGCAGCATCGTGAGCTGATACAGGTCGGTGAGCAGAGCGCTGGTCTCGGGCATGGTGTGGCTTTCGAGCGTCGCAGAGGGCTGCGGGTGATGCAGGATCCGCGCCGCTGCGGACGGGCCGTCGAGGGGCCGATGTCGAGACTCTCTGTGTCCCTGAACGTCGTCGATCGCGGAGTGAACGGGCGGTGTCACGCCCCGGACTGCATCGCCCGGTGCGGCGGCTGTCGGCTGAAATACGGGGGTATGCGGAAATCATACCATGCGTGGTTACGGCATCGGCACGCGCCGCGCAGTGTGCAGTGCCGCATCCGAGCAGGCGACATGCCCGTGCGGGTCCGACTGTGATCGAGCGCGTCGGGCCCTGCCGGTGCGTCAACTCGAGCACGGCAGCGCGGAGGCGGTCCGGCGGGGAGGCGTAGGGTGCTGGCGGCCCTCAGCGCGTCGGCGCCGCGCGCTTGTGCTTGCCGAGCCGCGCGCGCCATGGTATTTCTAAGACGTGCCCAAGTCTCACACCCACCGCTCTGCGTATTATCGATTTTATTGGCCGCATTCGCAGGCGGTTGGCGGGCTGTTGTCGAGTTCATGACCTAGTCGAGACGAGAAACACCCCAAAGAACCGCCAGTCCCCTGGCGGTTTTTTTTCGCCTCGGGGACTCGCCACCGGAGCCCAGCATGCATTCTCAGACTGACGATCTGCGTATTCGCGGAATGACCGAACTCGCGACGCCCGAAGAGGTGATCCGCGATCGCCCTTGTTCGGACCGCGCGGCCGCTACGGTCAGCGGGGCTCGCCGAGCAGTGCAGGACATTCTGCACGGCCGGGACGAGCGGCTCACCGTGGTCATCGGTCCGTGCTCGATTCACGATGTCCAGGCGGCTCAGGAGTACGCCACACGGCTCGCACGTGAGCGGGTGCGGCTCGCAGACTCGCTCGAGATCGTCATGCGAGTCTATTTCGAGAAGCCGCGGACCACCGTGGGCTGGAAGGGCCTGATCAACGATCCGGAGCTCGACGGCAGCTTTCGCATCAACGACGGCCTGCGACTGGCGCGCGGTCTGTTGGTCGAGATCAATGAACTCGGGCTGCCGGCCGGCTGCGAGTTTCTCGACATGATCACCCCGCAGTACATCGCCGATCTGGTCTCATGGGGCGCGATCGGGGCACGCACGACCGAGAGCCAGATTCACCGGGAGCTCGCCTCCGGTTTGTCTTGCCCGATCGGTTTCAAGAACGGAACGGACGGTAACGTACGCATCGCGGTCGATGCGGTGCGTGCGGCCTCGCAGCCGCATCATTTCCTCGCCGTCACCAAGCAGGGCCGCAGCGCGATCGCGGCGACGGCCGGCAATCCGGACTGTCACGTGATCCTGCGTGGCGGCCACGTCCCCAATTATGATGCCGCGAGTGTCGAGGCGGTCTGCCGGGACACGCTGGCCGCGGGCGTGACGACGCGACTGATGATAGACGCCAGTCACGGCAATAGCGGCAAGCGCCCCGAGCGCCAGCCCGCCGTCATCGAGGACATCGCCGCGCAGATCGAGTCCGGGGAGCGCCGGATCGGCGGCGTCATGATCGAAAGCAACCTGGTGGCCGGACGCCAGGATCTCGTCCCGGGCATGCCCCTCGTCTATGGCCAGAGCGTCACGGACGGATGCCTGGATTGGACCGCTTCGGTGCAGGTGCTCGAGCGCCTGGCGGCCGCGGTCGCCCGCCAGCGCGATCGCGCCGGTCGCCGGCGCGCCGACGCGCTGGTCAGCGGGTGCTGATCGTCCGGGAGGCGCACCTGGGAGCAGTGGTCAGGTCCCTCGGGTGCGTGCGGGTCGGGCTGACCTCGTAAGGACTTTCACCGAGACCGTGAACCTCTGAGGGCTCGGGCTTGCGAACAATGCCTCAGCGTACGGCCCGCAAGGAGTGGTCGGCATGAAGCGCATCGTCCTGCTTACCGCGGTCAACATCGCCGTGCTCGCGGTGATTTCCATCATCGTCGAGTTCCTGGGCCTCGATCGATACCCGGCGGCCCGCGGCCTCAGCCTCACCGGTGCGCTGATCGGCGCACAGTCCCTCGGCGATCATCAGTGGAGATGCTGAGGATCTGCAGAAGCGGTAAGCTCCCCCCAGATCCTAGGCGCGAGGGAGCCGAATGCGCGTACTCGGGAACGTTCTGTGGTTCATCTTCGGTGGGTTTGTCACCGGCTTGGGATGGTGGGTGGCGGGCCTCGTTGCGGCCATCACCATCGTCGGTATCCCCTTCGCCATCGCAGCGTTTCGCATCGGTGCATTCACGTTCTGGCCATTCGGACGGGACATCATCGATGACCCGGCGCGCAGTGACGCCTCGAGCCTGTTGGCGCTGATCGGCAACATCGTGTGGATCATCTTCGGTGGCCTGTGGCTGGCGCTCGGGCACCTTGTCTGCGCACTGGTCTTCGCCGTGACCATCATCGGAATCCCCTTTGCGCTGCAGCACCTGAAGTTGGCACGGCTGTCGCTGACACCGTACGGCAAGCGCATCGTCGTGCGGCCGTGAGTCACTGCGGGGACATCGACTAGGCGCGCGACAGAGAGAACTTGAAACAGCGCGGGGACACGCGCGGGAGGGGTGGGGAATGAAATCGGGATTGTGCGGGTCGAGCCTCATTGTTCTCCTGGGACTGCTGGCAGGGTGCGCCAGCACGTCTGACACGGGCCGGCAGACGCACTCCGCCGCAGCGACGCGTGTCGTGCCGGGATCCCCGTGGACGCCCGTGCCCCGTTTGATCGTGCCTGCGCCGCTCGAGGTGGCCGCGAATTTCACCGCAGTGCATGCCGCCGCCGTTCATGGAAATCCCGCCGCCGAATTCGCGGTCGGCTCGGATTATCTGCGCGGCGTGAACGTCAGGGAAGATGATCATAAGGCGGCGATCTGGTTGCGAAAAGCGGCGCTCCAGGGTGTCGGGGCGGCGCAGTGCGATCTGGGCTATTTGTACGAAAGCGGGCGGGGTGTTGCGCAGGACGATCGCCGCGCCGTGAAATGGTACGGCAAGGCGGCCGCGGCGGGTGTCGCCAACTCGCAATTCAATCTCGGCTTGCTCTACACGCATGGTTTTGGCGTCGTGCGCAATTACGGCGTGGCGCTGAGGTGGTTTCGTGCCGCAGCGGCGCAGGGTGATCCGGACGCACAGGCACTCATCGGTTTGCTCTACCGCGAGGGCTGGGGCGTGTCGCTGGATGACCAAACGGCGCTGCGTTGGTTTCAGAAGGCGGCCGTTCAAGGAGACGCGTACGCCGATGAGAACATTGGCGCGCTCTACGAAGACGGCGAGGGCGTTGCGCAGAGCGCCTCGCGGGCGGACCGATGGTTTCGCCGAGCAGCCTATGGAGGCGATGCACTGGCGCAGGCTGCGCTCGGACTGGCGTACCTGGACGGGCACGGCGTTTCGCAAGATCCGGTGCGCGGCAGGTTCTGGCTGCGCCAGGCATCGATGCGTGGCTATACGAACGCCCAGGATTTGTTGGGTGACATGGACCAGCAGCAGGGCCACTACGGCCGCGCGCTCAAGTGGTACCGGCAGGCGGCAGCTGCGGGCAATCCGCAGGGTGAGTACTATTTGGGCGATGCCTATCAGACCGGTAGGGGCGTCCCGCAGAGCTCGCGCGAGGCGCTCTCATGGTTTCACAAGGCGGCGATCGCCGGCCAGCCGCAAGCCCAACTGCTGCTCGGGTTGCAGTACCTGAGCGGTCGCGTGCTGCCGAAAAATATCGAATTGGGTTATGCGTGGGCGGCGGTTGCGGCGGCCTCGGCGCAGCCTGCGCCCTATGCTCTGCAGGTGCGCAATTCAGTCGCGGCGCATATGACGCCAGCGCAGCTCACCCAGGCCAAGCAGTGGGTGAGCGCGTGGCGGGTGGGACACGATCTCCAATGAAGCTGGCGAGGGAGAGGGACTCGCAGCCGCCCTCCATCGCGAGAGGCCGCTCGGCGCGTCTCACCGGCGCGCCGATCAGTCGATCGAAGAGCCTTCACGCGGCATTGCTGCAGAAGCGGTCCCGATGCCGAGGTTGACGGTTGTCTCTGCGCCGCATCGTGTCAGCGAGCGACGCTCGCTCTACTTCTCATCACCCCCGATTTCACTCCTCGCCGATACCTTGGGTGTTTCGCCTCGAGGGTGGGTTAACGTCGCACTCGGGCCAGCAGTAGAGCGCAGCCAACACCGATCAGCAGAGTTCCGCTGGCGCGCCGTTGCAGCTGGAGCCGCCCGGGTGCTGCGAACCAGGTTCGAGCACGTGCGGCCAGTAGCGCGTAGGTTCCGTCGAGGAGCAGGCCGATGACGATCATCGTGCCGATCAACACCAGAAGCTGCGGGCCGGTCGGTAACTTGGGGTCGATGAACTGTGGCAGAAAGGCAATGTAAAAGACGAGCGCCTTGGGGTTGGTCACCGCGACCAGGAATCCTTGCAGGAACGCGCTGTGCCAAGACCGTCTCGCGGCCGGCAGGAATGCCGCCCCCTCTGCACCGTGGGTTCGCCACGCCTTCACTCCTAGCCAGATCAGGTAGAGCGCACCAGCCCAGCGCACTCCCTCGAAGATACGGCTCAGCAGCGCGATGAATGCGACCAGCCCGATCGCCGTGGTACCCAGCAGAATTGCGTTGCCCAGGCCAGCTCCCGCGACAGTCACGAGGCCTGTCCGGCTGCCGTGGCTCAACGAATTGGCGATGACGAGCGTCACGACCGGCCCTGGTATCAGGACGAGAATCGCAACAGCCAGGCAGTAGGGGAAAAAAAGATGAAGGCTCATGCTGAGGGCAATGGCACTCACCTAGAGTGAGACGTTTGGAAGATTACCATTCACAGGCCAAGAAGTGACCGATTCCGAAATGCCGGTAACGTCGTGGTGCGCCGCCGTAGGTAGAATTTGAAGATTCAGCGTCGCTATGGACGTCCCGCGGATCGCAGTACTGAACTTAAGTGAAGCCAGACGGTTCTCCTGAGCGGCTGCTACTCGAGCCAGAATCCCCAGACACCGTTGCGTTGCATCTGCTTCGAGGGCCCGAAGGCCGACAGGCGGCCAGGGGGCTTGGCGAACACCTTCGTCTTGCCAGCCCTTAACGCGCAGCAATCAACACGGCAGGGGCGATCGGGAGCAGTTTTCGCGGCGCAGTCCTGTCCCTCGGTCTGCGACCACACAAGTCGGGAGAGGCGCTGCGGCTAAGCGGCTACAGGTCGGTGTCGCGTGCCCCCGCCACCGTCACCTACCGGCATTGTCCCGCCGACTTCTCTGCGTGTTTCGCGCACGGAAGCTCAGGACATCAGTACTTCGCGCCATCTCTCTGGATGCCGCGCAGCGATACTTCCTCGCAGAGCTTGCGCTCCGAGCGGATACCGAAGCAGTAGCCCACCACCAACATCCGGATCAGCAGCGCCGGATCGATCGACGGGCGACCGGTATTGCTGTAGTGCCGCGCAAGGTGTTGGTGCAGCTCGCTCAGATCAAGGAATCGGTCGATGCCGCGAAGCAGATGATTGGCGGGAATGTGGGCGTCGAGATGGAAGCTGTAGAACAATGGGGCTTGCGTAACCTCCTGGTGTCCCATCAGCTCGATCCCCTCGATCTGTGATGAAATTTTGACCGCGGACCGCATCTTACGTCCATCAAAAGGCGAGGTTTTTCAACAGAATCGGCCGACAAGCGTCACAGAGGTACTGAAAGGCGAGTCCAGCAGTTTCTCCCCGGTCGTGCCCATTTGACGTGAAACCGTACAGACTGTACATTATCCGCATATTGGAGACAGTAATGACAAAACCATTGCGAAAGGGCGCCGAGGAGGCGCGCAATGAGCTGCCGCAGCTGCTGATTGCGGCTCAGCAAGGCCGGCAGACGATCATCACCCGACATGGTCGGCCGGTGGCGATATTGGCGCCGATCTCGGAACACCCCGAAGCCAGCATGCAGCGCTCACTGCTACCGCTTGCCGGCAGCGGTCGCGGCCTTTATGCGCGTGATAGTCGGGCGACGCTGCGCCGCCTGAGAGATGAATGGAACCGGTAAGCCTCAAGGGACTGCCGGAAAACCCGCTCCTCCTGATCGACTCCGCGCCGATCATCTACGTGCTCGAGGATCATCCCGAACTCGCCTCCGTCTTCAGGCCGGTGTTCGAAGCCCACGCCAAGGGCCGTGCGCGCTTCGCGGTCACGACCGTGACGCTTGCAGAGGTCCTCACCGGACCTTTGGCTGAGCGCAACGAAGTGCTGGTGGAGCGCTACCGCAGCACGTTCAGGTCCTGGTTCGTCGTGGACCTCGATGTCGAGATTGCCGAAAGCGCCGCACGGCTGAGAGCCACATGCAAACTGAAACTCGCGGACGCGGTGCAGGCAGCGAGTGCGCTGACGATCGGCGCGGATGCGCTGATCACTCACGATCGTGACTTTTCCGCGCTGCTGGATCTGCGCATCCTCGGAGTCTGATCCAGGCACAGGGCTTCTATGCGGACCGGCATATCGCCAACGGCCCCTCAGTGGGGCGGCGAGCACGTCTCACCGCGGCCGGATCCAGGAGAGGGCCCAGCAAGGAGAGGATTCCCGGGAAAGAAAGCGGCAAGAACTCGAAGACCGGAAAGCTAGAGGTTCCTCTCGCCCCGTACGCGCTAACGTATTGATTTATTGGCTCCCCGGGTTGGACTCGAACTGGCCCGTAACCGATTGATCAATCGAGAGTTTTTACGTGATCGCGGCAAGTTACCCCTAAAGCGACCCTGGAAATCGTGTGCTGCGGTGAGACGGCGTGATAAGGCCTGAGCACGCTATCGTCGGAGGCGTGCGGCTGCCTCGCGGCCGAGCAGCAGAAGACTCGTGCCGAGAAGTGAAGACTCGCGCCCAGGTGACGCGCTGGACTCCTGGCTAGAGGCCCCACGGGACCGCTGAGATCATCGGCGCAAGTTCTGGGATAATGCCCGGAGCACACGAGCAACCTCGATCTGGGGGTACACTCATTATGGATATCGACGCTCTCGAACGCGAAGCGCTAAAGCTTCCTGCCGAGGATCGGGCACGACTGGTCCGCGATCTCCTCGACAGCCTCGACGAGCTCTCAGCGAAAGAGCTCGACCGCCTGTGGCTCGAGGAGGCCAGTCAGCGGGCAGCGCAGATCGATGCCGGCGAAGTCGAGTTGATCTCCGCCGAGGAAGTCGATCGGAAGGCCCGAGCGCTGTTGCGATGACCTATCGCTTCCACCCGGCGGCGGAAGCGGAACACCTCGGACAGATCGCCTTCTACGAGTCGCGGCGTAAGGGCCTCGGCGGACGCTACCGAGATCACTTTCTGAGGATTGTCCAGGGGGTCTGTGATCGGCCGGCGCAATATCCGATCGAGCACTCGCCAGATATTCGCCGCGTACGCCTCCGACCATTTCCTTTGACGCTCATCTATCGTGAGCGGGACGGGGTTGTGCAGATACTCGCGCTGGCTCATTACCGTCGCCGCCCTGGCTACTGGTTAGGTCGAGCGGCGGAAGCCAAGAAGGAAGGAGCTTCGAGTCCCGTCAGTCGTGGATGACGCGCCAGGGGCACAGGATCGCACGGTTGGCAATTGGCCGGACCGGTCTAAGATGGCCGGACGGTTCCATTCATCGGGGGATCTTCCGTCCCTGGCGAGCGTCGGTACAATCGGCGGCGTATGAGGATACTCCGCTACGCCAATCTCGACACCTCAGGACTTGCCGCGCAGTACGCGCGGACAGCGAAGGCGATCAGCGCTGGGGATTTCCGCGCCGCGCAGGTGAAGAAGCTCGCCGGTCACCAGGGTCTCTACCGGGCCAAGCTCGACCATGCGGATCGGCTGATCTTCACGCTGGTGAAGTACGGCGATGAGCTCTCCGCCCTGATGCTCGAGGTCGTGCGCAATCACGACTACGGCAAGTCGCGGTTTTTGCGCGGCGCCGCAATCGATGAGGCGAAGGTCACGGATGCCGATCTCATGCAGGCGCGCGCCGAGGCGCTGCCGGTGCGCTATCTGCATCAGGAGCGGTCGGTCGTCCACTTTCTCGATAAGCCGCTTTCCTTTGACGATGCGCAGGATGCGATCTACCACATCCCGCCGCCGCTCATCATCGTGGGAGGGGCCGGGAGCGGCAAAACGGCGCTTGCGCTCGAGAAGCTCAAGAGCGTGACGGGCGAGGCGCTCTACGTGACCCAGTCGGCCTACCTAGCGCGCCACGCCCGCGACCTCTACTACGGGGCGGGTTTCGAGCACGAGGATCAGGACGTTGCCTTCCTCTCCTATCGAGATCTGATGGAGTCCATTCGCGTTCCCGCGGGACGCGAGGCGACTTGGCGCGACTTCTCCGGGTGGTTCGCGCGGGTCCGCCAGGCTTTCAAGGGAATCGACGCTCACCAGGCGTTCGAGGAGATTCGCGGCGTCATCGCGGCACAGGCAGGCGGGATTTTGAACCGCGATGCTTATCGGGTACTCGGGCTCCGCCAGTCGATCTTCCCCGAGTGCGAGCGGGATCGGCTCTACGATCTATTCGAGAAGTACCGGGGCTGGCTCGTGGAGGCGAAGCTTTTCGATGCCAACCTGCTCGCGCACGAGTGGTGCGCGCTCGCCGCTCCGCGTTACGGCTTCGTGGTCATCGACGAGGTGCAAGACTTGACCGCGGTTCAGCTCGCATTGGTCCTCAAGACTCTACAGGAACCGAGCCAGTTCGTGCTCTGCGGCGACTCCAACCAGATCGTGCACCCGAACTTCTTCGCCTGGAGCCGTGTCAAGAGCCTCTTCTGGAGCGATCCGGAGCTCGCTGGCCGGCAGGAGCTGCGGGTCCTCGCGAGCAACTTCCGCAACGGCTCGGAGGTGACGCGCGCTGCGAACGGCCTTCTCAAAGTCAAGCACCGGCGGTTCGGCTCGATCGACCGGGAGAGCAACTTCTTGGTGCAGGCGGTGGGGGAGCTCACCGGGAACGTGGCGCTACTGCCGGACAAGGATGGCATCAAGCGCGAGCTCGATGCGAAGATCCGCCAGTCGGCGCGGTGCGCCGTGCTCGTGATGCGCGAGGAGGACAAGGCCGAGGCGCGCGAATGCTTCTCGACGCCGCTCGTCTTCTCCGTACAGGAAGCGAAGGGGCTCGAGTACGAGAGCATCGTCCTCTACCGTTGTGTCTCGGGGTACCGGCGACAGTTCGAGGAGATCGCCCAGGGAGTATCGCGGGAGGATCTCGCGACTGATGTGCTGGAGTATGCCCGCGCGCGTGACAAGAGTGACAAGTCGCTCGAGGTCTACAAGTTCTTTGTCAACGCACTCTATGTCGCAATGACGCGGGCGGTGGAGAATCTTTACCTCGTCGAATCCGACGTTGAGCACCCATTGCTGAAGCTCCTCGGGCTCTCCATGAGCGGCGCCCTTGACGTTTCGGCTCAGCGTTCGAGCATCGAGGAGTGGCAGAAGGAGGCCCGCAGACTGGAGCTCCACGGGAAGCAGGAGCAGGCCGAGGCGATCAGGCGCACGATCCTGAAGACCACCGAGCCGCCTTGGCAGATCTTCGACGAGGCGCATCTGCGCAGTGCTCTCGATGCCGTATTCCGCGACCGAGCCCCGGGCGAGAAACAGAAGCGGCGCCTGTACGAGTGGGCGGCGGTGCACGATGAGCCGGTGCTGGCGATGCGGCTGGCGAAGGAGGTCAACTACGGTCCGGCACACGCATTCCGGGACAGTCGGCGAGCAGTAGCGCGCAAGCACTGGGTCAAGTACTCCGCCAGCTACTTCAAGGACATCTTGCGGGAATGCGAACAGTACGGCCTCGAGCACCGCACGCAGGCGAATCTCACGCCGCTCATGGCAGCGTGCGCGGCTGGCAACGTGCCGCTCGTCGAGGCGCTCCTCGAGCGCGGGGCGGACCCGGAGATTACCGACCATTACGGTCGCAACGCCCTTCACTGGGCGATGCGCACGGCATTTGACGATCCAAAGTTTGCGAAAGGACCGTTCCCGGCGCTCTACGAGCGGGTGGCACCCGCCTGTATCGATGTGAAGGCGGGGGAGCGCCTGGTGCGCATCGACCGTCACCAGTCGGAGTATCTGCTCTTCCAGACGCTCTGGGTGCTGCTCAAGGACCGGTTCACCTCAGCACATCGCGGGCCAGGCGGGGCCTTCGATTCGCAGTCGGTGCTCGAGGCCTGGGAGCATCTGCCGAGGAGCGTGCTGCGAGGCGAGCGTAATCGACGGCAACACGTCTCGGGTGTTCTTGCGCGCAACGAAGTCAACCGTGACTACGCCTATAACCGTGCACTCTTTCTGCGCGTATCACATGGTTTTTATCTGCTGAGCCCATCGCTCGAACTGCGCATCCGAGAGGGTGGGGTGGAGGTCTGGCGTCCGCTCGTCTCGTTACTCAACCTGCTACTCGTTAAGGAATTTGCGATCGAACATTACAGACCGGCACTGGATCTCTATCACCGGGTGTCCGAACTCCCGTCCTGCCCGGTAAAGATGCCGCATGAGCGCGCAGAGATCTCGGATCGCGGTGCGCAGGCGAAAAACGTCGACACGCCGCGCGGGGAAGAAGTGGGGGAAAGGGAAAGTCCGCGGGATGAGTTCGAAGCGCCCGATGAGCCAAGATGAGGACTCCGGTAGCGCGGATGAGGGAGATGATGCGTCTGCAGCGCCGGATCGACGAGCTGAGAAAGCAGTATGCTCGCGGTAGCCATGCTTCAGCACCTCGATTGCTGGACGTGGTGAGCCGCTCGGCCGTGTTCGCGCACAGTCGGGCGGCGCCTGTTTCCAGCACAGCAATGGCGATGCAGTGGGTTACGAGCAAGCGCGCAGGGGCGCTTTTGAGCTACTGCTGCCTGACTGCTACGGGGAGGGGTGCGAGGCCGTCGGACTGATCAACGAAGCGCGTAACTCGTTGATTTATTGGCTCCCCGGGTTGGACTCGAACCAACGACCAACGGATTAACAGTCCGACGCTCTACCGACTGAGCTACCGGGGAACCGGCTCGCGGGATCCGCGAAAGGGCGCGAATTTTGCGGTGCACACCCCGCGCTCGTCAAGGAATCCGCAGCAATAAATTCTCACCGGCCATCCTGGCCGTTCGCGGGCGGTGCGGGCGCTCGGATCCCTCAGCGATTCCCCGATGCGCGGCCGCTCCCTTGCGCCGCGCGCCGCGCCAGCAGCCGCCCGTAGGCGAGCGCATTGACGGCGAGCAGGGCGCCTGCCAGAACCCACTGATCCGATCGAGTAAGCCCGGGCGGGTAGAGGATGGGCAGCAGGTAGTGGTGCAGGAAGCCGCCGCGATAGCCGGCTTCGCCGGCGAGGTGGCGCAGGTGCTTCTCGAGATCGGTCAGCGGGCAGATCTGCCCCGAGACCTCCACCCACACGCCCCAGGCGAGCGCCGGAAGGTGGGCGAAAAGCGCCCGCGGCCAGCGCCAGGCGAGAAAGCCGCCGAAGATGACGAACGCGACGAAGGCCAGGTGCAGGACGACCAGCCCATCCGCCAGCGCCCGCCAGAGCATCGCCTCACCCGCCGCGGGCGGCGCTCCCCTTGGCGAGCACCCCGGCGATGCGCTCCATGGCCTTCTTCAGCGTCTCGAGACTGCAGGCGAAGGACAGTCGGATGTGCCCAGGGGCCCCGAAGGCAGAGCCCGGCACCACCGCGACCTCCCCCTCGGTGAGCAGCACCTCGGCGAAGTCGGTATCGGACGCGCAGCCGATCGACGCCATGGCCTGTGAGACGTCGGCGAACGCATAGAACGTGCCCGCGCCCGGCAGACAGGTGACGCCCGGCAGCTCATTGAGCGCGCCCACCACGTAGTCGTGCCGGGCCTTGAACGCCTCGTTCATGCCTGCCACGCCGCTCTGGTCGCCCATCAGTGCGACTGCGGCGGCGTGCTGAGAGATGCTGGAGGCGTTCGAGGTCGACTGGCCCTGGATGGTGGCCATCGCCGAGACCAGCGCCTTCGGCGCACCGCAGTAACCGATGCGCCAGCCCGTCATGGCGTAGGACTTCGACACGCCATTGATGGTCACCGTGCGGCCGTAGAGTTCAGGCACCGCGGTGAGCAGGCTGCAGAACGGCTCGGCGCCCCAGTAGATCTTCTCGTACATGTCATCGGTGCCGATGACGATGCGCGGCTGATCGATCAGCACCTCGCCGAGGGCGCGCAGCTCCGCGCGCGTGTAGGCCGCGCCGCTCGGATTGCACGGACTGTTCAGCAGCACCAGGCGCGTCTTCGGCGTGATGGCAGCCGCAAGCTGCCGCGGCGTGATCTTGTAGCCCTGGGCGGCGCCGGCGGTGAGGATGACCGGCTGCCCGTCGGCGAGCAGCACCATGTCGGGATAGGATACCCAGTAGGGCGCCGGAATGATGACCTCGTCGTCCTTGTCGAGCACCGCCATGCACAGATTGTAAATCGCCTGCTTGGCGCCGGAGGTGACCAGGATCTGCGAGCGCTCGTACTGGATGCCGTTGTCGCGCGCGAACTTCGCGATGATGGCATCCTTCAGTTCATTGGTCCCCTCGACATGGGTGTAGCGGGTCAGTCCTTTCTGGATCGCCTCGATTCCGCCGTGCGCGATGTGCTCCGGAGTGTCGAAATCCGGTTCGCCCGCCCCGAGGCTGATCACGTCCTTGCCCTCGGCGCGCAGGCGCGCCGCTCGGGCCGAGACGTTGAGCGTGGGCGAGGGCTTGACGCGCTGGACGCGCCGCGAGACGGTTACGGTCACTGGGAATCCTGTGATGCGCCAAAGCAACTGGCGCGGCTATATTAAGCCATCAGCGTCATTGCCACCATCCGGCGGGCGGCGCTCACGAGGAATACGTCGGTAGCATGGAACACGTTCCATTCAAACTCGAAGCGGAATTTCAGCCTGCGGGCGATCAACCCCAGGCGATCGAGAAGCTCCTCGAGGGGCTCGGCGATGGCTTGAGTGCGCAGACGCTGCTCGGGGTGACCGGCAGTGGCAAGACCTACGTCATCAGCGAGGTTATTGCGCGCGCGCAACGCCCGACGCTGGTGCTGGCGCACAACAAGACGCTGGCCGCTCAACTCTACGGCGAGTTCCGCGGTTTCTTCCCGCACAATTCCGTCGAGTACTTCGTGTCGTACTACGACTACTACCAGCCCGAGGCCTACGTGCCGTCCTCGGACACGTTCATTGAGAAAGACGCCTCGATCAACGAACACATCGAGCAGATGCGCCTCTCGGCCACCAAGGCGTTGCTCGAGCGGCCCGATGCGATCATCGTGGCGACCGTCTCATCGATCTATGGCCTCGGCGACCCGCAGGCGTACCTCGCGATGATCCTGCACCTCGTGCGCGGCGATCACCTGGATCAGCGCCGCCTGCTGCGTCGCCTGGCGGACATGCAGTACACGCGCAACGATCTGGATCTCACGCACGGGACCTACCGGGTCCGCGGTGATGTCATTGATATCTTTCCTGCCGAATCGGAGCGCGAGGCGGTGCGGGTGGAGCTGTTCGATGACAGCATCGAGTCGCTCGCGCTGTTCGATCCGCTCACCGGCGTGATCGGGCGCAAAGTGCCCCGTTTCACGGTGTATCCGGGCACCCACTACGTCACGCCGAAGGAGCGGCTGCTCGGCGCGGTCGATCGGATTCGCGACGATCTGCGCCTGCGGCTCGCCGAGTTGCGCGAGGCGGGCAAGTTGCTCGAGGCGCAGCGGCTCGAGCAGCGCACCATGTACGACATGGAGATGATCCAGGAGGTCGGGTACTGCGCGGGCATCGAGAACTACTCGCGTTATCTCTCCGGACGCGCCCCCGGGGAGCCGCCGCCGTGCCTGTTCGATTATCTGCCACGCAATGCGTTGCTGGTGATTGATGAGAGTCACCAGACCATCCCGCAGCTCGGTGCGATGTATCGCGGCGACCGCTCGCGCAAGGAAGTGCTGGTCGAGTACGGCTTCCGGTTGCCCTCGGCACTCGACAACCGGCCGCTGAAGTTCGAGGAATGGGAGCGGCTGGCGCCGCAGATGATCTTCGTGTCGGCGACACCTGGTCAGTATGAGTCTCGCCACGCCGGGCAGACCGTGGAGCTGCTGGTCCGTCCAACCGGCTTGCTCGACCCGCAGGTCGAGGTGCGCCCGGTCGCCACCCAGGTCGATGATGTGCTCTCCGAGATCCACCACTGCGTCAAGCGCAACGAGCGGGTGCTGATCACCACGCTGACGAAGCGGATGGCCGAGGATCTGACCGAGTACCTCCACGAGCATGGGGTGCGGGTCCGCTACCTGCATGCGGACATCGAAACGGTCGAGCGCACCGAGATCATCCGCGACCTGCGGCTCGGTCAGTTCGACGTGCTGGTGGGGATCAATCTGCTGCGCGAGGGGCTCGACATGCCCGAGGTGTCGCTGGTGGCCATCCTCGATGCCGACAAGGAGGGGTTCCTGCGCTCGGACCACTCGCTCATCCAGACCATCGGCCGTGCGGCGCGCCATCTGCACGGCCGGGCCATCCTGTATGCCGATCAGATCACCGGTTCGATGCGTCGCGCCATGGACGAGACCGATCGGCGCCGCCGCAAGCAGGTCGAGTACAACGAGGCGCACGGCATTACCCCGCGGGGCATCCAGAAGTCGATCGCGGACATCATGGAAGGGGCGCGCAGCGCCGCTCCGGCCGCCCGGGGTCGGCGCGGTGCGCCCGGCAAGGAGCGCGGCCGCGGCGGCGCCGCCCCCCTCGCCCCGGAGACGCTCGAGCCGGCCGCGTTGGCCCGGCAGATCAAGAAGCTCGAGGCCGAGATGCTCGAGCGAGCCCGGAACCTGGAGTTCGAGACCGCCGCCCGCCTGCGCGATGACATCGCGCGGCTGAAGCAGCTGGAACTCGGCCTGGCATGAGCCGGCGGGACGGGGAGGCGTAAGCGCTTGGGCAGGCTCGGATTGGCTTGCGCGCACGGTGCCGCTCTTGTATCTTTCGCGGCCCTCCTTCGGGAGAATTCCTCTTAAATAGGCGCGTAGCTCAGTGGTAGAGCACCACCTTGACATGGTGGTGGTCGGTGGTTCGATCCCACTCGCGCCTACCAGTATTGAAGGCGGTCGCCTCCGGTTCCCTCCGGGGGCGAGCGCCGGTATTTCCGGTATTTAAAGAGCCGATCCGATCGGGAGAGCTTCGACATGCCAGTGGTCACCTTGCCGGACGGCAGTGAGCGGCGCTTCGACCATCCGGTGACGGTCGATGACGTGGCCGCGGGCATTGGTGCCGGGCTGCGCAAGGCGGCACTCGCCGGGCGCGTCGATGGCCAGCTGGTCGACACTTCTTATGTGATCGACCACGATGTGTCGCTCGCGATCGTGACGGAGAAGGACCCGGCGGGCCTTGAGGTCATCCGACACTCCACCGCGCACCTGCTCGCCCAGGCGGTCAAGCAGCTGTTCCCCGAAGCGCAGGTCACCATCGGTCCGGTGATCGAAGACGGCTTCTATTACGATTTCGCCTACCAGCGACCCTTCACCCCGGAGGACCTCGCGGCCATTGAAACGCGCATGAGCGAGCTCGCCAAGGCCGACCAGAAGGTCACCCGGCGCTTGATGCCGCGCGATGAGGCCGTCACGTTCTTCCAGGGGCTCGGGGAGCAGTACAAGGCCGAGATCATCGCCAGCATTCCGGCCAACGAGCCGATCAGCCTGTACGGACAGGGCGATTGGGTCGATCTGTGCCGCGGGCCGCACGTGCCCTCGACCGGCAAGCTCAAGGCCTTCAAGCTGACCAAGCTCGCCGGGGCCTACTGGCGAGGGGACTCGCGCAACGAGATGCTGCAGCGCATCTACGGGACGGCCTGGGCGGACAAGAAGCAGCTCGAGGACTATCTGCACCGGCTCGAGGAGGCCGAGAAGCGCGATCACCGGCGCATCGGCAAGGACTTGGATCTGTTCCACCTCCAGGAGGAGGCCCCCGGGGCGGTGTTCTGGCATCCCAAGGGCTGGCGCGTCTTTCAGAACCTGATCCAGTACATGCGCGAGCGTCAGCAGGCGGCCGGCTACGAGGAAGTGAATGCCCCGGAGCTGATGGACGCCTCGCTGTGGAAGCAGTCGGGGCATTTGGAGAAGTTCGGGGAGAACATGTTTCTCACCCAAACTCCCGATGAGCGCCTGTACGCCATCAAGCCGATGAACTGCCCCGGGCACATCCAGATCTTCAAGCACGGCCTGCGCAGTTACCGGGAGCTGCCGGTGCGCTTCTCGGAGTTCGGCAAGGTCCATCGCTACGAGCCCTCCGGTGCCCTGCACGGGCTGATGCGGGTGCGTGCGTTCACCCAGGACGATGCGCACATCTTCATCACGGAGGACCAGATCACGGAGGAGTGCGTCGCGGTGACGCGGCTGATCCTCGAGATCTACCGGGATTTCGGCTTCGACGATGTGCGCATCAAGTTTGCCGACCGGCCGCCGAAGCGCGTCGGGGCCGACGAGGTCTGGGATCGGGCCGAAGAGGCGCTGAAGGCCGCCTCGAAGGCGGCGGGCATCGAGTACATCCTGAACCCGGGCGAGGGGGCCTTCTACGGTCCGAAGCTCGAGTTCGTGCTGCGTGATGCCATCGGTCGCGACTGGCAGTGCGGGACCGTCCAGGTGGATCTGAACCTCCCCGGACGGCTCGGGGCGCATTATGTCGATGAGACCAGCGCCAAGCGCACCCCGGTGATGCTGCATCGGGCCATTTTCGGCTCCCTGGAGCGATTCTTCGCCATTTTGCTCGAGCATCACGCCGGGCGGCTGCCGGTGTGGCTCGCCCCGGTGCAGGCGGTGGTCATGGGAATTACCGACCGGCAAGACGAATACGTGCGTTCCGTAACGGAAACCCTGAAAAATCAGCAGTTTCGGGTCGAGTCCGACTTGCGTAACGAGAAGGTGGGCTTTAAGATCCGCGAACACACGTTGCAGCGTGTCCCGTATCTATTGGTCGCGGGCGACAAGGAAGTGGCCGCGAATTTATTGTCAGTGCGCAGCCGTAGCGGCAAG
>JBMFWZ010000011.1:0-52585 GCA_049964755.1 Steroidobacteraceae bacterium | reverse complement strand
CACGCTCATCCCCCCCCTCGAGCACGGTCCGTCTCCCGGAATCCACAGCGTACCGGGATGAACACAACATGGAGCAGGGAGCACAGGGAAGTTTTGCGGGTCCGGGGGACGAAGCGCGCCGTATCCCCCCCTCACGGCCGAGCTTCGTCTCCCGTCGCCCCCGGGGCGAAATCAGGATCCGTCAAACGCATCGACACGAGGGGACCGAACTCGGCGAGCTGCTCACCAATGCGCTGCGCATCGCCGATCACCACCAGCGTCGAGGACTGCGGCCGTGGAAAGGTCTCGGCGATGACTTGCGCCGCGAGCGTCGGATCGACTTCGGCGAGCCGCGCCGGGTACTCATCGATGTCCTCGGTGCCGAGCTCGAAGAATTCCAGATCCGCGAGCGCGCTGGCCCAGTCGGCCGCGGTCTCCAATCCGAGCGCGTACTGACCGAGCGTGTAGGCGCGCGCCGAGGCGAGCATCTGTTCGCTCACCCCGTCGCGGTGCAGCCGCTCGAGGGCCTGCTGAGCAAGTCGGATGGCCCGCGCCGTACTCGCCGTGGCGACGAAGGAGCGGATCGCAAATTCCCCGGCCACCGTGCCGCGCATGAAGCTCGACCGCGCTCCGTAGGAGAGCCCCGACTTGATGCGCAGTTCCGCGTTGAGCAGTGAAGTGAAGCGACCGCCGAACAGCGTGTTGACCAGGTCGAGTGCAGCGCGGCGTGAGTATTTGCGCTCAACACCCGCCGCGCCGATCCAAAAGTGGCTCTGGGTCGCGCCGGGCGCATCGACCAGCAGCACTTGCCGTTGCGCGGCGGTGTGCGCTGGCGGCAGCGTCGGACGGACTGCAGCGCGCGGCCAAGTTGCCAACGCAGCGCGCACCGTCGCCTCGGCCCGCCGGGTATCCAGATCGCCGGCGAGCACCATGATCAGCCGGTCGGCACCGAACTGTGCCCGGTAGTAGGCACGCGCGTCCTCGTGTGTGACCTGCGCCAGCGAGCGTTCGCTGCCGTGCACCGGCAGCCCATAGGGGTGGCCGCCGAAGAGCATCGCTCGGCCGTATGCATCGAGCAATTCGGCCGGTTCGGAGTCCTTGGCGGCCTTGATGAACTCGATTTGGCGCACGCGCAGCTGCTCGAATTCCTCGGCCGCCAGTTGGGGCGCACGTAGCGTCGCGGCAAGCAACTCGAGCATCAGGTCCTGATCGCGGGCGAGAAACTGGCTGCGCACCGCAATGGCCTCCGGCCCGGCCACGGCGCTGAAGCTGCCGCCGGCACCCTCGAGAGTCTCGGCGAACGCGTAGGCATTGCGCGGCCCGGCGCCCTTCTCGAGCAGCGCCGCGACCAGCGAGGCGACCCCGGGGCGCGATGGCGGATCGGCCGCACTGCCTCCGCGCAGCAGCACCTGCCCGGCGATCAGCGGCACCTCGCGGCGCGGCATCAGGATCAGCGTCGCCCCGTTGTCCAGAACGAGCCGCTCGTGCTTCGGCACACTCGCCATCAGCGCTCGATTCGCGAGCGTGCCCCGAGCGACACCAGCATGCCCACGGTGCGCCGTTGCGGGGCAAGAATGTCGGCGGCCACGGCCTGCACCTGTTGCGGCGTGACCGCCGCCAAGCGCTGCGGCTCGGCGAACAGATCCGACCAGCGGCCATGGAATAGCGCGTACTCCCCGAGCAGGTGCGCCTTGCCGTCGATGGTCGCCAGTCGCTTCCAGTACCCTACGATCGCCAGATTGCGGGCGCGCTCGAGCTCAGCCGGAGTGACTCCGGACTCGGTGATTCGCGCAAGCTCTGCATCGAGCGCTCCGAGCGCCTGCTGCGGCTCAATGGACTGCGGCAGGGTGAGTGACAGCCACAGCAGGCCTGGATCGAAACCCTCCTGCCAATGTCCACCCACCTCGATGGCCACGCGCTGCTCCTCGACCAAGGCGCGGTGCAGACGCGAAGCGTTGCCTTCCATCAGCACCGACATCAGCAGATGCACGGCGCTCGCGCGCTCATCGGTGGCGGACGGGGCCTTGTAGGCGCACTGCAGCAAGGGAGTCTGCACCTTGCGGCGCACGATGATGCGCCGTTCTGCGAGCTGCGGCGGCTCGCGCTCGTGCACCGGCGCTGGTGGTGCTTGCGCGGCAATGGGTTCGAAGTAGCGACGCGCCAGACGCAACGCCGTGTGCGGCTCGAAGTCCCCGGCGAGCGTCAGCGTCAGGTTGTTGGGAGCATAGTACGTCCGGTAGAACGCCTGCAGGTCCTCCAGCTGCCAAGCGCGGATGTCCTGCGGCCAGCCGATCGTCGGGAAGCGGTAGGGGTGAACGGTAAAGGCCTCCGCCTGCACCCGCTCGGAGAGCAGCCCGTGATTGTTGTCCTCGACGCGCAGCCGGCGTTCGGAGGCCACGACGCCGCGCTCGCTTTCGATCATCTCCGGTAGGAAGGCGAGATGGGCCACCCGGTCTGCCTCGAGCTCCAACACCAGCTCGAGCGCGCTCGAAGGGAACCAGTCCTCGTAGACCGTGACGTCATCGCTGGTGAACGCATTGTTCGCCCCGCCCTGCGCCTCCATCAGCCGGTCGAACTCCCCCGGTGCGCGGGTCTGCGTGCCGTTGAACATCATGTGTTCGAAGAAATGGGCGAGGCCCGTGATGCCGGGCCGCTCGTTGCGACTGCCGGCCCGCACCCACAGGTTCAGAGCGACATTGGGAATGTGGTGCACCGGCCAGACGATGACCTGCATCCCGTTGGCGAGTGTGTGCGCCAGCACCCCATCGCCACCCGCCGGCGCCGGGCTGCGCAGCACTGGGGAACTCGCGAGGGCGGTGCGTCTCATGGCAGCAGTGTACGCCCCGATTCGGCGGGCGCGCCCGCGCCGCGCCCGTCTACGCCCTTCGGAGGACGTGCAGCTCTGCCGGCCGGGGGATCGCGGTGAGGCAGGATGCTGCCACGCCGACGCTCACGTCAGCTCTTCGGTCCCCGTCTGGGTCGCCGCCGGGCGGGCCGACGTGGCCGTCAGCTCCGCGACGATGCGCCGCTCGGCCCACGTGGGCCCGGTCAGGCGGTCGAGAAATCCGCAGTGCCCGCCGCGCGAGGTCACCACGAGGCGCAGCCGAGCCGGCCGCGCGAGGTGGCGCAGGTCCTGTGGCGGGATGATCGGATCGTCAAGTGAGGTGATCACCAGCGAGGCGGTCTCGAGGGTCGCGAGCCGCTCGCCGGTGATGGAGTAACCGAGCAGATACTCATCGAGCGTCTCGAACTCGGTGTAGCGGCGGATCAACTCGTCAGTCAGGCGGCGCAGGTTGTTGATACCGCGCAGCTCGCGCAGATCGTACTGGTGCGGCCAGACCGCTTCCTTCTTGCGCAACGACCGCCACCACTTGCGGGCGAAGTAGCGCGCGTAGCCGGTGAATCCTTCCTCGAGCGCACGCAGCGTCTCGTGCGGATCGAGCACCGGCGAGACGGCCACGACGGACTGCAGATCCAGCCGCGCGCTGCGAGCCTGTGCAGCGGCGCGCAGCAGGAAATTTCCCCCGAGCGAGAAGCCGACGAGGCTCAGCGGCTGCCCGGTGAGGCGCTGCACCGCGCGCAGAGCGCCGCAGACTTCCGCCAGCCGGCAGGAATGGAACAGGCCCGCGTTGAGGTGATGGGTCTCACCATGATCGCGCAGGTTGAGCCGAAACACGTCGAAGCCACGCTCGTAGAGCTGTTGCGAGAGCGACAGGACGTAGAGCGACTCGGCGCTGCCTTCCCAGCCGTGCAGCACCACGACCGGCGGGCCGTCCGGGGAGCCGCTTGAGCGCCAGCACTGCAGTCGCACCTCATCCCCGCAGTCGAGCAGAAGTTCGTGCTGGGCCGCCAGCAGGGGTCGCGCGCGCCGAGCGATGGGGCCGCGCCGCAATGCGACGCTCGCCAACATGGATTGCAGGTGGCGGTTGCGCAGCCACCAGGGCGGCTGAAAGTCATCCGCCGGCACTTGCAGCTCGACTGGCGTCGGCATGACTGCTTCCGATTCTGCGGCGTTCCGCGCTTCCGTCTGTATCACCTGCCGCCCCCGCCGGCCTCTGAATGATCGGGCGCGAGTGTAACGCAATCGACCGAAGCTCCGCTCGGAACACCCCGCGACCCGAGCGCTAGCGCTAGGATTTGCGGGCGGTGGCGAGGAAAACCGAGTATTCGCGCCCGTGGTGCTCGAGGGTACAGCAGTCCCGGACCGCGACGTCCTGAAACCCGGCCGTACCGAGCCATGAGTGCAGCGCGCTGCGCTCGAATCCATGGTGCACCGGCACGCCCGGACCATGGAACGAACCGTCCTCGCTGTCCAGATCGGCCAGACACACCCAGCCGCCGGCGTTGAGCATCGAATGGAATGCGTCGAAAAGTCCCGGCACATCCGCAACGTGATGCAGCGTCATCATGCTGAAGATGAGATCGTAGTGCGTCGCGGGCAGCGGATCGCGTGTCAGGTCCAGATCGATCACGCTCAGGTCTGAGGCCTGGGCGGCTGCGATCTTGCGCTCCGCGACGGCGCGCATGCCCGCGGAGCTGTCCGCCAGCGTGATCTGTCCGACCGCCCCGCGCAGCGCGAACGACAACAACCCGGTGCCGGCCCCGTACTCCAATGCCGTCATCGCGGGGCGCAGCTCGACTCTGCGACGCAGGGCCGCAGCCACCTGCTCGGCACGCCTAATCTTCTGCGCGTCGTCCCATTCCTGCGCGCGCGCATCGAAATCGGTCAGTGGTGCTTCGGGCATCGGCAGCGCTCCTGCATCAGACGGTGCAGTGGGTGGGGAGAGGGACCCAATATTTTCAGATGGGCTGCGCACCGTCTAGCTGCCTCGGTGCGTTTCCTGCGTTATGCTCAGTTCGCGGGCCCAACGGCCGGACCGAGTCAGGTGACCTCATGCCCACGCTCCCTACATACCGTTCGACCCGCACGCGGCGAGGCACAGCGGCGTGAAGACGCTGATCCTGTTGCGGCACGCCAAGTCCGACCATCCGCCCGGGCTCTCGGACCGGGATCGCCCGCTCGCCGCACGCGGCACGCTCGATGCGCCGCGTATGGGTCGGAGGCTGCGCGGGCACGGCACCCGGCTCGATAGGCTGATCTCGAGTCCGGCGGTGCGTGCGCTCACGACCGCACGACTCGTGGCCACAGCACTAGAGTACCCCCTGCGGCGCATCACGGTGGACCAGCGGCTCTATCCCGGGGATATCGCACAGCTGCTGGCCGTCATCGGCGCACTCGAGGAGAACGCGCTTCAGGTGATGTTGGTGGCGCACAACCCGGGCCTCAGCGAACTGGCGCACCAGTGCGCGGCACAAATCACACACCTACCCACGTGTGCCGCGGCCGTACTCGAGTACGACGGAGCGTGGGGTGAGTTCGCGAAAGCCGGGTTTTCGCGCATCACCCTCGAGACGCCAAAGCGGAGCTAGGCGGGAGTGCGCAGCGCGCGGTACAGCTCGGCAAGACGAGCGGCCATGCTGGCCGAGGACCAGCCGCGCGCGTAGGTGCCGGCCTGCTCGCTCAGCGTGTTGCGCAGTCCAGCGTCGCGCAGCACCCGGACCACCGTGGCGGCGAAGGGCTGCTCGCGCTCCTCGGCGATCAGCGCACCGCACGCCGGCGCGAGAATCGACTTCGTGCCCAACTCAGCGGTGGACACCACTGCACAGCCCTGGGCGAGCGCCTCGAGCAGCACCAGCCCCTGCGTCTCCGTGCGCGAGGCGAACACGAATACCGATGCGGCCGCGTAACAGTCGAGCAGAGAGGTGTTTCGATCGAGGTAGCCGACGAACCGGACGTCCTCCGTCAGGCCGAGCTGCTCGACGAGCTTGCGCAATGCCTCGCGAGCCGGCCCCTCACCGGCGATGATCAACATCGCCTCGGGGACCGACTGGCGTACGCGGGCAAAGACGCGCACCAGAAAATCGATGTTCTTCTCGTGCGCGACTCGACCGACGTAGGTCACCAGAGGTCGGTGCGCCGGCAGCTGCACGAGCGCTCGAAAGCGCGCGGCGTTGCCCGGTTGAAAGCGGTCCGCGGGCAACCCGGTCGGGATGACGTGCACTGGAGTCTGCACCCCATAGTCACGCAGCACCTGACGCAGCGGCTCCGACGGGGCAACTAGCGCCTGGACGTCGGAGCATTGAGAGCGGGTGAATGCGCGCGCCAGCGTGCGACCCACTGTCCGCGGTAGCACCGGCACGTAGTGATGCAGGTACTCCTCGAAGAACGTGTGGTAGGTGGCCAGACACGGAATGCGGCGGCGGCGCGCGATGCGCACTCCCGCGTAGTGGGCCACGAAGGGAGTGTGCACATGGACCAGATCGAACGGCTCGCGCTCGAGCTCGGCGAGGGCGCGGCGCAGCGCACCCCATCGCAGCCGCCGATCCTCCGGATCGCCGGGTACTTTGCTGCTGGCCACGCGTACCACCGCGCGCTCTGCGCCGGGGAGTACCTCGCCCGTATAGCGCGGCGCCACGAGGACCGTCTCGACGCCGAGACGTTCGAGGTCGGCGCGAAAGGTGGCGATGGAAGTCGACACGCCATTGACGCGCGGAAAGAAGACGTCCGAGACGAACAGCACTCGCATCAGGCGAGCGACATGCCCACCAGGCCGAGCGCCAGCCCGATGATCGCGCCGGCGAGTACGTCCGTCGGGTAGTGCAGGCCGAGCACGGTCCGCGATCCGGCAATGAGCAGCGTCAACGGGATCAGCACCCAGCCGAGCGCCGGAAAATGCGTGGTCGCCTGCACCGTGAAGCAGACGGCATACAGCGTGTGCCCGGAGGGAAAGCTATATCGATCAAGTGGCGCCATGGCCAAATCGATGCTTGCGTGGGTCATGAACGGCCTCTCGCGCACCAGCGTGTGCTTGAGCCCCTTGTAGAGCCCGAGGCCTGCGATGCCGGTCAGGGCCATCACCAGCGCCGGCCCCACGGCGGCACGGCCGTAGAGCAGTGGCAGGGCCAGAATCACCCCATACCAGATCGGTCCGTCGCCGAGGCGGCTGACGATCTGGAAAATGCGGCGGGGCAACGCAAATGCTGCACCCCGATTCAGCCGGCGGCACAACGCGTATTCAGCGGCATCCGCGCGCGCGATCCACTCGGAGAGGGCGGGTGCTTTCATTGCGGCATCCGGGCGTGCACTATGCAGGTGCGAAATGGCTCGCCCGTGCAGGATCTGCGGCCAGGAAGTCCGCAAGATGACAGTTTCGTGAAGTTTTTGTTGCAGAGGGCATGCTGGGCGCTCGGGCCGCTGGTGGCAGTCCTGGCGGTGCCGGCACATGCCGTCGACCAGGTCACGCTCACGGTATCGCGGCTGCAGACGCCGCAGGTGCAGGTGCGCGGGGCGCAGGTGGTGATGCGCCTGGGATCGGGAGGTCTCTCGGGCAGTCTCAGCGCTGCCTCGGTGCAGCTGTCCCGCCCCGGGGCCCCACCGCTGCGCGCGGCCGTGCTGCACTGCGCCGCGATCGGCCTCAGTGGGCGCTATGCGTGCCGGGGCGGCCACTTCGCGCTGCGGGCCGGCGCGTTCGGCGCGCTGCAGGGGAATCTCACGACGAGCTACGACGCCCAGACGGGCGCGCTCACCGTCAGCGCCGCCCGCGTCGCGCTGGCGCACGGTGAGGTGCGCCTCGGGGCGGCACTGCGCCCGGGCCAATGGCAGCTGCAGATGAGCGCCGAGGGAGTACAGCTCGCCGAAGCGGTGCGTCTGGCGCACCCGTGGTTCACTCTGCCAGCGGGTGATTCACTCAGCGGGCCGGTGAGTCTGGCGCTGCGCGCGACCAATCGTCCGGCTCTGCAGGCCCGCATCCGTCTGCGCAGTGCGGATTTGAACTTCAGCAATGCCGCAGGCACGGTCGTTTCGCAGCACGTGGCGGCGGCCCTGCGCGGCGCCGTCGCCGAACGCGGCGGCGCATTGAGCGGCACCCTCGTGCTCACCGGCTCACGCGGCGAGGCGCTCGCCGGTCCGCTGTATCTGGATCTCGCGGCCCATCCGCTCGCGCTACGCCTCACTGCCGCGCGGCGCGGTGCCGGCCCGCTCGAGATTTCCCACCTCGTGCTGCACGAGCGCGGCGTCATTGATGCGAACGCGACGGCGCAGCTTGCACTCACCCCCCGGCCCACGCTCATCGCCGCGCAGGTGCGGCTCGCCCGGCTCACCTTCCCGGGCGCCTATGCCAGCTTCATGCAAATGACCCTGGCCTCCGGCCCACTCGGCTCGCTGCGCACCCGAGGCTGGGCGAGCGGCTCTCTGCAACTGCGCGCCGGACACCTCGAGCGCATCGACGCGCTCCTGCACGGCATCGGCTTCAGCGATCCCACCGCAAGCCTGTCGATTGCCGGCCTCAACGGCGCGATCCACTGGGCGTCCGCCTCCGGCGTGGCGGTGGCGCACTCGCAGCTCAGCTGGCAGCGCATCGGCCTGTATGGCCTCGCCGGCGGCGCGACGCACCTGACCTTCCTCACCTGGAGTCGCAACTTCGCGCTGCTCGGCGGCAATGTGCGCGTACCAGTGTTCGACGGAGCGATCCTCATCCATACGCTGGTCGGACGCAATCTCGGCACGCCGCATGCGCAATTCGATTTCAATGCCGACCTGACTCCGATCAGCATGCCGGTCATGTGCAAGGCTTTCGGCTGGCCGATCATGAACGGGCAGCTGTTCGCCCACATCCCCCTGGTGCAGTACCGCCATCACGTGCTGAAGTTCAACGGCAACTTGGTCGCGCATGTGTTCGACGGCGTCATCACCGGCAGCCACATCCACCTCGACGATCCGCTCGGACAGTGGCCGCAACTGTATGCCGATGTTACGGCGCGCGCGCTGGACCTGGGCATGGTGACCCGTACGTTCGCGTTCGGCTCGATGACCGGCCGGATCGATGCGGACATCACCGGACTGAAACTGTTCGACTGGTCACCCGTGGCGTTCGATGCGCGCATTTACACCATGCCCGGGGATCACTCAAGCCACCTGATCAGCCAGAAGGCCGTCACGCGCATCGCGGGCCTCGGCGGCGGCGGCGGTGAGGTTGCCGCCGCGCTCGAGTCCGGCGTCTTGCAGTTCTTCAAGACCTTCCACTACCGGCGCCTCGCCATCGGCTGCTATCTGCACAATGAGGTCTGCCACATGTCCGGGGTTGGCCCCGCGGACGACGGCGGGTACTACCTGGTCCAGGGCAGTTGGATCCCGCGTCTGGACATCATCGGCAACGTCCAGCGGGTCAACTGGCCGCAGATGCTCGAGCAGATCAAGCAGGGCATCAGCAGCGGGGGCATGAAGGTGAATTGAGCCCATCCAGGCGGTAAAATGCACCCCGCGCGCAGGCTTCGGCCGCGGCCGCCTGGCCCAGAGCATATTCAGCGTCAAGTGCCAGAATATCGGCACGGTTCCATCGGAGAACGTCCATGCGATTAGCGACCCGTCCCGCACCGCTCGAGCGCGCCTCGCCGCGCGCCGCCCGCCTCGCTCTGATCTTCGCCGCAGCCGCGGCGCTCGCCAGCTGCGTCACGGTGAATGTGTACTTCCCGGCCGCCGCCGCCCAGAAGGCCGCCGATAAGATCATCCGCGCCGTCACCGGGAGCAACGGCACCTCGGCGGCACAACCGAGCAACCCGCAAAGCACCCCGTCCGCGGCACCCCCGACGGCTGCCGCCGTTCGTGAGCCGCGCGGCGAATCGATCCTCGAGGCGCTGGCGGGGCGGATGGTGATGGCGCTCGTGCCGGTGGCGCATGCGGCCGGGCAAGCCGACCTCGACATCTCGACACCGCAGATCCGCGCCATCGTCGCGGCAATGCATCAGCGCTTCGCGCAGCTCAAGCCGTACTTCCACGACGGGGTGATCGGCATCACCGCTGAAGGGGTCATCGCGATCCGCGACCAGAGCAGTGTTCCGCTCATGCAGCGGGCGCAGCTGGCGCACCTGGTGGCGCAACAGAACCACGATCTGTCGCAGCTCTACACGCAGATTGCCGATGCCAACGGCCATCCAGCCTGGGCCGGCAACATCCGCAGCACCTTCGCCAGCCGCTGGATCGCGCATGCCAAGCAGAACGGCTGGTACTACCGCGACAGCAGCGGCAACTGGGTCAAGGGCTGAGATCGGTGCCGCTGCGCTTCCCCCACGCGGGGAGCGCAGCGGCACCGATTCATTCGCGGATTCCGGAACTGCGATCGAGCATCAGGACGGCGGTCGAGAACAGCGCAAGAATGGCGATGACCATGATCGTGAATGCGACCACGACCGGCACGTCCGACACGCCGAGGAATCCGAAGCGGAATGCGTTGACCATGTAGAGGATGGGGTCGATGAGCGAGAGGTGCTGCGCCCAGGCCGGCAGCTGGGCGATCGAGTAAAACACCCCGCCGAGATAGATCAGCGGCGTCAGCACGAAATTCGGAATGATGCTGATCTGATCGAAGTTCTTGGCGAACATCGCGTTGAGGAATCCACCGAGCGCGAAGGTCATCGAGGTCATCGCGGCGGCCGCGATCACGATCACTGGATGGGAGATCGGCAGGTGCGTGAAGAAGAGCGTGACGATGCTCACCAGCAGTCCGACCATGGCACCGCGCACCAATCCGCCGGCGACGTACCCTGACACGATGATCCAGCTCGGCAGCGGCGAGACGAGCAGCTCCTCGATGTGCTTGCCGAACTTCGCTCCAAAGAACGACGAGACGACGTTGTTGTATGAATTGAGGATCACCGCCTGCATGATCAGCCCGGGCGCGATGTACGTCATGTAGCTGATGCCGTTCATCGGCCCGAGGCGGCTGCCGATCACGGCCCCGAAGATCAGGAAATACAGAGTCGCAGTGACGCCCGAGGGCAGGATGGTTTGGCTCCAGATGCGCACTATCCGGTGGAATTCCCGGATGACGATCGTCAGAAAGCCGACCCGGCGGATTTGCGCCATCGAGTGCGGCCGCGCCGTGGAATGCTCGACCATCGTACTCATGCCGCAGCCCCTCGCTCGACCAGGCGCATGAAGATTTCCTCCAATCGATTGACCTTGTTGCGCAGCGAGAGGACCTCGATGCCGAGCGCTGAGAGCCGCGCGAACAGGTCGTTGAGGTTCTCCTGCTTGGACACCTCGACCTCGAGTGTCGTCTCATCGATCAGCTTGACCGGATAGCGCTCGAGCGCCGGCACCGCCGCGAGCGGCTGGCTCAGGGTGAGCACGAACGTCTCGCTGTGCAGCCGGCGCAGCAAGTTGCTCATCCGGTCCCGCTCGATGATGCGGCCGCCGTCGATGATCGCTATGTTGCGACAGAGCGTCTCGGCTTCTTCGAGGTAGTGGGTGGTGAGAATGATCGTCGTGCCGCGCTGGTTGATGCCACGCAGGAAATCCCACATCGAGCGGCGAATCTCGATATCGACACCCGCCGTGGGCTCATCGAGAATCAGCAGCCGCGGCTCGTGCATCAGCGCGCGAGCAATCATCAGACGACGCTTCATTCCGCCAGATAATCCGCGCGAGGCGTGATTGCGCTTCTCCCACAGCTGCAGCTGTTTGAGATACTTCTCGGCGCGCTGATGGGCGATCGCGCGTGGAATGCCATAAAAGCCCGCCTGGTTGACCACGATGGTCAACGGCGTCTCGAACATGTTGAAATTGATTTCCTGCGGCACCACGCCGATGCAACTCTTGGCCTCCTCGAGCTGCCGATCGATGTCGTAACCGAAGATGCTGGCCACGCCGCCGGTTTTGCGCACCAGCGAGGTCACGATGCCGATCAGCGTCGTTTTACCGGCACCGTTCGGCCCGAGGAGCGCGAAGAAATCCCCTTCCTCAACGGCGAGGTCGATGCCCTTCAAGGCCTGTACGCCGTTGCGGTAGGTTTTGGTCAAAGCCTGGACGGAAAGCGCGTTCATAGCGGCGTAGAATCCCTTACCAGCCGGCGCCGCGCAATGGTCCGGGCGGGAGATTGACCCGATTTGCCCGCCACCGGCTCGCTCTCAGGCGGCGAAGTAATGGGCAAGATATTCCTCGAACGTGCCGCGATCGGCGGCCTCGATCGTCCGCTCTCGCTCGAGCGACTCCTGCGCCTCGACGGCGAATTCGGCCAAGCGCGCCTGGTTCGGAGGGTACATCTCGAGGAAGTACGCCTTGTGCAGCTTCGACATCCGCAGCGCCAGCTGCGCGAATGACTCTCCGCTCGATGCGAGCTCGGCGAGCATGCGCGCCGAGGGCGTACGCGCCGCGTCGGTGATCTTGGCGCTCTGCACGGCGAGGGCCTGCGAGTATGGCCGGGCCGCATCGCCCCGATCGAGAATCTCGCACAAGGGAACCATTTCCTCTAGCAGCGCCTCGGCCCATTCACGCATCGGCACCTCGCGCTCATCACGCCAGAGCGTCAGCCCCGGCTCGCGGCCGCGGTGAGCCACCGTGAGATGGTTGTGATCGACGGCATGCTGCTCGTGATCGGCGATCGGAGGACTGTCCTTCAGCAGACACAGCGCGAGGAACGCCTCGAGGAAGCGCATCTTGTTCTGGTTCACGCCGACCGGGTCGAAGGCGCTGACGTCGAGCGCCCGCACCTCGACGTACTCGACGCCAGCGCGGGCCAGCGCCTGGGTCGGCCGCTCGCCGGAGCGAGCCACTCGCTTCGGCCGAATGAAACTGTAGTACTCATTTTCGATTTGCAGCACGTTCGCATTGAGCTGGCGATAATCTGCGCCGCTGCGCACGCCGAGCGCCGCATATGGCGCATGCGGCGTGCTAATCGCTCGACCGAGATCGCGCACGTATTCAGCAAGGCTGTTGACCGAAACGGTCAGGTCCGCTTGGTTGCGATTGCGGTAGCCGATGTCACTCATCCTCAGGCTGGTGGCGTACGGCTCATAGGCGCTGTGCGCGGTAAGGTCGATGAGCGAATGCTCGCGGCCACGCAGGAATGACTTGCATACGACCGGGGACACGCCGAACAGGTACAACACCAACCAACCGTGACGACGGTAGTTGCGCAGCAGGTCGAAATAGCACGCCGAGATGAACGCCTGGGAATCATCGCGCGACCCCAGTAGTTCGGCGTAGGCCGGCCAGAACGCGCTCGGAAATGAGTAATTGAAGTGCACTCCGGAGATCGCCTGCATCATCCGGCCGTAGCGCACACCGAGACCTTCACGGTAGATGCTTTTCATCCGCCCGACGTGTGAGCGCCCGTAGCGGGCGATCGGGATGTCTTCGTCGCGATCGATCCGGCACGGCATGCTGGTCGCCCACAACAGCTCATCATCGAGATGCCGGTAGACGAACTGGTGCAGGTCGAGCAGGTACTGCAGCAGCTCCCAGTTGGTATTGAACGTGGGCGTGACCAGTTCGATCAGCGCCTCGGAGTAATCCGTGGTGATGTGTTCGCTGGTCAGGGCCGCGCCGAGTGCCGCCGGATGCGGCGTTTGCGCGAGCAGTCCGTCGGGCGTCACGCGCAGTGACTCCTTCTCAACGCCACGGCGGCCGCCCTGCAGCAGCTGCGGTGCGCCGCTATTGAGCAGCGCGGCCAGGCGTTTTTCAAACACGATGTCGCGGGCGATGCCGCTCATGAATGCCAATCCCTCATCTCAGGGCGTCTGCATGCGGCTCAGAAACTGCCGGATGCGCGCCGCGTTGGTTCCAATGTCGCTCAACCCGACCCGCGATTCGCTGCGCACGTCCACACGCGAGCCGGTACCGTCCGGCCGGATCCGTACCACGATGTCGTCCTTGAAGTCGAAAAAGAACGTGTGGGCGGTTGCCTCGAGGCGACCCTGCGCCGGCTCGAGAGCATCGATGCGCCAGCCAAGCGCCCCGGCCACCTGCCGCGCCCTCGCAAGCGCCTGTGCCGGCGGCAGCGCGAGAAACAGCGGCTTGACGTACGGGTAGTACTCGCGCTGCAACCGCGGCACGTCTATCATTTTACCGTCAGGGCCGGGTACTTCGCGACGGTATTGCGCTGGGACGGGGGCGTGCGCACGGGCGCGCAACGCCAGGATGCGCTCGAATTTTGGCGGATCGCGCAGGTCGGTGCTGATGTCGTTGATCGGCGGGCTGGTCCGCGCCCGCTCCACCCAGGAGAGCACGTAGGCGATCACTGCCAAACCGATGATGATGCCGACCACCGCCGCGGTGCCAGGCACGTGCGCACCCTTCAAAGTCGAGAACAGCACGCCAAGGACGGTCATCGCCGTGCCGAGCACCACGACGCCGAGGCCGATCACCAATGTCATCAGCGCCGGGCCGACGCTCTCCAGATCGAAGCGGTTCACCGGTCCGGCGGCCAGAGTGATGATGAGTCCGGCTGCGAGAATCCACAGACCGGCGCGGGTGATCCGCCCCGGCCAGCGCGGCGGCCGAAGGGAGGGAAACGGAGGGGTATTCATGGAGAGCTCCCCGTGAACAGGCGTCGATCTTGTTGCCCGGCGTCGTTTGAGGCATCTTGCAGCCTCGCGGCCACTGGCGCAACAGAGATTCCCATGATGATCGGCATTATCGGCGGTACCGGCCTCTACCGCATGGACGGCTTGAAGGTCAACGAAACGCGGCTCGCGGAAACGCCATTCGGCACTCCCTCTGCGCCGGTGATGCTCGGCAGCCTCGATGGCAGGCCGGTCGCCTTTTTGGCGCGCCACGGACTTGAACATCATCTGCTGCCGAGTGAGATCAATTTTCGCGCCAACATCTGGGCTTTGAAGAGTGTCGGGGTGCGCACGGTGATCGGCGTGTCGGCGGTCGGCAGCCTGCGCGAGGAGATTCGCCCGGGCGACCTGGCGCTGCCGGCGCAATACCTGGATTTCACCAAGGGCGTGCGGGCCGCGAGTTTCTTCGGTCAGGGCATGGTTGCGCACATTTCCACGGCGCACCCGGCGTGCGCGGCCACGAGCGCACTGCTCGCCGGGGCCGCCGAGGCAATTGGGCTGCCGCTGCACCGCGAGAAAACGTATGCCTGCGTCGAGGGTCCGCGGCTCGGTACGCGCGCGGAGAGCTTCTGGCTGCGCAGCGCCGGGGCTGACCTGGTCGGCATGACCAACGTACCGGAGGCCTTTCTCGCACTCGAGGCGCAACTCGGCTACTGCACTGTGGCAGTGGCCACCGATTACGACTGCTGGCTCGATGATCCGACGCAACACGTGTCGCTCGAGCAGGTCATGAATCAGTTTCGTGACAGCCTGACGCGCGTACAGCGCCTGATCGCGCACGCGGTGGCTCAGTATCGCGACGACGAATCGCGCCCCTGCCGGCACGCGCTGCGCTCGGCAGTCGTCACGCCGCGCGAGCAACTCACCGCGGCGCAGCGAGCCATTCTAGACTTCCTCAGCAGCTGACGGACCGCCTCAGCTGCGCAACGGGGCGTCGGGCAGCTGCAGACTGCACAGCAGCTCGCGCAAGCGCCGGCGCGCAGACCGCCGGTCGTCGACGAGCCGCTCGATCGCGAGCCGGCAATCGGCCGCTTCGTCGATATCGTAGGAACTCGCCAGCCGCTCCACGGAACGACCCGAGTGACGGCAGACGCGCTCGAGCGCCGCGCCGAGCGCCGCCTCGCTCCAGGGCAGTGCCGCCAGATCGGGCCACCCCGTTCGTGATCCCATCAGCGTCACGCCGCCGTCCGCCGCCGGCATCAGCACGACCTCGGCGCGCCCGAGCGCGGCGGCCGCCGCCGCGAGCTGTACCGGGTGCAGCGACGGCGCATCGCTGCCGATGAACACCACTTGACCGTAGCCCCGGCTGCGCACCCGCCCGTCGACCGCTGCGATCCGCTCGCCGAGGTTGCCGTCGGACTGCGGGATGACCGTCACCTCACGCTCCAACAGCCCGGCAGCCCAGGCGGCGTCTGCGCTGCGTGCCGGGGAGAGCACCACCGGGCCCGGCCATGCCGCCGCATCCTCCAGGGCACACTGCAGCAGCGCTTCGGCAACGGCGAACGCCGGCTCGTCACCCAGTTGGCGCGCCAGGCGGCGCTTGCCCTCACCGCGCGCCGGACGGCGGCAGAACAGCACGAGTGCGGCGCTGCACACACTCGGGGGGTCGGTCGTTGCGGTCGTGCCGCTCGGCGACGGCGCGGGCCGAGCGGGCGATGTCTTGGTATCGATGCGTCAGGCCCCGTCGAGCGCCAGGGCACGCTGAAAGGCCGGACGATTCACGACACGGTCGGCGTAGGCCTCGATCAGCGCGTTGCGCTCCATCAGCGGAGTGTCGCGAAACATCGCCAGGGTCGTCCCGTACAGCACGTCGGCGGCGCTGAAGCGCTCCCCGAGCAGGTACGGTCCGCGCGAGAGTAGCGTGATCAGGGTCGGCACTGCTTCATCGACGTCCACCCAGCCCGCCGTCCCGCGCGGCACGGTGACCTTGAGAAACTTCGACACGAAGGCCGGCTCGAGCACGCCACTGTAGTAGGCGAGCCAGGAGAGGTAGGGTGCACGATCCAACTCGCCGACCAGCGGTCCGAGCCCGCGATCGGGAAAACGGTCCGTCAGATACAGCACGATGGCGGAGGACTCGAACACGACCGTGCCGTCGTCGCTGATTGCAGGGACTTTGCCGTGCGGGTGCGGGTTGCGCGGATCGACGGCGCCCGAGCCGTCGCGCTTGCGAACCTCGACGCGGCGGATCTCGTAGGGAACGCCGAACTCCTCGAGCAGGAAGATGAAGCGTGTGGAGCGCGTCTTGGGATGGTGAAACAGCGTGATCATGACGGCACCGAAGCTGACCGTGGACTTGTATAAATATACAGCTCTTGAAGTGTGCCGACAAGCTCCTCGGTCTCGGGCGGACGCTCTCTAGGCGCAGGGCGGCCCGGCGCTGCGCCACAGAGGAGAGTCATCTGGCAGTTCATCGATACGCCGCACGGTGTATTCATAGCCGGCCTGGACCGCCTGATCGAATGCCCGCCAGTTGAGCATGTCGATCGCAGCGAGCGGCGGGCGCAGCAGCAGATCGGTCCGCTCACGTTGCGCGGCCGTCTGTGCCGAGCTGTTGACCATCCCGGTGCGCCAGAGAATCTGAAAGATGTTCGGCAACTGCCGACGCGCCTTGATCCAGCGCATGACCTGCCAGGGCAGCGGCACATCGATCTCAGCGCCGTGCGTGGCGAAGGCCCGGTCCGCGCCCGCATCGCAGCCGATGACCGGGCCGCGGCCGAGTTCGAGCATGATGTCCACCGGCAGATTGTTCATCGCTCCGCCATCGACCAGCACCTCTCCGTCCTGCACCACCGGCGGCAGCACACCGGGCACCGACACCGACGCGCGCAACGCTCGCCACAACTCCCCGCGCCGATGCACGTGCGTGTGCCCTGAGGTCAGGTTCGCCGAAACGCAAAAGTGCGTCAGGGGCAAATCCTCGATCGCCGTATCGCCAAAAGCTTCGAACAGCAGGCGGCTGACCTTGTGGCCCGAGACCAGCGAGATGAACGGCAGCGTGTAATCACGCAGCGGACGCGAATCGACGAAGTAGTGGCGGATCCGCTCGGTGAGTTCCTTAAGGCTCCAGCGCGCCGCGACGCCAGCGGCCAGGATCGCCCCCATGCTCGTGCCACCCAGCAGATCGATCGGAATGCCCGCCTCGGAGAGCGCTCTGATGGCACCGATGTGGGCAAATCCCCGCGCTCCGCCCCCGGAGAGCACCAGCCCGACCGCTCGCCCGGTGAGCATGCGCGCCAGGCGCCCATAGTCGGCCGCAGACTGCACGTGATGGTGCGGAATATCCGGCAGGTTCGTCAGCCAGCGCGCCGCTGCCCCGGTCTCGATGCCGCTGTCGTGAAGCAGCACCAGTTCCCAGCGCTGCGGGGTGAGACTCTGATCGTGCGGCCAGCGCAGCGCGGCAAAACTGCCGGCCGGACTCTCCGCGCGCGCCAACAGCAGCAGCGCATCGGCCTGTCGCTCACAGAGCTTAGTCCAGCGGTTCGGCGTCGGCTCGGCCACGTAGACGACGAAGTCATTGGAGGATTCGATGTTGTTGAACCACTGACTGGTGTGGGTCGCACCGCGCGCATTCCAAACCAGCTCAGCGCGTCCGAACTGGCCGAGCGCCTTGACCAGCCCGGTGGAGAAGCCGGCGAAATCGACCTCCATGCTCTGCGGCAATACCGTGAAGGTGCATGCACCGCGCACGTGCGCGCGCGCCGGCGGGCCGTCCATACGTTCCAGCCGGTTGACCATCAACTGCGCGATGCGCCACACGGCCTCCGGCTCGCGGCGCAGCACTTCGTTGAATGCTCTGGCGGAAATGCGTGCCAGCTCCGTGTTGCGCAGCGCCACGACGTTGGCGGTGCGAGGATGACCGGAGATCAACCCCATCTCCCCGACCGTGTCTCCGGCGGCGAGCCGGGCGAGAAAACGCCCCTGGGCGCGCCCGCCGGCGGCCAGCACGGCGAGGCTGCCGCTGAGCACCACGTACAGCGCATCGGCCGGCTCGCCGGAGGAGAACAGCACCGCGCCGCCCGGCAGCGACAGCCACTCGGCTGCCGCGGCGATGGCGCACAGCACCGCAGGTGCGAGGCCGCTGAACAGCGGCATTTCCCCCAATAAGACCGCGAGTTCATCGCGCAGCGTCCTGCTGTCCTCGAAGATGCCAGGGCTCATTGCGCTCTCTCCGACAGCTGGCTCGGTGTATGACCGGTTTGAATCCTCCCGCAGGCCGACCGCTCCGCCGGCTGATCCTGCGCGACAGTCCCCGCGCTCGCACGGCAGCACGGACAGCATCCGCCGCGCTGCGCTCTTATCCTCCCCGCGTGCTGACGCACGTCTGTGTCTGAATCTGCGGGCGCGTCTCCGGGCGGCGCGCCCACACCCGTTATTTCTGCACGATCGCCGTGACGCCCATCCCGCCCGCGGTGCACACCGAGATCAGACCGCGCCGGGCCGTCGGGTCCCCGGCCAGGAGCTTCGCGAGCGTCGCCAGGACGCGCGTGCCGGTGGCCGCGAACGGATGACCGATGGCGAGGCTGCCGCCTTTAACGTTCAGCCGCGTCCGCTCGATGCCACCGAGCGGCGCATCGAGACCGAGGTTGTCGCGGCAGAACGCCGCCGATTCCCACGCGGCGAGCGTGCACAACACCTGGGCGGCGAACGCCTCGTGAATCTCGTAGTAGTCGAAATCCTGCAAGGCCAGGTGCGCATCGCGCAGCATGGCCGGGACCGCATAGGCCGGCGCCATGAGCAGCCCCTCGTGTCCGCTCGCGAAGTCCACGGCCCAGACCTTGCCGTACGAAAGGTAGGCGAGCACCGGCAGTTGATGCCGCTCAGCCCACGCCTCGGAGGCGAGCAGCACTGCGCTCGCCCCATCGGTGAGCGGGGTACTGTTGCCGGCGGTGAGGGTGCCGTGGCGCACATCGAAGCTCGCTCGCAGCTTGGCGAGCTTCTCGAGTGACGTGTCCGCGCGCACGTTGTTGTCGGTCGCGAGCCCCAGGTAGGGCTCGACCAGATCGTCGTAAAAGCCCTCGCGCCACGCGGCGGCGGCATTGCAATGGCTCTGGTAGGCAAGCTGATCCTGCGCTTCACGCCCGAGGCGCCAGCGCTGCACCATCAGCTCGGCGCTCTCGCCCATCGACAGTCCGGTGCGGGGCTCGGCGACCGTGGGAAACACCGGCTTGAAATGCCGCGGTCGCAGCCGCAGCCACGGCGCGAGGCGCTCACCGAGACTCCTGCCTCGGTAACTGGCGAGCAGCACTCTCTGGTAGGCGCGCGGATAGACCACGGGTGGATCGCTGATCGTGTCGACACCGGCGGCGATACCGGAGTCGATCTGCCCGAGGGCGATCTTGTTGCCGATCGCGATCGCCGCCTCGAGGCTGGTGCCGCAGGCGCGCTGCAGATCGAGGCCGGGGGTCTGGGGATCGAGTCCGCTCGACAGTACGCTCTCGCGCGTGAGGTTGAAGTCCTTGGAGTGTTTCAGGACAGCGCCGGCGGCGACATCGCCGAGGCGTTTGCCCTCGAGTCGGCAGCGCTGCACCAGGGCGCGCAGCACCGCGGTAAGCATCTCCGGGTTGCCCACGCTCGCGTACGCGCCATGGGCCCTGGCAAAAGGAATGCGTACGCCGCCGACGATCGCGACACGCCGCACGGCTGAGCCGACCAGCATGACCCCCTCCCCCGGGACGGGTCGCGTCCCGATCCGCCTCCTAGGCTATCATGGGGCGCGCGCACCGGGCCAAGGGGCACCGCGCGCGGGCTTCTCGAGCCGCTTCCACAGGCCGGGTCCGCGGGCTATCCTGCGGCGGGCCGGTGCAACCTGAACGACGAGAAAGTTGAGCAGTTTATGGGCGATTTCATCACGCTGATGGCCCGCGACGGGCACCAGTTCCAGGCCTATCTGGCCGCCCCGCCAGGGACTGCCCGCGGCGCCGTCGTCGTCATCCAGGAGATCTTCGGGGTCAACGCGCACATCCGTGCCATGGCCGACGGTTTTGCCACCGAGGGTTACACGGCGATTGCGCCGTGCATGTTCGATCGGATCCGTCGTGGGATCGAACTCGACTACAGTGCCGCGCAGATCGACGAGGGTCGCGGCTACATGCAGCAGTTGCAGCCGGAGCAGACCCTGAAGGATCTGGCCGCGGCGATTGCCGTCGTCAAACACGCCGGCCGTGTCGGCACCGTCGGGTACTGCTGGGGGGGTGCGCAGTCGTACCGCGCCGCCTGCCTGCTGCCCGTCGACTGCGCGGTGGTGTACTACGGCCGGGCCCAGGACGCCGGCAAAGCGCCGCATTGCCCGGTGCTGTATCACTTCGGCAGCGAGGACCAGAGCATTCCGCTCGCCGAGCTCGAGCCGATGCGCCAGCGCGATCCGGGCGGCGTGTTCCACATCTACCCGGGGGCCGGCCACGGCTTCAACTGTGATCTGCGACCGTCCTACGACGCTGCGGCCGCGGCCTTGGCCCGCCGGCGGACTCTGGAGTTCCTCGAGCAGCACCTGCGCGACGAGGAGCGCTCGGCCGTCTGACGCCGCGCCCCCCCGGAGCGCCGTGCGCCCGGGGTAGGGGTTTGCCGCAGCGGCACTGGTTGTCGGTCGTTTCACTGCGCTATCGTGCACACCATGCGCTATCACAGCTCTGCGGACTTTCACCGCGACACGGCCGAGCGCATCGGCATTCTCGCGGTTAATTTCGGCACACCCGACTCACCGGCACCGCGCGACGTGCGGCGTTTCCTCGAACGCATGCTGAAGGATCCGCGGGTCGTGGAACTGCCGCGACCGCTGTGGCTGCCGATCCTCTACGGGTTCATCTTGCCGCTGCGTCCGCGGCGCATCGCACCGAAGTACCGCAAGATCTGGTCGGCCGAAGGCTCGCCGCTGCGCGAGCAGTCCGAGCGGCTGCGCAGCGCGCTGGCGAGTCTGCTCGCACAGCGCATGATGGCGCCGTTTTCGCTCGAATTCGCCATGCTCTACGGCAGCCCCAGCGTGGCCGAATCGCTGCAGCGGCTGCGCGCCGCCGGCGCGCAGCGCATGCTGGTGCTGCCGCTGTTCCCGCAGTACTGCGGCGCCACCACCGGCGCGGTCTACGATCAGGTCAGCGCCGAGCTTACCGGGTGGCGGTGGTTGCCGGAGCTGCGCCTCATCAGCGAGTACCACGACCAGCCGCAGTACATCGAGGCGTTGCGCGAGAGCGTCGCGCAGCATTGGGACGCTCACGGGCGCACCGGTCATCTGGTCATTTCCTTTCACGGCATCCCCGAGCACTACTTCCACCAGGGCGATCCGTATTTCTGCAAGTGTCAGAAGACCGCACGGCTACTCGCCGAGGAGCTGCTGCTGAAGGATGGCGAGTGGACGGTGACGTTCCAATCGCGCTTCGGACCGAGCAAGTGGCTGCGTCCCTACACCATCGAGACCCTCGCCGCCATGCCGGCGAGAGGCATCAGGGACGTGACGGTCATCTGCCCGGGATTTGCGGTCGATTGCCTCGAGACGCTCGAGGAAATCGACGTGGAGAACCGCGCTGCGTTCATGAACGCCGGCGGCGAGCGGTTCGACTACGTGCCGGCATTGAACGCGCGACCCGCGCACGCCGCCCTGCTCGCTGCGCAGATCGCACGGCACTGTCAGGGTTGGACCCAGATCGAGCTCGGGTTGCATGCCGCAGCGCAGGCCCGGGACGCATCGACGTAATTACTCCCCAGAGAGCGCCCGTTGTTCTAAGCTACCGACGTGATGCTGCGAAACACTCGCGCCCGCTGGGGGGCGCCCGCCCAACTGCTGCACTGGCTGATTGCCGTCCTGATCGCAGTGCAGATCGCACTTGGACTGATCGGTACCGCGCTGCCGCTCAGCATGACCAAGCTGGTCACGCTGGCGCGTCACAAGTCGCTCGGCATCACCATTCTCGCCCTGGCGCTGGTGCGCCTGGCTTGGCGCGCACTGAACCCTTCGCCTGATCTTCCGCACACTCTGAAGCCCTACGAGCGCGTGCTGGCGCGCGGCACGCACACCGGGCTGTACGTTCTGATGATCGCGCTGCCGCTGACCGGCTGGATCATGTCCTCGGCACGAGGTTTTCCGGTGAGCTGGTTCAATCTGTTCCAGTTGCCGAACCTGGTGGGACGCAGCACGACGCTCTACCACGCGATGGTACGCGTGCACGTGTTGCTCGCGATCGCACTCGGCCTGATTCTCGTGCTGCACATCGCGGCGGCCATCAAACATCACCTCGTCCTGAAGGACGATACGCTGCGGCGCATGCTGCCCGGCGCGGGCGCCTCACTCACCCGCAAGGAGTAACGGTTGCTGACTTCCCGCCTCACCCGGCTTACCCTGTCCGCGGTCGCCTTCCTCGCCGCCGGCACAGCCCACGCTGCAGCCCCCGGCCCGGACTACGTCGTGAGCCCGGCGCACAGCACGCTCACCTATACGTTCATTCAGGCCGGCGCGGCGAATCAAGGCGTGTTCAAATCATTCTCAGCGCAGTTCGATCCGCACGCCGGCACGCTCACGGTCGTGATCGACATGCGTTCGTTCGATACCCGCGACGCGCAGCGCAACACGCTGCTCGGCGGTGCACAATTCTTTGACGTGGCGCGCTACCCGCAGGCGCGCTTCACGGCGCGGCGCCTGACCAAGACTCCAAGCGGCTTCATCGCCACCGGCCCGCTGACGCTGCGCGGGGTCACTCGCACCGTATCCGTTCCATTCACCTGGCGAGCACTCGGCCGCGGCGCCGGAGAACTGCAGGGCAAGACCGTGATAGACCGGCTTGCGTTCGGCATCGGCCAGGGGCAGTGGCATGCCACCGAGTGGCTGGGCAACCCGGTGACGGTGCGCTTCGCGCTGCGTATGGTGGCCGCGGTACCCTGAGGTTTCAGGATGGCTTGCGGCGCAGCTTCGAGGTACACAGGTCATAGATGACCGCCGTGAGCACCCTCACGGCGTGACAGGTGCTCGCTTCGATGCCCTTCAGCGCCGCATCGCGCAGCGCGGCGGTGAGCATGGGCGCATATTCGCCGGGCAGATCGTCCGGCACGGTCGCGACGACGCGCACCGCCGGAATCCCCTCCACCATCCGCCGCACGGTCTGATAGAGGCACTCGGCTTTGGCGCGCATCAGCGCCTCGTCATCCCCGAACAGCGCACCGACCGCCGCCAGGCCCTCGGCCCATTGGAGGCGCGCCTGCTCCCAGTCCCGTTCAGGTTCAAAGCCGACCTGGATGATCTCACCCATGAGCGCCGCGCCTCCGTCCTGCCCCGACCCCCGGCTCCGCGACCGGCGAGCGCCCCCGGCTGGGGGCGGCCATCACGTTAGGCGGGCGCAGGCGGTGGCACCAGGGGTCATTTGTCTCGCAAACGTGCAATTTCGCACGCCCCCCCGCACTGCTCAAGCGCGGTGTTACCATGATCGGGCGGGCACCAACGCCCGGCCGAGGAGACAGCACGATGCTCATCGTCACCACCGAAAACGTGCCGGGCTACCGAGTCACGGCGGTCAAGGGTCAAGTGTTCGGCGTCGTGGTGCGCAGCCGCGGCCTGGCCGGCAACCTGATGGCCGGCCTGCGCTCGATCGCCGGTGGAGAGATCTCCGAGTACACCCAACTGCTCGAGGAAGCGCGCCGCCACGCCGTCGACCGCATGGTGAAGAACGCCACGCTGATGCAGGCCAATGCCGTGGTCATGATGCGATTCGATTCTTCCGAGATCGGCCAGACCATGAGCGAGATCGTCGCTTACGGCACCGCCGTGGTGATCGAGCCGGCCGCGTGAGGCTGCGCGCGGCTCTCCTTGCGTTCTCGGGACTCGCAGTCGTGGTGGGCGCCCTCGAGCTGCTCGCGGTGAAGTCCGGGCACGGCCTTGCGCTGCTCGTACTCGGTGCCGTGGGTCTGCTCGCGACCGTATTCGAACGCTGGCGCTATCGCAAGCCCGTCCCGCCCGCGGCCCGCTGGCAGGCGACGGGCGAGCGTTTCGAAGATCCCGCCACCGGTGAGCCGCTCGAGGTCCTGTACGACCCGGTCACGGGCGAGCGGCGCTACGCGCCCCTAGAGCACCGCTCGCCGTGACCTGAGGGAGCGAGCCTCAGCGCCGCCGCCTGCTGGAGCGCACGGGGCGGCGCAGCGGTGCACGCTGCGCGCTCTTGCGCTTGGGCGCCGCACGACGGCCTGCGATCCGGCCTGATTTCACCGTCTTTTTCGGCACCGCCTTGCGGGAGCGGACCGGCGCGGTCTTGGCGGCTCTGGAGGTCTTGGCCGGCGCTCGCTTGCGCTGCACGGTCTTGCTCTTCGGGCCTCGTGCGGCCGCTGGGGCCGCCGCAGCCCGCCGCGGGGCCAGTTTCGCCGCGCGAGACTTCGCCGGTGCGCGCTGAGCGCGCTTCACCGCGGCCTTCTTGCCGGGCCGTGCTCGAGATCGGGCCGCCGGTGCTCGTGCGCGCGCCGTTCGTTTGAGGCGCGCCGCAGAGTCGGCGGCCTCGCCCTCGCCGCGCAGCTGATCGAGAATCGCCGGGTTCTCCAACGTCGAGACGTCCTGAGCAATGCTCTCCCCGCGCGCAATGGCGCGCAGCAACCGACGCATGATCTTGCCCGAGCGGGTCTTCGGCAGGTTGTCCGCGAAACGGATCTCCTCGGGCTTGGCGATGGCGCCGAGCTGCTGACCGACCCAATCGCGAAGCACCTGCACCAGGTGCGCCGCATCGCCCTTCGGTCGGGGGCCCCGGCACACCACGTAGGCGAACACCGACTCGCCCTTGACCTCATGCGGCTTGCCGACCACGGCTGCCTCGGCGACGCGCGGATGGGCCACGAGCGCCGACTCGATCTCCATGGTGCCGAGGCGATGGCCGGCCACGTTCAGCACATCATCAATGCGCCCCATGATCCAGAAATACCCGTCCTTGTCGCGATGCGCGCTGTCTCCGGCGACGTAGTAACGGTTGCGGAACTTCTCCCAGTAAGCGGCCAGGTAGCGGTCGTTGTTGCGCCAGATGGTGCGCAGCATCGAGGGCCAGGGCTTCTTGATCACCAGATAGCCGCCGGCATCGGCCCGGGTCACCGGCGCGCCGTGATCATCGACGATCCCCACCTCGATGCCCGGCAGCGGCAGCGTGCACGAGCCGGGCTTCGTCGGGGTGATCCCGGGCAGTGGCGAGAGCATGATCGCGCCGGTCTCGGTCTGCCACCAGGTGTCGACGATGGGACAGCGGCCACCGCCGATGACCCTGTGGTACCACATCCAGGCTTCAGGATTGATCGGCTCCCCGACACTGCCGAGCAGGCGCAGGCGCGACAGATCGTAGCGGGTTGGCACCTCATCGCCGAGCTTCATCAGCGCACGAATCGCGGTCGGAGCGGTGTAGAACACGCTGACCCCGTGATCCTGGCAGATCTTCCAGAATCGCCCGCCGTCCGGATAGGTCGGCCCGCCCTCGTACATCACGACGGTGGCACCGGCGGCGAGTGGCCCGTAGGCGAGGTAACTGTGCCCGGTGACCCAGCCGGCGTCCGCGGTGCACCAGAACACGTCCTCCTCGCGCAGATCGAACACCCACTCGGTGGTCAGTTTCGCCCCGAGCAGGTAACCGGCGCTCGAGTGCTGGATACCCTTGGGCTTGCCCGTGGAGCCGGAGGTGTACAGCAGGTACAGCGGATGCTCCGCGTCGACCCACTCCGGCTCGCACACCGCAGAGTGCGCCGCGATCGCCTCGTGCCACCAAAGGTCGCGGCCCGGTTCCATCGAGATGGCATGGGCAGTCCGCCGCAACACCACGACATGCTTGATGCTCGGGCAACCGGCCGCGAGCGCCTTGTCAGCGGCCGCCTTCAGCTCGATGGCATGTCCGCCACGCCAGCCGCCATCGGCGGTGATGAGCACCTTCGCGCCGGTGTCCTCGATTCGCTCCTTCAGTGCCGGGGCAGAGAAGCCGCCGAACACCACCGAGTGGATCGCGCCGATGCGGTTACACGCATGCATCGCCACAATGATCTCGGGCACGAGCGGCATGTAAATCGCCACGCGGTCCCCGCGCTGCACACCGAGGGATTTCAGCGTATTGGCGAAGCGGCAGACCTCGCCGTGCAGTTCCTGATAACTGATCCGCCGCACGTCGCCCGGCTCGCCCTCGAAGATGATGGCAGGCTTGTGGCCGCGCTCGGCGAGGTGCACGTCCAGGCAGTTGAACGAGACATTGAGCTCCCCGTCGGTGAACCAGCGGAAATTCGGCGCATTCTGCTCATCGAGGGTGACCGTGAAGGGCTTGTGCCACACAAGGTGCTCGCGCGCCAGCTGCGCCCAGAAGCCGGTGTAGTCCGTCTGCGCATGGCGGCGCAAGGCCTCGAGATCCGCCGGCTTCAGCCGCGCGCACGCACTGAATTGCGCAGGGGGCGGAAATACGCGCTCCTCCTGCAGGACGGACACGATGTTCTTGCTCGCCATGGTAGCCCCCGCTGGTTCCTGTGACGTGAGCGCCGAGCATAGCCGAAGCCCGCGCGAATTCCTGCCAGACCAATGGCGCGCGCGCCGCCTCAGCTGCCCGGCGCGACGAGCGCCGCCAGCCGCTCGCCCTGGCGGCGCAACAGCGGCCCGAAGCCGAGCCGATCGTAGAGCGTCGCCAGTGCCTGCAGGTCCGGGACACGCGGGCGCAGCTGCTCTGGGCTCGCCTCGAGTGGCATGTCGCACACGATGCGGGTCAGGCGGCGCGCCAGGTAGACCGCCTCGCGATGCTCGTGCAGCCGCTCGCGCAACTCGCGCGCACCGCGCAGCCCGAGCGTGGCGACTCGACCGAGGCCGGCATACAGCTCATCGATGGAGCCGAAGGCGCGCATCAGCGCCGCGGCGGTCTTCGGGCCGATCCCCGGAACACCCGGAATGTTGTCCGAGGTGTCGCCGGTGAGTGCCAGATAGTCGGCGAAACGTTCCGGGGCGACCCCGAAGTGCCGCTCGACGTCACGATAGCCGAGCTGCCCCCGCGCCCCGAAGTCCCAGTACAGATCCCCGTCGCGCACCAGTTGCGCCAGATCCTTGTCGCGGGTGATGAACGCCGATGAGATGCGCTGCGTGCGCATCTGTTGCGCCAGGGTGCCGATGACATCGTCGGCCTCGTAGTGCGAATCGACGAATACCGCGAGACCGAGCCGCGCGCACAGTTCGCGGCAGTACTCGAACTGCACGGCCAGATCCGCCGGCGCCGGCTCGCGGTTGGCCTTGTACGCCGGGTAGATCTCGTTGCGATAGGAGGTGGCGAGGCGCCGATCGAAGGCGACCGCGACGAACTGCGGCCGCGTCCGCTCGAGCAAATCCCCAAGAAAGCGCGCGAAGCCGAATACCGCGTGCACCGGGCGCCCCTCGGCATCGAGCATCTCGGGCAGTTGCGAATGGTAGGCACGGAAGACGTAGACCGAGCCGTCGATGAGGTAAAGCAAAATCAGCGGCTCCGTCGGCGGCCGACCCCGGGGTGTGCCTCAGAGGGGCTCAGCTCAACCAGCGTTGAATGCGAGCGTGCAACGGACTGGTCCGCGGGAAATGCGCCAGCAGATACTCCATCTGGTCGGCGAGCACGCGCCGGCCCTTGAGAAAAATGTACTCCGCGTAGGTCGGCGTGAATGGCACGGCAACCAGCTGCATCTTAGCCTGTTCCGGGGTACGCGAGGCCTTCTGGTTGTTGCAGCGGCGGCATGCGGTCACCACGTTGTTCCAAACATCGATGCCACCCTGACTGAACGGGCGGACGTGATCGCGGGACAGATCCCGGGTCGCGAACCGCTGGCCGCAGTACATGCAAATATGCGCGTCGCGTCGGAAGAGCGTCTGGTTGTTCAAAGGCGGCACATAGTCGTGCCGGGTGCTGCCGGGATTGCCGGTATGCCCGACCGTGGCGACGATAGAATTGATTTCGAGCGTCGTACGCCGGCCGGTCAGCGCGTTGATGCCACCGAACAGCGTGAACAGAAGACTGCCGCAGGTATAGGCGACCTGTTCCTGGGTGTAGAGTCGGGCCGCTTCACGGTAATCGATCCACTCCAGAGGCATGCCGGAGACGTCGGTTCGCAGCACGAGCTGAGAGAGCCCGCGCACCTGCCCCGTCGGGGTGATCCGCAGGTCATCGCTCGAGCCAAAATCGGCCCGCTCGAAGTCTATGCCTATCATGGCCGGTTATAAGATAAGGCAAGATTATGCTTGAGTTCAACGTGGCAACGTGTAGGGTAGATCGAATGGGAGCCGGCCGCCGCGGTTCGAGGCGCTCGCCGGTCGGAAGGGGCTTTTGATGTCAATGACAATCGGCGTGCTGCGCGAGAGAGCCGCCCGCGAGACGCGCGTCAGTCTCGTGCCCGAAGTGGCCGAGAAATACATGCGCTTGGGCGCTGGCATTCTCCTCGAGCGCGGTGCTGGGGAGCGCGCACAGCTTCCCGATGCGCTCTATCGCGGCGTCGAGTGGACTGACAGTGCCGGCGTGCTCGAGCGGGCACAGGTGCTGCTCACCGTGCAGCCGCTCGACATCGCGCAGATCAGCGCGCTGAAGCCCGGCACAGTGGTCGCAGGCTTCCTGCAACCCTACGCCCGCCACGCCGAGGTGCGTGCGCTGCAGGAACGGGGCATCACCAGTTTTGCGATGGAACTCATCCCGCGCATCTCGCGCGCCCAGTCGATGGACGCACTGTCCTCGCAGGCGGCCATCTCCGGTTACAAGGCCGTGCTGATTGCGGCGAACCACCTGCAGAAGTTCCTGCCCATGCTGACCACGGCGGCCGGCACGATCCGGCCCGCTCAGGTGCTCGTCATCGGCGCCGGCGTCGCGGGCCTCCAGGCGATTGCGACGGCGCGCCGGCTCGGCGCGGTGGTCGAGGCATACGACGTGCGCGGGGCAACCCGGGAGCAGGTCCGCTCACTCGGGGCGAAATTCGTCGACACCGGCGTGAGCGCCGAAGGCGCCGGCGGCTACGCCCGCGAGCTGACGGATGAGGAGAAGCGCCATCAGCAGGACATCCTCGATGCGCGCATCGCCGCGGCGGACGCGCTGATCAGCACCGCGGCCGTCCCTGGGCGGCCGGCACCGAAGATCATCACGCGCGCGGCGGCCGAGCGCATGCGGCCCGGGTCTGTGATCGTGGATCTCGCCGCCGAGCAGGGCGGCAACTGCGAGCTGACGCGTGTCGGGGAGACGGTGGTGCATCAGGGCGTGCAGATCATCGGCCCGGTGAATCTGCCGGCCGACCTCGCCTACAACGCCAGCGAGATGTACGCGCGCAATCTGCTGAACTTCCTGTCCCCGGCGATCAAGCAGGGGGAGCTCGCCATCGACTGGGAGGACGAGGTCTTCGCCAAGGCCTGTCTGACACACGGCGGGCAGATCCGTCACGAACCGACACGTCAGGCGCTGTCGGGCTGAAGACTCGACGAGGGGACGACCATGACCGGAATCGTTGCGCTCTACATCTTCATGCTCGCGGCCTTCACCGGCTATGAGGTGATCTCACGGGTGCCGGTGATTCTGCACACCCCGCTGATGTCCGGCTCGAACTTCGTGCACGGTATCGTGCTGGTCGGCGCGATGGTCGCACTCGGCAACGCACACTCTGCGCTGGAGAAGACCATAGGCTTCATCGGCGTGCTGCTCGCCGCCGGCAATGCGGTCGGCGGCTACGTCGTGACCGAACGGATGCTGGAGATGTTCAAATCGAGCAAGGCGCCCCGCTCGGCGCGCGGGGAGCGCTAGATGCCGGCCGCGCCGTGGAGCGCAGGCTCGCTGATCCAGGCGAGCTATTTCGTCACGGCCGTCCTGTTCATCACGGGGCTGAAGCGCATGAGCTCCCCGGTGAGCGCTCGCAGCGGCATCGTCTGGGCCGGCGCCGGGATGCTGGTGGCGACGCTCGTGACGTTCGCCTACCCGGGCATGAGCAATTACCCGCTGATCGGTGCGGCCCTCGTGCTCGGCGCGGCGCTCGCCTGGTGGAGCGGCAAGCGGGTCGCGATGACCAACATGCCACAGATGATTGCCCTGTACAACGGCATGGGGGGTGGCGCTGCGGCCTCGATCGCGGCCGTGGAGCTGTACCGCGGCGGCAGCGGCGGCGCCGTGGGGACCACCCTGGCGGTCGTCGGCGGGCTGATCGGCGCGGTGTCCTTCAGCGGCAGCGCGATCGCCTTCGCCAAGCTCCAGGGCCTGATCAAGCGCAGCATCCGCTTCCCCGGCCAGCAGATCGTGAGCCTGCTGCTGCTCGCCGCGGCGCTACTATACGGCGCGCTCGAGATCGCGCATCCCGGCGGCTCGGCCGGGTACGTCACGGGCCTGCTGATCTTCGCGCTGCTGCTCGGCCTCGGCATGACGCTGCCGATCGGCGGGGCGGACATGCCGGTGGTGATCTCGCTGTACAACGCGCTCACCGGACTGGCGGTCGCCTTCGAGGGCTTCGCGCTGCACAACGCGGCGATGATCATCGCCGGCACCGTGGTCGGCTCGGCCGGCACGTTGCTGACGCAGCTGATGGCCAAGGCCATGAACCGCTCGCTCGGCAACGTGCTGTTCTCCGGATTCGGCGAAGGCAGCGCCGCGGGCGGCGGCGAGGTCAGCGGCGCCCTCAAGCCCATCGAGGCATCCGACGTCGGGGTGATGCTGGCGTTCGCGCAAAAGGTGATCATCGTGCCGGGATACGGCATGGCGGTGGCGCAGGCGCAGCACAAGATCTGGGAGCTGTGTCAGCTGTTGATCGACCGGGGCGTCACCGTTCGCTTTGCAATTCATCCGGTGGCCGGGCGCATGCCCGGGCACATGAACGTGCTGCTCGCCGAGGCGGGCGTGCCCTATGACCTGATCGGCGATCTGGAAGAAATCAACGGCGAGTTCGACACCGCAGACGCGGCGCTCGTCATCGGTGCCAACGACGTCGTCAACCCGGTGGCGCGCACCGACAAGTCGAGTCCCATCTACGGCATGCCGATTCTCAATGCCGACCGGGCGCAGAACGTGATCGTGATCAAGCGCGGCCAGGGCGCGGGATTCTCCGGCATCGAGAACGCGCTGTTCTATCTCGACAACACGCGCATGCTGTACGGAGATGCGCAAAAAGTCGGCTCGGAGCTGATTGCTGCCGTCAAGGCGCTCGGCTAACGACGCTTCAGCGCCACGGCGGCCGGCCGCCGCGGCGCAGCGGGGGCAGCGCGCCGCCGCCCATTCGCCCCGCCCGACCCAGTGCACCAGGTCCGGTCGGCATGCCTCGCAGCCGCAGCGCACGTCCCATCTGCCGCAGCTGGCGCATCCGGCGAATCATCCGCTGACGTCGCATCTGCAACTGTGCGCGCCGGATCATCGCCTGGCGCTGCGCGGGCGTGGCCAAGCGCCAGCGCTCGCGCAGCGCGCGGCGCCGCCACGCCGGCAGGCGCCGGAATGCGCGGAAGCTGCGCCGGATCGCGGCACGCTGTTTGGCCGGAAGCGCCTTGAACTGCTGCCACCGCTCGCGCAGCAGCGCGCGCTGTCGGGGCGCCATCCGCTGCCACTGAGCGAAGCGACGCTGCGCCTGGTGGCGTTCGGCCGGCGAGAGATGCAGCCAGATCCGGCTGCCGCGTACCAGCGCCCGCTGGCGCTGCGGCGGCAACGCCGCCCAGCGACCGCGCAGCGGACTCAGCAACTTCTGCTGGGCCGAGGACAGCGCCGACCACGGCAGCGGCGTTGCGACACCGCTCGGCGGCGCGGCCCACGCCGGCGCGCCCGCCAGCAGCAGCGCCACGAGCACGATGCGCAGCACGCCTCCCATCAGCCGCCCGCCTTGCGGTTCGCGGCCACCGTACCGGCCGGCGCCTTCGACTTCGGCGGCGGCGGGAGTTTCAGCTGCGAGAGATAGCCGAGCCAGGTAGCGCCCGCGGAGCGCTCGGCCGGCGCGGTCGGGTCGCTGCTGCCGAGGAACTGCAACAGCCGCACCGGCACCGGTTTCGCAGGAGTCGGTGGAGGTGCCGAGGCGCAGCCTGCCGGCAGGAGTGACGCGGCCAGAAGCACCGCCGCGGTTGCACCCCAGCATCGTTCAGCCGCCATGCTCGCTTGGCCCATCCGCGGCGGAGGCGCTCGCCGCCGAACCGCCGGCCTGCGCGGCCGCCCACTCGTAGAACTGACCACCGCCGTCCTCGAGCATCGCCAGTCCATCCCGATCGGTCAGCAGCCTGACGTCCTGCGCCGTCACTGCCGTGGCGCTCGCCGACTGCGGGGAGCGGACGGACCGATGCGGCACCAGCAGCAGCACCGCTGCCATGGCGGCTGCGAGCACTCCGGCGGCGGGCACCCACAGTCGCCGACCCGCCAGCACCTCCCGCCACGCACCACGGTGCTCACCGACCTGCAGCAGTGCCGCATGGCGGGCTCGCGTCAGATGCGAGCGCACGTGCCCGCTGGCCGCATCCGCCTGCCGTTCGAGCAGCTCGTGCAGCCGCCGTTCAAACTCGGTCGAAGGATCGCGAGCGCTCATATCAGTTCACTCAGCTCGGCGCGCAGCGCGCGCAGCGCGCGAAAATAATGCGTCTTCACACTGCCCTGCGAGCAGCCCATGGCATGAGCCGTCTGCTCGACATCCAGGCCCTCGAGCGTGCGCAGCAGGAACACCTGCTGCTGCCGACGCGGCAGCGCGCTCACCGCCCGCTCCAGCGCACCGATCGCCTCATCGAGCTCCAGGCGCCGCAGCGCGGGCATCTCCGGACTCGGCGCCGCCGCGAGTGGGTCGGCCGACTCCTCGTCGTCGGCCGCAAACGGCAGCCACGCAATGATTCGATCGCGCACACTGCGCCGCCGCTGCAGGTCGCGGATGCGGTTCTCCAGGATGCGGTAGAAGAGCGGCTTCCACTGCTCGGCCGGCCGATCCGAATAGGCGCGGGCCAATTGCAGCATCGCATCCTGCACGGCATCGAGTGCATCCTGCTCGTGGCGCAGTGCCGCTTGAGCAATCCGGAATGCCTTCAGCTCGACGCTCGCCAGGAACCGGCCGAGCGCGTGCTGTGTGGTTTGGGAATTCGAAGCTGAACGATCCACGTCGCCGCGTAGCGCCGCCGGCATGCTATAAGTCGAGGCGAGCGTAACAGAGTCTGCCATAGCCCGTATAACGCGGCCCCATCCTGTCGGTTGACGGCGACGGGGGCGGGCGACGGGTCGGCATTACCGCTGAAATTCCGCACACTTCGCATGCCCCGCGCCCCCGTTGTCCGTGTCGCGCTCGCCACGCCGCTGCGCCAGCTGTTTGACTACCACACCGGCGGGCTCGACGTTCAGCCCGGGATGCGGGTGCGAGTCCCCTTTGGCCGCCAGCAGCGAGTCGGGGTGGTCATGGCGAGCGCCGAGGATTCAAACGTCGCTGCGGAGAAGCTCAAGGCCGTGCTCGAACGCCTGGATGACCGGCCAGTGTTCGATGCAGGCCTGCTTAAGCTGCTGCAGTGGGCGGCCGGCTACTACCACCACCCGATCGGCGAGGTGCTGACGGCGGCGATGCCGAAGGCGCTGCGGCTGGGGGCAGACCTCGCCGCCCTGGAAGAGCGCTGGCGGCTCACCGCCGCCGGCCGCGCCGCCGGCGCCGCGGGCGAGCCCCGCCGCGCACCTCGCCAGCAGGCCCTGCTCGCCGCGCTGCAGGCCGGTGAGCGCAGCGCCACGCAGTTGCGCGAGCAGTGCGGGGAGTCCTGGCGCAGCGCAGCACGCACCCTGGCCGAGCGTGGCTGGATCGAGGCCTTCGCCACCGAGTGCGCGCCGGCGCCCGCCGAGGCGACGCCGGCGGCGAGTCTCGCCGGCCCGCCGCTCAACGAGGAGCAATGTCAGGCCGCCGAGCGCATCGAGTCCTCGCTCGGACAGTTCGCCGCCTTCGTCCTTCAGGGCGTCACCGGCAGCGGCAAGACCGAGGTCTACCTGCGGGTGACGGAAGCGGCGCTCGCGCGCGGAACCGGTGCGCTGGTGCTGGTGCCCGAGATCGGCCTGACGCCGCAGCTCGTCGGCCGCTTCCGGGCGCGCTTCGGGGTCCCGATGGCGGTGCTGCACTCCGGACTGACCGACCACGAGCGGCTGATCGCCTGGCGCGAGGCGTACTGCGGTCGGGCACGCGTCGTGCTCGGGACGCGCTCGGCGGTCTTCGCGCCGCTGGCGAACCTCGGCGTAATCGTCGTCGACGAGGAGCATGATGCGTCGTACAAGCAGCAGGACGGGGGCTTTCGCTACTCGGCGCGCGATCTGGCCGTGATGCGCGCGCGCGGCGCGGCGGTACCGGTGGTGCTCGGTTCTGCCACCCCGGCGATCGAGACGCTGCACAATGTCGTGCAGGGCCGTTACACGCCTCTGACGCTCACGCGCCGCGCGGTCCAGACCGTCGGGCCGCGCCTGGTGCTGATCGACCTGCGCGCCCATGCGCACACGGCCGGCCTGTCCACACCCGCCGTGCTGGCCATCGAGCGGCACCTGGGCGCCGGCGGACAGGCGCTGGTGTTCCTCAATCGGCGCGGATACGCCCCAACGCTGCTGTGCACGGCCTGCGGCTGGGTCGCACCCTGCAAGGACTGCGACGCTCGCCTCACCGTTCATATGCACTCACAGGTGCTGCGCTGCCATCACTGCGGCGCCGAGGAACCGCTGCCCGAGCGCTGTCGGCAATGCGGCTTCGCCGTCAAGCCGGTCGGCCAGGGTACCGAGCGGATCGAGGCGACCCTCGCGCAGCTGTTTCCGGGCGTGCCGTGCGTGCGTTTCGATCGCGACGTGGTCCGCCGCCGCGGCGACCTGGAGGCCGCGGTGCAGCGCATCACCTCGGGCGAGGGGCGTATTCTGGTCGGCACGCAGATGGTGACGAAGGGCCACGATTTTCCGAACCTGACGCTGGTGGTGGTCCTGAACGCCGATCAGGGCCTGTTCAGCACCGACTTTCGCGCCCCGGAGCGACTGGCACAGACCATCGTGCAGGTTGCCGGGCGGGCGGGCCGCGGCACACGGCCCGGCGAAGTGCTCATTCAAACTGAATTCCCCGATCACCCGCTGCTCACGGGGCTGCTCGCCGAGGGCTACGAGGGGTTCGCGCGCACCGCGCTCGCGGAGCGGCAGCAGGCCGCCTGGCCACCCTTCAGCCGCCTCGCGGCGGTGCGCGACTCGGCCCGCACCGCCGAGGACGCCCTGCAGTTCCTGACCGAGGCGCGCGCGCTGGCAGCCGAGGCGCGCGGCGTGCGCCTGCTCGGCCCGGTGCCGGCGGCGATGGCCCGTCGGGCCGGCCGGCACCACGCGCAGTTGCTCATCGAGAGCGCCGAGCGCGGGGCGCTGCACCGCTTCCTTGAGCCATGGCTCGTGCAGATCGCCGCGCTGCCGAGCGCGCGGCGCGTGCGATGGGCGCTCGACGTCGATCCGATGGAGCTGTTTTAATCGGGTAGAATCCGCTGTTTCCTTCCGACGCGGATCCGATCTCCTTGAAGCAACAACTCGAGCAACTTCTCGTCAGCGCCCTCGACAGTCTCGGCGACACGCTCGTCGAGGCCGCCGCCGCCGGCGGCGGCGTGACGGTCGAACGCAGTCGCGATGCCCGCCACGGGGATTTTGCGACCAACATCGCGCTGCGCCTGGCGAAGGCCGCACGCACCAACCCGCGCGAACTCGCCCAGCGCATCATCGCGGCCCTGCCACCGAGTCCGACGCTGCTGCGCACCGAGATTGCCGGCGCCGGGTTCATCAATTTCTTCCTCTCCCCGGTCGCCTACGCCGAGGAGCTCGCGGCGATCCACGAGCGCGCCGAGCGCTATGGGCACAGCACGCTCGGCCGCGGCGAGCGCGTGCTGCTTGAGTTCGTCTCGGCCAATCCCACCGGGCCGCTGCACGTCGGACACGGACGGCAGGCAGCCTATGGTGCCACGCTAGCGAATATCCTCGCGGCGAGCGGCTTCAAGGTGGCGCGCGAGTATTACATCAACGACGCCGGACGCCAGGTGGACATCCTCGCCGTCAGCACGTGGGTGCGTTACCTCGAGGCCTGCGGCGAATCGCTGCCGTTTCCCGAGAACGGCTACCGCGGCGATTACGTCCGCGAGATCGCCGCGCAGTTACATTCGGCCGAGGGTGATGCGCTGCGCCACGACTCGTCAAGCGTGCTCACCGGCCTGCCGGCCGATGCGCCCGAAGGGGACAAGGAAGTCTACATCGATGCGCTGATCGGACGGGCTCGCGAACTGATCGGCGCGGAGGGTTTTGCACGCGTACTGGCGCTGTCGCTGCAGCGCATGCTGGCCGACATCCGCGAGGACCTGCAGCAGTTCGGCGTGCAGTTCGAGCGGTGGTATTCCGAGCGCGAACTGGAGCACAGCGGAGCGATCGACCGCGCGCTCGCGCGGCTCGAGCGCGACGGCCGGCTGTACCTGGATCAGGGCGCGACCTGGTTCCGCGCGACCGAATTCGGCGACGAGAAGGACCGCGTGGTCGTGCGCGAGAATGGCCAGAAAACCTACTTCGCCTCCGACATCGCCTATCACCTGGAGAAGCGCGAGCGCGGCTTCGAGCGTCTGATCGATGTGTTGGGTGCTGATCACCACGGCTACGTGGCACGTGTGCGCGCCGGGCTCACCGCCATGGGCGAGCCCGGGGAGAGCCTCGAGGTCAATCTGATCCAGTTCGTGAGCCTGTTCCGGGGCGGGGAGAAGATCCCGATGGGCAAGCGCGAGGCGCAGTTCGTGACACTGCGCCAGTTGCGCGAAGAAGTCGGCAACGATGCCTGCCGGCTGTTCTACCTGATGCGCAGCCACGATCAACCGCTCGATTTCGATCTGGAGCTGGCCAAGTCGCGCACCAACGAAAACCCGGTCTACTACATCCAGTACGCGCACGCGCGCGTCGCGAGCGTGCTGAAGCAGATGGCCGCGCGCAATCTGCAGTTCGACCGTGCCGAAGGCCTCGCCAACACCGCGCTGCTCGCGAGCGCGCACGAGCAGGCCGCGCTCGCGTGCGTCACGCGCTTCCCGGAAGCGCTGGAGCAGTCCGCTGTGAACCGCGCGCCGCACGCGCTGGTGCACTACCTGCGGGAGCTGGCCAACGCGCTGCACGCCTACTACAACGCCGAGCCGTTCCTGGTCGAGGACTCCAAGGTGCGCAATGCGCGGCTGGCATTGGTGCTCGGCGTGCAGCAGGTGCTGCGCAACGGCCTCGGGCTGCTCGGCGTGAGCGCGCCCGAGAGCATGTGAACTGATGTCGCCGCTCACGACCCGTGACTACAAGGGCGCCGGTCGCCGCGAGGGCGCACCGAGCGGCGGGCTGAAGGAATTTCTGTGGGGTGCACTGGCCGGTGCGCTGCTGGCAGGCATTGGCACCGCGCTCGTCATGCAGCATATGCGCCGCGCGGGGAGCGCCTGCGCTTCGGGCACCACTGCACCGTCCGCCGCCGCGCCCGCGGCTACCGTACCGCCCACGACAGCCCCGCCAACCACCGCCCAGGCCCACTTCGCACCACCGCCTGCGAGTCACGAGAGCCACGCAACGCCTTCGCGCCGCGCGACCGTAGCGCCCGAGCGGCGCACCGCGCCGCCTGTGGTCGCGCAGGCTGCGGTGCACGGCACGAGCAGTCCGGCGCAACCGCAGTACGATTTCTACCAGATGCTGCCGAACCTCAAGGTGATCGTCCCACGCCCGAGCGCTCCGGGCGCGCATGCCGCCGGGATGCGTGGGGCGGGTGCCTACGGCGGTTATGTGCTACAGGTCGGTTCCTACAGCAGCCCGGCGCAGGCCGAGCGCATCATCTCCGAACTCGACAGTGTAGGAATCATCGGGCACGTCGACACCGTGCAGAGCCGCGGCGTCACGCTGCACCGAGTGCGCGTCGGTCCGATCACCGAGGCGTCCGAACTGGCGCGCATCCGCAGCACGCTGCACGCGATGCGCCTGCCGGCGATCGTCATACCGGGCGCCGTGCACTGAGGCGCCCGCCGGCTCAGTCCTCGGCGATCGAGCGAAAGTCCAGTCCCAGCGAACGCAGCTTGCGGTACAAGTGGGTGCGCTCCATGCCGACCCGCTTGGCGAGCTGCCCCACCTTGCCGTTGCAGAGCAGCAGCTGCTGCTGCAGGTAGGCGCGCTCGAACTGCTCGCGCGCCTCGCGCAGCGGCAGCGCCAACAGATCTTGTTTGACGAGCGGCTCGCCCGCAGGCGCCTGCACGGCGAGCTCGCGCTCGACCTCCTCCAGCCCGATTTCCTCGCCACCGCCCTGGATCAGCAGCCGGTGCACGAGGTTCTTCAGCTCCCGCACGTTGTCCGGCCACGGATAGTTGCGCAGCCGGTTCTGGGCCGCCACGCTGAAGTGGCGCAGTGCGAGCCCCTCGGAATCGACCAGCCGGTCGACGTGGTACCGCAGCAGCTCCGGGACATCCTCGGCGTAATCGCGCAGCGGCGGCACGCGCACGATCAGCGTGTTCAGGTGACCGAGCAGGTCGCGGCGCAACGCCTCACCGGCACGGCTCTCCATGCCCGGCTGGGCCGAGGACACCAGCCGCGCACGCAGCTCGAGCGGCTCCCCGCCGCCGACGGGCGTGAAGCGGCCGGACTCGAGCGCCCCGACCATCAGCCGCTGCGCGGCCGCGGGCAGGTCCTCCAGCTCCTGGATGAACAACGTTCCATCGGCAGCCTGCTCGAGCAGCCCGGGGCGGCGCACGCCTGAGTCGATTGAACCGAACAGCCGGCTCTCGGCGTCCGCATCGCGCAGGCTGCTCGCCACCAGTGTCATGAACGGCGCGCCGGCGCGCGGACTGCGGCTGTGCAGAAAGCGGGCGAACAGCTCGCGGCCCGAACCCGGCTCGCCGATCAGCAGCACCGCAGAGGTGTGCGTGGCGATCTGCTGCAGCTCGGCGCGCAACTGCTGCATCAGCTTGCTCTTGCCGGCCGGCATCATCAGCGTCGGCACGAACAGCTTGCCCGCCTGGCGCTTGCGCCGGCCGGCGTCGAGCGCCCGTTCGACGGTGCGCAGCAGTTTCGCGAGCGAGAGCGGCTTCTCCACGAAATCGAAGGCGCCGAGGCGCGTGGCCTCCACTGCGGTCTCGACCGTGCCGTGGCCCGACATCATCACTACGGGGCAGCCGTCGGCGGCCGACGTGGACCACTCGCGCAACAGCGTGATGCCGTCCACGTCGGGCATCCAGATATCCAGCAGCACCAGGTCGGGCATTTGGCGTGCGCGCGCGGTCCGCGCCTGCGCGGCGTTGGCGGCGACCTCCACCGAGTAGCCTTCCTCGGAGAGGATCTCCTTCAGCAGACCGCGAATATCCGCCTCGTCATCGACCACCAGTATGTGTGCCGCACTCATGCTTGTTCGCTCCGCAGTGTCTGTCTTTTGTTCTGTACCCCGAGGCGCTTGCCGAACGCCACCGGAAGCGCGACGCGGATCCGCGCACCGCCCTCCGGCCGGTTATCCGCGTCGATCCGCCCCCCATGTTCCTCGACGATCTTCTTCACGATGGCCAGCCCCAGACCGGTCCCCTTGGGCTTGCTGGTGACGTACGGATCGAAGATCCGCCCGAGCAGATCAGCCTGGAACCCGGGCCCATTGTCACACACGCTCATGACGGCGAAAGCAGCATCGCTGCCTTCCAGCCGAGTACTGATCTGCAGCCGCGGCGCCGGCTGTCCGCAGAGCGCCTCGAGCGCATTGATCAGCAGGTTATTGAGGATCTGGCGCACCCGGCCGCGGTCGGCCTCAATGGCGTTCAGGCCCGCATCGAGGTCAAGCTCGATGCTCGCACGCGGATCATGCGAGCGGTACAGATCGGCCACCTCGGTAATCAGCTGGTTCAGGCTGAAGCGGCTGACGTGCATCTCCGGGGCCCGGGCGTATTCACTGAACGCATTGACCATTTGCAGCATGCTCTCGACCTGCTGCACGATGGTGTGGGTCGAGCGCTCGAGGAACTCCGCCTCGGGCGGTGCGAGAATCGGCAGCAGCCGACGTCGGACGCGCTCGGCGGACAGCTGGATCGGGGTAAGCGGATTTTTGATCTCGTGCGCCAGGCGCCGCGCCACCTCGCCCCAGGCCGCGTCGCGCTGCGCCTCGAGCAGCGCCGTGATGTCATCGAACACGATGACATAGCCCATATCGCCGCTCTCCCCCGGCAGGGGCGTGCAGGCGCACATCAGGGTCATCATCCGCCCGGGCTTGCCGAGATCGATCTGTTCGCGCCACTCCTCCCGGCCGCGCGCAAAACGTACCGCGAGAGCCGCGACGAACTGCCCGAGCCGCTCGTTGCCAGCGGCCAGGTCCGGCAGCGCCCTCCCGGTGGCCGCGGAGAAATCGGTGCCGAGAATGCCGGCGGCGGCCCGGTTGGCCATGCGCACCACCAGATTGCGGTCCACCGCGAGCACACCGGTCGAGAGACGCGCCAGGATGATCGCCAGGCGCTCGCGCTCACGCTCAACGGCCTGCTGGCTGCGGGTCGCCTCATCGTGCGCGCGCCGCAGACGCTTGGTCATGTCGTTGAACGAGTGCACGAGGTAGCCCATCTCGTCACGCGAGGGCAATGCGAGCCGGGTGGCGAAATCGCCCTTGCCCACCGCCCGGGTACCGGCGATCAGGTCCTGCACCGGTCGTGCGAGCCGCTCGGCGGAGATGATCGCGCCGTGAATCGCCGCGAGCATCGCCAGTAGCAGCACCAGCGTGAGCGTCAGCGTGAAGCTGTATTTCAGTGGCTCGCGCAGTGCCGAGAGGTTGCCGTAGCGCGAATAGGAGCGCTGCACCGCGTTCGAGAGCGCCGAGAGCTGCGCGGGCACCGGATAGACCGCCATGAGATAGCGCAGCCCGGCGGCGCCGGAGGATTCCGCGAGCGGCACCCCGATGCGGATTACGAATCGCCCGTTCGCCTGCGGCTCGAGACTCACGTAGGTCTGCCGGTCGGTCACCGTGCGCACCAGCGAGGCCGGCGGAGCGAGCGGCACGTCAGCGAGCGGATCGCGCAGACTCGCTCCGAGAATCCGCTCATTCGCCCCGTACAGCACGATCTCGCGCGCCGCGTCGGAGCGGCGGGCCTGATCGAGCTGACTCTGCATGCGCAGCACCGAGTGGCCGATCAGCGAGCGGGCCAGCACGGTGGTGCGGCGCGCCTCGGCCTGCACACGCAGGTCGAGCGCCGAGCGCGAGAGCACGAGCGCGTCCTTCAGGCCCTCGCGCACCTCCACCCGGAACCAACTATCGATGCCGCGGTTGAGAAACTGCAGCGAGGAGAAATACACGATCAGCAACGGCGCGATGACCAGCGCCCCGAAGATCGCCACCGTGCGCGCCGTCAGGCGCGAGCCCGGCACGTGGTTGCGGTAGTCGCGCACCAACTGCCAGATCCGCCGGGCGAGCAGCACGATCAGTGCCAGCACGCCGATGACGTTGAGCAGCACGATCCAGGGCCGCAGCCGGCCGAACTCCGAGGAGTTCTGCGCGCTCTTGGCGAGCAACAACAGCGCCGCCAGTCCGATCGTGCTCCACAGCGCGACGGCAGCGAGGGCGCGCACGCGGCCCCACCGCGACGGCGTATTCACACCGGCAGGGACCATGAGTACCAGGGACTCACGCGCTGCCAGTCGTCCGTCCAGAACAACAGTGCGCGTAGCGAGGCCGGCAGCGTGCCGCGGCGCACGCCAGCGCGCACGCTGATGATGTAGCGCCCACCATGCAACTGTGACTCAACCAGCACCGGCCAGTCATGCACCTGTTCCATGTAATGCAACGCCTTGTCCACGGAGGCGAAACTGCGCTCCGCGCCACTTCGCACATCGCGCACCACATACCGGCGGGTAACGACGTGGTAGGCGAGTTGGCGGCGCAGCGTGACGTCGATGACGGTGGCATTGAACCAGTAGTGGCGCACCTGCTCGATGCGGGTCTCCACGTCGAAACTCAGGGTGACCCCGTTCTGCAGCGCCTTGAGAATGGTGGGATTCAGCGGATAGGTGACGTGTGCATTCAACTCGATGACGCCATGGTCGAAGTTGACATACGCCGAGCGCACCACGAGTGCGCCGTCGAGCGCGCTGGCCAACGCCGAGGCGCGCAGCAACGCCCACGCCAGCAGCGCCAGCGCCGTCCACCGCCCAGCTGCCCCACGGGGCGAGCAGCGCGGCGCAATTCGTGGCATCAATGCAACGATCGAACGCGTAAATCCCCCGATGTCACTAGTTCGTCTCACGTTTTGGACGTTGTCTTTTCGATACAAGCATAATAGAAGCCGTCGGTTTCCGCCGCTCCACCGCTCAGCAACTGAACACCGTGAACACCCACCCTCGCGCCGAGCGGAAAAGCTTCCGGCGGCAGCGGCACCTGCTCAGCCGAGGGCTCAGCAGCCCGCAGACGCGCCATGACCTCCTCGTTCTCCGCCGGCAGCACCGAACAGGTCGAATACAGCAGCCGCCCGCCCGGGGCGAGCATGGCGAAGGCCGCCCGGAGAATCTCCAGCTGCGTCACCCCGAAGCTGGCGATGTCCTCGGGCCGGCGCAGCAGCTTGATGTCCGGATGACGTCGAATCACCCCGGTCCCGGAGCACGGTGCGTCCACCAGGATGCGCTCGAAGGGGCGCCCGTCCCAGAACGCACCCGGATCGCGCACATCGGCGGCAACCAGCCGCGCCTGCAGGTGCAGCCGCTGGAGCGTCTCGGCGATGCGCCCGAGCCGGGTGGAGTCGATGTCGACCGCGGTCACCTCGAGCGGCGCGGTACGCTCGAGCAGGTGCGCGGTCTTGCTGCCCGGAGCGGCGCAGGCGTCCAGCACCCGCATGCCCGGCGCCGCCGCGAGCAGCGGCGCGGCGAGCTGCGCCCCGGCGTCCTGGACCGAGACCGAGCCGTCGGCAAACCCCGGCAGCTCCGCCACCGGCACCGGCGGATCAATCCGCACGGCGGTCGCTGCCGCCGCGCCACCGGCGGCAACGAGACGCCGGCCGGCGAGCCCGGCCGCAGTGAGCGCCTCGAGGTAGTGCTCGGCACTGCAACGCTGCGGGTTGAGCCGAACGGTGAGTGGCGGGTGCGCATTGTTCGCCTCGAGCAGCGTCGCGACCTGTTCCGGCCAGGCCGCCTGCAGCGCCTCGAAGAGCCAGCGAGGATGGGCACTGCGGCGAGCCGGATCCGCATCGACGCGCGCAAAGATCCGCTCACGCTCGGCCACCAGCCGGCGCAGCACCGCATTGACGAGGCCGGCGGCAGCGCCCTCGCGCAGCAGCCGGACCGCATCCACCGCGCCGTTCACCGTCAGTTGCGGCGCATTGCGCGAGTACTCGATCTGGTGCGCCGCACACAGCAGCAGCGCGAGCACCTCGCGCTCGAGCGCACTGGGACGCTTCAGCAGACCCTCGAGTGCCGGCTTCAGGCGCCAGTACCAGCGCACCGTGCCGAGGGCGATGGCGCGCACTGCAGCGCGGCGGGGACTGCCATCGTAAGCCGCGAGCGCCGCGTCGGCGGACTGACCGCCGAGCACGGCGGCGACCGCGCGAGCCGCATCGGCGAGCACACCGGAGGTCGAGTGCGGCGGCGTCACTGCGGCGGCCCGAGCCGTTGGCCACTGCGCAACCGCCGGGGGCCGTGCGCGAAGATGCCGGCGTTCTGCGGCGCGCCACCCGGCCGCTGTAGCACCAGGACCTCGAGGGTTCCCTCGCCACACTGCACCCGCAGGTATCCGGGCTCGGGATGGCCGGCCACGTCCAGCACGGTGCCGGGCGCGGCAGGCACCGCCACCGGCGGCCCGAGCCGCGCGGCGTGCACCAGCAGGCGCTCCACCGCGCCGCTGTGCGGATCGATGCTCTGCGTCTCGGCAAGCGCTCGCGGGCGCAGCGCGCGCACCTGACGCTCGATCTGCGTGGCACTGAGCCGCCAGTCGATCTGCGCCTCCTGCTTCAGCAGTTTGCGCGCATACGTGACGCCCTCGGCCGGCTGAGGTCGGGCGCTGAGCGTGCCGGCCGCCCAGCCGTCCACCGCGGCGAGCAGCAACGGACCGGAGCGCTCCGCGAGACGCTCGAGCAGGCTCGCGCCGGTGTCCTGCGGCCCGATCGCCACACGCTCCTGCAGCAGGATCGGTCCGGTATCCAGACCCGCCTCCATGCGCATCACCGTCAGCCCCGTCTCGGTATCCCCGGCGAGCAGCGCCCGCTCGACTGGCGCTGCGCCGCGCCAGCGGGGCAGCAGCGAGGCGTGGACGTTCAGACACCCGAGCGGTGGCAGATCGAGCACCGCCTGCGGCAGGATCAGGCCGTAGGCGACCACCACCAGCAGGTCCGCACGCCACTCGTGCAGCGCCGCCCAATCCGAAGGCTGCTTCAGCGCCTCGGGCTGACACACCGGCACGTACGGGGCGGCGGCGAGTTTGACCGGCGAGGCGTTCAGCTGGCGCCCGCGGCCCTTGGGCCGGTCGGGCTGGGTCAGCACGCCGACGAGCTGATGCCGTGAATGGCGCAGCGCCTCCAGCACGGGCACGGCGAAGTGCGGCGTGCCCGCAAACGCCACGCGCAGTACGGTGTTCTCGGCCACTGGTCGACCGGTCAGAGCGCCGGCGGGGAGGTCTCGACGCGCCGCTGTGTCCGCGCCTTGCGCTCCTTCTCGAGCTTCTTGCGGATACGCTCGCGCTTGAGGTTCGAGAGGTAGTCCACGAACAGTTTTCCGTCGAGGTGGTCCATCTCGTGCTGAATGCACACGGCGAGCAGCTCATCGCAATCCCGCTCGAACACCTGGCCGGTACGGTTCTGCGCTCGCACTCGCACCTGCGCTGCTCGCTTGACCGCATCGAAGATCCCGGGCACCGACAGACAGCCCTCCTCGCCGCTCGCTTCACCCTCGCGCGTGATGATCTCGGGGTTGATCAGCACGAGCGGGTCGTTGTGCGCCTCCGAAACATCGATGACAATCACCCGCTGGTGTACGTCGACCTGTGTGGCCGCAAGGCCAATCCCCGGGGCGGCGTACATGGTCTCGAACAGGTCATCGATCAGACGGTGCAACCCGGCATCGAACCGGGTGACCGGCTGGGCTCGCGTGCGCAGCCGCGGGTCGGGGAACTCGAGGATCGTTTTCAGGGCCATGGGAAATTTTGGAGTCGCGATGGGGCCAGTGGTTCCAGCGGCCCCGACCGACCCGCAAGCCCCGAGGCTAGCGTGACCGGATGCACAGCTTGACATTAAACCGCCGTACACGGGGAGCCGTCATGCGATTATACGCGGCCATGGCCTCGAAACAGATTCGCGGTGCCCGCCCCCTTCTGGCGGGCGGGATGGCGGCCCTACTGGCGGCCTGCTCGAGCTTGCACGGTGCGAGCCGCCCGGCGGCAGCGCCGCGGCGGGCCAGCACCCCGCCACCGGCCGTTGCCCGTCCTGCGCCGGCACCTGCCGCCGCAGCGTCCGAGCCGATCATCCGGCGCAGCGCCCCGATGACCTATACGGTCAAGCCTGGCGACACGCTGTGGGGCATCGCCTCGCGGTTCCTGCGCAACCCCTGGGACTGGCCAGAGGTCTGGTACCTCAACCCCCAGATCCACAACCCGCACCTGATCTATCCCGGCGATGTCCTGGCGCTGAGCTACGGCGCGAACGGTCAGCCCTCGATCCGGCTGCTGCACGCCAGCCCGCTGCGCGGCACGGCGGCGGGCGAGCCGACCGTGAAGCTTCAGCCCCATCTGCACAGCAGACCCATCACGGCCGCCATTCCGACCATCCCATACTCGGCGATCGCCGCGTTCCTCGCCCGGCCGGTCGTGCTCAGTGCCAGCCAGATCGATCGGGCACCGCACGTGATCGCCTTCCGGGGTCAACAGCAGGTTGCCGGCAACGGCGCCGTCGCCTATGTCAGCCGTCTGGGCCGCCATCCGCACGCCCGCTACAGCATCATTCACGTGGGCCACAAGCTTCGTCAGCCGGGCGATTTCGGCTTCGGGCACGTCTACGGCTACCTCGGCACCTACACCGCAACGGCCGTGATCACCGCCTCCGGCCACCCCGCCACCGCAGTACTCACCGATGCGTCTCGCGAGACGGTCGCCGGCGATCGCCTGATCGCCTCGGACACCTCAGCCCCGCTGCGGATCGAGCCGCGAGCGCCGACCGGTCGCGTGCACGGCAAAATCATCTGGGTCGTCGGTGGCACGGGCGGCGCCGATCTGGCCGGCCAGTACGACATCGTCGTACTCGATCGCGGCAGACTCGCCGGGCTGGTGCCCGGGGACGTGCTGGCGGTCGATCACCGCGGCTCGGTCGTCCACGATACGCACGGTGCGTTCCACTGGCTATTCCACTCCCTGGGCTCCTCCGGAGGCGTATTTGCCCCGCGGGTGAAGCTACCGAATTACCGAGCCGGCACGCTGCTGGTCTTCAAGACCTATCGGCGGATGTCCTTCGCGCTCGTCGTGGCCGCATCGAACACGATCGCGGTCGGCGACGTCGTGCACAACCCGTAGACGGAGTCACCCGCCGGCGGCGGCGCGCCCGGTGAGCGCCGCCAGCACCGGCGCGGTGAGCGGGCGCACACCCCGCCAGAGCCGGAACGACTCGGCCGCCTGCTCCACCAGCATCCCCCAGCCTGGGGTCGCCTCCCGACAGCCCAACTCGCGCGCCCAGCGCACGAAGGGCGTATCGCCTCGGCCGTAGGCCATGTCGTAACAAAAGGTGTCCGGCCCAAACAGCTCTGCCGGCACCCCGGGCAGCTCTCCGGTGAGACTCGCCGACGTGGCATTGACGATGAGGTCGAAGGGCTGCGCCCCGAGCTCACCGAAACCATAACCTTCGACGGCGCCGAGCGCGGTGAACGCCGCGGCGAGCGCCGCGGCGCGCTCGGCGGTGCGATTGGCGATCACGATCCGCTGCGGCTCCAGGGCCAGCAGCGGTGCAATCACCCCGCGCGCCGCGCCGCCAGCGCCGATCAGCATGATGCTGCGCCCGCGGATCGGTACGCGCAGGTTGACCGTCAGGTCTTGCACCAGTCCGGCCCCGTCGGTGTTGTCCCCGAGCAGCGTGCCGTCGCGACGCGCCGCCAAGGTATTGAGAGCCCCCGCCAGGCGCGCCCGCTCCGTCAGCTCGTGCGCGAGCGCCAGCGCCCGCGTCTTGTGCGGCAGCGTCACATTCAGGCCGCGCCCGCCGCTGGCAAAGAACTCGTACACCTGCTCGGTGAAGCGCTCCGGCGGGACGTCCATCAACCGGTAGCTGAGCGACTGGCCGGTCTGGCGCGCGAACAACGAGTGGATGAACGGGGAGAAACTATGGGCGACCGGGTGACCCACCACGGCGTACTGATCCACTCTCCCTTCCATGGGGCCGATTCTGCGCCCGCGCCGGCTGCCCTGTCACGCTGCCGGCCGTGTCAGCCAGCGCACCGCGCCGGCAATGCCGGTGGGCGCCTGCAGGTGCGCGTGCAGTTCAGCGAGCCACTCGCCCATGCGGACGTCGAGTTGATACGGCGGATTGACGATCAGCATCCCCGAGCCGTTCAGTGCGACGCGCGAGTCGCAGGGAAACAGCCGCAGCTCGGCCGCCAGCATCGGTCGCTCGACGGCTCGCTGAATCCCGGCGAGCCAGCGCTGCGTGTCGCGCGCGTCCTTCACCGGATACCAGACCGCGACGACGCCTGTCGGAAAGCGGCGCAGCGCCGCAGCCAGCTCGGTCCGCACTCGATCAAAGTCCTCGCGCGTGTCCTCATAGGGCGGATCGATCAGCGTCAGCGCCCGCCGCTGCGGCGGCGGCAGCGCCGCTTGCCAGTGTGCGAAGCCCTCGCCGCTCTCGATGCGCAGCGGCGCACCTACGTCATCGGCGCGCAGTGCGCGGCGCAGGGCCCGAGCCTCCTCGGGCAGGAGCTCGACGAGCACCGCCCGGTCCTGCGGGCGCAGTGCGGTGGTGGCGAGCCAGGGCGAACCGGGGTAGAGGCGCGCGGCCCCCCGCGCCCGGCGCAGCGCGACCACGCGCGCGAGATAAGCCTGCAGCTCCGGCGCAGCGCACCGTGCGGCCTGCAGTCGCTCGATGCCTCCGGCCGCCTCACCCGTCGAATCGGCGAGGTCGTACACACCGCGACCGGCATGGGTCTCGAAGTACAGAAAGCCCTTGTCTTTGCGCACGAGGGCCGCGAGCAGCGCCAGGAGCGTCACGTGCTTGTGCACGTCAGCGAAGTTGCCCGCATGGTGAAGGTGCCGGTATTTCATGCGCGCGCACAGTAGCAAACCGGCGTACCGCGCGGGCGGATGAACGGCCGAGCGCCGTGAGCCCGGGCGTGGCCCTACGGGAGGGTGCGCGCGCCAATCCGGACTCGGTCCGAGCCCAAAAAAATATATACAAATCATGGCGTTATACAAAATCGACCGGGCCGGACATTGGACAAGGAATATGAAATGCTGTTAGATGCGCTCGGCTTTGAGCCGGCGACCTTCGATTCTCTCGCGGCCGGCTCGGTTGTTGCGGCGCACCGATCGGCCCGGCAGGGGGGGGTGATCCTGGCGCCGTTGGGGCGCTGCGCGCCGTACTCCGGCGGCCGCGTGGCGGCCGAATCGATTCGCACTGACTGCTGCTTGATCAATGACAACCGGCTGCGTTCTCGACGTTCTGATCTACGTTTACGACCATTATCTGATGGCGGACCGAGCGGATGTTCCGGCACGCCGGCAGATCCTCTCGGCGCTTGCGCACAAGGGGTTCACGGTCGCGGAGGTGGCAGATGCGATGGAATGGCTCTCGGTGCTCGCGGCCGGGTCGCAGCACGCGGCAGCGGCCGAGCGTACGCCCGCCCGGCGGGCGGTGCGGATCTTCGCCGAGGGCGAACTCGGGCGGCTCTCGGACGAGTGCCGAGAATTTCTCACCCGGCTCGATCGGGACGGGGTGCTCACGCTCGAACAGCGTGAACTGGTCATCGAGCGCACGCTGGCACTCGATGTGGCCGAACCGACGCTCGAGCAGCTGCGGTGGGTGGTCCTGCTGGCGCTGTCCGTGCAGCCCGCCGAAGACGCCGCATTTGCGCGCTTCGAGGCGCTGATGGCGAGCGAGCGCAGGGTCGTGCGGCACTGAAACGGACACGGTACAGACATGGCAGATAATCTGGTTGTCGTCGAGTCGCCGGCCAAGGCGAAGACGATCAAGAAATACCTGGGCAAGGACTTCGAGGTACTGGCCTCCTACGGCCACGTGCGCGATCTGGTGCCGAAGGAAGGCGCGGTCGATACCGAGCACGGCTATGCGATGCGCTATCAGGTGCTCGAGAAGAACGAGCGCCACGTCGAGAGCATTGCCCGCGGCCTGAAGAAATCCAAGGCGCTGTACCTCGCAACCGACCCGGACCGAGAGGGCGAGGCGATCGCCTGGCACCTGAAGGAGATCCTCGCTGCCCGCGGGGAGCTCGAAGGCAAGACGGTGCATCGCGTGGTGTTCTACGAGATCACGCGCAATGCGATCCGCGCGGCGGTCGAACAACCGCGCGACCTGTCGCTCGACCTGGTCAATGCGCAGCAGGCACGCCGCGCGCTCGATTACCTGGTCGGCTTTAATCTCTCCCCGCTGCTCTGGAAGAAAGTCCGCCGCGGCCTCTCGGCCGGACGTGTGCAAAGCCCGGCGCTGCGCATGATCTGCGAGCGCGAGGCCGAGATCGACGCATTCGTCGCCCGGGAGTACTGGACGCTCGATGGCCAAGGCACGAGCCGCGCCGCCCATGCGCCCTTCCCGCTGAAGCTGCTCGAGTACCGCGGCCGCAAGGTCGAGCAGTTTTCCTTTACGGATGAGACCGCGGCGCGCGAGGTCGAGCGCGCGCTGCAACAGGCCAGCGGTGCGCGCGGGGAGGCGAGCGAGTTTCAGACCCCGGGGCAGCTCGAGGTGCTCGCGGTCGAGCGCAAGCAGCGCCGGCGCACCCCGGCCCCCCCGTTCACCACCTCGACGCTGCAGCAGGAGGCGGCGCGCAAACTCGGCTACAACGCCCGGCGTACCATGCGCCTGGCGCAACAGCTCTACGAAGGCGTCGACCTCGGCGAGGGCAACGTCGGCCTGATCACTTACATGCGTACCGACTCGGTGTCGCTCGCCCAGGAGGCCGTGCAGGAGATCCGCGCGGTGGCGGCGCGGCTGTATGGCCAGGACGAGGTGGCCGAAGAGCCACGCGCCTTCAAGACCAAATCGAAGAACGCGCAAGAGGCGCACGAGGCCATCCGGCCGACCTCCGCGGCCATCACGCCGGCGGAGGTCGAGGGCAAGATCGACAACGATCTGTATCGGTTGTACACACTCATCTGGAAGCGCGCGGTCGCCTCGCAGATGGCCGTGGCGGTCTTCGACACGGTCGCAGCTGACATGTTGGCCGGTCCCAATGGACCGGAACGTCACGTGCTGCGAGCGACGGGCTCGACGCTGGTCAAGCCAGGCTACATTTCGGTCTACCAGGAAGGCACCGACGATACCAAGAGCGATGATGAGGACCACGCGCTACCGCCGCTGCACGAAGGTGACCGCGTCGAGTTGATCGCCCTCAGCGCCGCGCAGCACTTCACCGAGCCACCACCGCGCTTCAGCGAAGCCTCGCTCGTCAAAGCGCTCGAGGAGCACGGCATCGGTCGCCCCTCGACCTACGCAACCATCATCTCGACGCTGCAGGACCGCGAGTACGTCGAGATGGACAACCGGCGTTTCATCCCCACGGACATTGGCAAGATCGTCAACCGTTTCCTCACCGACCATTTCCATCGTTACGTCGAGTACGGCTTCACCGCCGCCATGGAGGACGAACTCGATGCCGTCTCGCGCGGGGAGGAAACCTGGACCACGCCGCTCGAGAAGTTCTGGAAGCCGTTCATCCAGCAGGTCGAGCAGACCGAGAAGAACGTGACGCGCGAGCAGGTCGCCCAGGCGCGCGAGCTCGGCACCGACCCGACGAGCGGCAAGCCCGTCAGCGTGCGCATGGGCCGCTTCGGACCGTTCGTGCAGATCGGCACCAAGGACGATGAGGAGAAGCCGCGGTTCGCCGGGTTGCGGCCGGGCCAGAAGATGGACTCGGTGACGCTCGCCGAGGCCATGGAACTGTTCAAGCTGCCGCGCGCACTCGGGGACACCGCCGAGGGCGAGAGCGTCGTGGCGAACATCGGTCGCTTCGGTCCGTACGTCAAGTACGGCAGCAAGTACGTCTCTCTGAAGGAGGACGATCCGTATACCGTCTCCCTGGAGCGCGCGCTCGAGGTGATCCGCCTGAAAAAGGAGGCCGACGCCAACCGCATCATCAACGACTTCGGCGTCGAAAACATTCAGGTGCTCAACGGCCGCTACGGCCCGTACGTCACCGACGGCACCAAGAACGCCAAGATCCCTAAGGACCGGGAACCGAAGTCACTCACGCTCGAGGAGTGCCGCACGCTGCTGGCGCAGGCCCCCGCGCGCGGGCGCGGCCGCTTCGGGCGCGGCGCAGGCAAGCGCGCCGGGGCCACCAAGGCACCGGCCGCAGCGCCGGCCGAGACGCCGCCGCCGGCGAAGAAGAGCGCTGCGGCGCGACCGCGGGCCAAGCCGACGGGAAAGAAGGCCACGCCCGCTCCCAAGAGCCGCGCGCGCACGGGCGCCAAGCGCGCCGCGGGCGCCGCTAAAACCTCGCCCCGGACCGGCACGGCGAAGTAGCCCCTTGATTCGCATCCGGGACGTGCCATGACCCAGTGGGATTTGATCGTCATCGGCGGCGGCAGCGGCGGGCTCGCCGCCGCGCAGCGCGCCGCGGAATACGGTGCCAAGGTGCTGCTCATCGAGTCGCATCGGCTCGGCGGTACCTGCGTGAACGTCGGCTGCGTGCCGAAGAAGGTCATGTGGTACGCGGCGGATCTGGCCGAAGGCCTGCACGATGCGGCTGGTTACGGCTTCTCGCCGAGCGCGAACGACCATGACTGGGGGGCATTGAAGACCAAGCGCGACGCGTACATCGAGCGTCTGAACGGCATCTACGCGGGCAATCTGGACAAACGCGGCGTGACGCTGCGGCGCGGTCGCGCCGCGTTCGCCGACCGCACACACGTCACGGTCGGCTCCGAGCACTTCGGCGCCCCGCACATCATCGTCGCCACCGGCGGCCATCCGGTAGTCCCGCCGGTGCCGGGCGCGGAGCTCGGCATCACCTCGGACGGCTTCTTCGACCTGACCTCGCGCCCCGCGCGCGTCGCGGTGGTCGGCAGCGGGTATATCGCCGTGGAGTTCGCGGGGATCTTCGCCGCGCTCGGCGCCCGCGTCGATCTCGTCCTGCGAACCGGCTCGGTCCTGAAACAGTTCGATGCGATGCTCGGTGAGGCGACGCTAAAGCTCCTGGATGCCCAGGGC
>JBMFWZ010000010.1:0-54395 GCA_049964755.1 Steroidobacteraceae bacterium | reverse complement strand
TGATGGTCGGCGTCACACCACACCAGGCGCGCAAGCGATGGAGCGCGCGATGTTGGACATCGAGCGACGGGGCAAGGACGCGCTGACGACGGCTATCTGGGAACCGCGACAGGGGAGGCTTTTCGACGCGGTAGACGCGGGCTCGACCCTGACACCGGCACTTGGCGCCCACCTCACCGCCGGGCAGCGGCGCGCGGCAGAGTTGGTGCTGTCCACCCACCATCGCATCGTGGGCGTTCAGGGGCTCGCGGGCACCGGTAAGACGGCAATGCTGCGTACTATCTCCGAGAACCTGGGGGACGAGTTCAAAGCCATTGGGCTCGCACCTTCGGCAGCGGCGGCGCGCGAGCTGGCGGCGGGCGGCTTCGAGACCATGACCATCGCGGGCTTCCTCGCGAGTGGTCGGCGCATGGACGACCGGACGATGGTGGTCGTGGACGAGGCAGGCATGGTGAGCTTGCGCGACATGCACGCGCTGCTGTCGGCGGTCGAGGAGGCTGGAGCACGCGCTGTGCTGGTCGGCGACACTGGCCAGTTGAAGGCTGTTGAAGCCGGTGCGCCGTTCCGCCAGCTCCAGGAGCACGGCTTGGCGGTGGTGCGGATGGCCGAGATACTCCGCCAGCAGAACGAAAAGCTGCGAGGCGCTGTCATGGATGCGGCGGAGGGCAGGGTCGAGGCCTCGCTGAAGAAGCTCTCGGCGACGGTTGCCGAGGTGCCGCACGCCACCGACCGTTACGAGCGTATCGCCAGGGACTACGTGTTACGCCTGCCCGAGGAACGGTTGCAGACGCTGGCCGTGGCCGGCACGAACCGCGCCCGGCGGGCTATCAATGAACGCGTGCGTCAGCGGCTCGGGCTGGCGGGCTCTGGCGTCGCGGTGACCGTGCTGGAGGGGCGCGACCTCACACGGGCGCAGGTGCAAAGCTCGTTGAGCTACGCGCCCGGCGACATCGTTGAGGCGCTACGGCACTACGAGAGCATTGGCCTCCGGCGCGGCGATACGGCGGAAGTCGTCGAGGCTGCTCCGGGCTGCATTACCTTGCGTCGGCAGGATGGGCAGACGGTGCAGTGGCGGCCGACAGCAATGCCGCATGTTGCGGTGCACCGCGCGGAGCAACGCGAGGTCGCGGTCGGCGACCGCATCCGCTTCACTGCGAACGACTACAGACTTGGCGTCGTCAATGGCCAGACCGGAACCGTCAAGTCCATCGACCCTGCGGCCAGCGAACTGATGGTCACGGTCGACAGGAATCGTACACTCATGCTGGATATGAGCCAGCCGCTGCGGGTGGACCATGCTTACTGCACCACTATTCATGCGGCGCAAGGCCAGACCTGCAACCGGGTGTTGATGGATGCCGACGTGAGCGGAGCGATGGCTAATCAGAGCCTGTATTACGTGGCTATCAGCCGTGCCAGTCACGGCGTGACGCTCTATACCGACGACAAGGAACTGTTGCCCAGAGCCATGTCTCGGCTGGACATCAAGGAGGCTGCACTCGACCTGCAACGGACGCCCGCCCGCGGATTGACCCGATGACAGCGGGAACCGTATGGCGCCCTGCGGTTCGCCCTCTGTCTCCCGCAGTTCAAGTCAAGCTCGCCGCTTGGGGCGGAACCGGACGACGTTGCTCGGCAATAGGTCTTGGAGGGCGCCGCCGTCAGGCCGTGCTTCCGTGACAGCAGCAGGTTGCCTCGCACTCGGCAGCGTGTTGACGACCTCCTTCATGGTCAGCGTGGCGCCTCGTTTCAGTCGGCGCTGACCACGGTGTAGGCTGACTTGTTGCTGGTCGGCGAACGCTTCGTCCAGGCGCTTGGCCAGGCTGGGTGTGCACAGGTGCGTGTAGCGAAGCAGCATGCGCGTGTCCCGATGCCCGGAGAACGCTTGCAGGTCCAAGAGCGAGAAGCCACCCGGCAGCTTGGCGCCGGCATCGGCGACACGGGAGATGGCCTCGTGCCGTAGGTCATGGATGTGCAGGTCATGCTCACCGACCAAGCCGGCCGCCTCACAGATGCGTCCCCACGCGTTACGAAGGGCGTCCAGGCTGACCGGAAACACGTGCAGGTCGGTGCGCGGCAGGCGTCTCAGCAACTCCAATAAATCTTTGCGCAGCGGCAACTTGCGGGGACGCCCGTTCTTCGACTCGGGAATGAATGCGGTCTGGCTGTCGAAGTCGATGCGGTCCCAGGTCATCGACAGAGCCTCGCTGCGGCGCGCGCCAGTCATCAGTTGGAAATTCACGAACGTCTCGAACAGCGGGACATGCACGTAGGTGGATTCCGCTTCGGCCGCATACGCCGCGCGAGCTGCGCTGATGATGACCTTTCGGCGATAAGTCGTCGCCGCGTCCTGCGACTTTGCGCGCTCGGTGCCCATGAGCTCTTCGAGTCGTGCTGCGATGGATTGCTTGACATCCTCTGCGTGGGCTGCATCGAGCAGGCGCTGCTCTTCGTCGCCCTGCAAGCGGCGGTCACGCTCGTTGAAATAACTCGGGCGCTTGACCCCAGCCATCGGGTTCTGCGCGACGGCAATACGCCAGGTATCGATTGCCATGCGGCACACGGCCGAGAAGATGTCCACCTCGCGGTCCGCTGTCGATGCGGCGACCGACTGGCATCTGTCGTCGATGTAGTCATTGAAGTCGGTCGGCAGCAGTTCGGCGAAGCTCTTCAGGATGAAGCGCGAGGTGACCGACGCTTCGCGCCTCTTCTTGCCTGTCGGACGGGGGAATTTCTTGCCGGCCAGGCTGGGATGCGGGTTCTTGTGCGCTGCGTACGCGGCTGCGAGGTCCACGCGGGACAGCCCGGCATCTTCAAGGATGGCGTTGATGATGTAACCCTCGACCTCGAATCCCTTGTGGCGTGGCGACTCCTCGCGCAGGTAGCGGGCGAGCAGGTCGCCGAACGAGAACCGGCGAGCCTTGCCGTAGTCGACGAACAGTCCCTGGCGGCGTTCGGACTCGATGCGCTGCTGGATTTCGACAGCTTCGCTCTCGGAGTCGGCGAACAGAGTCTGGTCCGGGTAGCCGACCTGACGCACGCGCACCGCGAAGGAATCATTCAGCCGCGACACTTTGGGCTTGAGGCCTTTGGCCTTCAGCTCCTCGATGTATGCCTTCACCGCCTTGAGCGCGCTGTGGATGAAGGTGCGGGTGAGGTCGCTCCGGTTCTGGACCGTGACCTTGAATCGCGAGCGGTTCTCGATGGAAGCCATGACGTTGCTCCGTCTGTTGTGGAGCAAGGTCTAGGGAATGAGTTTTATCCTGCCTGCGCATCGGTGGCACGAAGGGCAAGCGATTGCCACCAGATTGCCACCAGGCTGCGCTAGAAAGACAAAAGCCCCTGCGTCAGGGCGTCTATTTCCTTGATTTACAAGGAAACTTTTGGTCGGGGTGACAGGATTTGAACCTGCGACACCTACGTCCCGAACGTAGTGCTCTACCAGGCTGAGCTACACCCCGAGAGAAGGAACCCGCTGCCCGGTGGAGGCACTCAGTGGCGGGGCCGCGAAGTGTACTGAACCGGCGTCCGCGCTTCAACGCCAATTGCACGATGGACCGGCCACGATGACCGGCTCACCGATCAGGTGGTGTGTTCCACCGCGAAGTGCGCCAGCGCCGCTAAGCCGCGTTTGTAAGGCGTATCCGGCAGCGCCTTCAGGGACTGAAGCGCCTGGTCAGCCGCTTCCTGGGCGAGGCGGGCAGCATAATCGAGCCCGCCGGTGGCCTCGATCGCCTCGATGATCGGTTCGAGCTCCGCGCCGCCTTGCTCGATGGCTTGGCGGATCACCGCGCGCTGCGCCTCGGTGCCCCGGCGCAGCGCATGAATCAGCGGCAGCGTCGGCTTGCCCTCGGCCAGATCATCGCCCAGGTTCTTGCCGCGCTCGGCCGGATCGGAGCGGTAATCGAGGACGTCATCGACCAGTTGGTAGGCCGTGCCGAGGTGCCGGCCGTACGCCGCGAGCGCCTGGCGCAGCGGCTGCGGACCGCCCGCGAGGACGGCGGCGACGTTCCCGCCGGCCTCGAACAGCTTGGCCGTCTTGCGATAGATGACCTCCAGGTAGCGCTGCTCGGTGGTCTGCGGGTCATGTGCATTCATCAGCTGCATCACCTCGCCCTCGGCGATCACGTTGGTCGCCTCGGCCATGATTTCCATGACCGGTTGGGAGGTGAGCGAGGCCATCATCTGGAAGGCGCGCGAGTAGACGAAATCCCCCACCAGCACGCTCGCCTGGTTGCCGAAGACTTCGTTCGCCGTGTAGCGTCCGCGGCGCAGCGAGGAGCCGTCGACCACATCATCGTGCAACAGCGTCGCGGTGTGGATGAATTCGATGAACGCCGCCGCCTCGATGTGCCCCGGCTGATGCCCGCAGGCACGCCCCGCAAGCACCACCAGCAGCGGCCGCAGTCGCTTGCCGCCACCGGAAATGATGTGCTCGGCGATCTGGTCGACCAGCGGCACTGCGCTTTTCAGGCGCTGGCGGATCACCTCATCGACAGCGACCAGATCGGCCGCGACGAGCGCTCGGATTTCTTCAAGGGTCATTAGTGAGGAACTTTAGATTCAGCCGCGCATCCTAGCCGACCGGAGGGTATGCCGCACGCCTAAGCGTATGAAAAAGGCGACGATCGACGCGCTCGCATCGAGCGCGTCGGAGGGACGCAGCGCGCCTCCGTGCGCGCCCCTTCAGGGCGAGCGCATCAAGCGTTTGACCGCGACGGGGCGGCCCATTAGAATGCCCGCCCTTCGTCAAGTCCCTCGTTCTGGTTCAATAGCTTATGTACGCAGTGATCGCCACCGGTGGAAAGCAGTATCGCGTAACCCAGGACGGGGTGCTGCGCATTGAGAAATTGGACGCTGAGCCTGGCGCGACGGTCGAATTCGACCACGTGCTGCTGGTCGGCGAGGGCGCCGAGATCAAGCTCGGCAAGCCGCTGCTCGCGGGCGGCAAGGTGACCGCCACCGTGGTCCGCCACGGCAAGGGCCGCAAGGTCTCGGTGGTGAAATTCAAGCGCCGCGCGCACTACCTGCGCCAGAAGACTCACCGTCAGCACTTCACCGAGGTGAAGGTGACGGCCATCAGCGCGGGTTGACGCGCTTCTAATTCGATCGGAAGACTGCAGACATGGCACATAAAAAGGCAGGCGGCAGTACCAAGAACGGCCGCGACTCCCATTCCAAACGGCTGGGCGTGAAGCGTTTCGGCGGCGAACATGTGATCGCCGGCAACATCATCGTCCGTCAGCGAGGCACGCATATGCATGCCGGCACGAACGTTGGCATCGGCGTCGACCACACCTTGTTTGCCAAGGTGGACGGCACCGTGCTGTTCCAGCGCAAGGGTGCCGAGCAGCGCACCTTCGTCAGCGTGCTGCCCGAGACGGCGGCGGCGCAAGCCTGAGGGCCGGCGCCCGGCGCCGCCTCGAATCCCTGAATGCCCCGGCCTTCGCGCCGGGGTTTTCGTCTGGGACACAGTCATGAAATTCGTTGACGAGGCGAAGCTGCGGGTTCAGGCCGGCAACGGCGGTCGCGGCAGCACCAGTTTCCGCCGAGAGAAGTTCGTTCCCTTCGGCGGTCCCGACGGCGGTGACGGTGGCCATGGCGGCAGCGTTTACCTGCGCGCCGCCGCCGGCATCAATACTCTGGTCGATTTTCGGATCGAGCGGCTCTGGCGCGCCCCGCACGGGGAGCCCGGCTCGAGCAACGACTGCACGGGGCGCAGCGGCGAGGATCTGTACATTCCGGTGCCCATCGGCACCGTCGTGCGCGATGCGGATACCGGTGAGACCCTCGGTGACCTGACCCACGAAGGCGACGTGCTCGCCGTGGCCCGCGGGGGCAAGGGCGGCTGGGGCAACCAGCGCTTCAAGTCGAGCACCAATCGCACCCCGCGTCAGTACGGTCCCGGACTCCCAGGCGAGAAGCGCGTACTCGAGCTCGAGCTGAAGGTGCTGGCCGACGTCGGTCTGCTGGGTCAGCCCAATGCCGGCAAGTCCACCCTCATCCGCGCGGTGTCGGCTGCTCGGCCGAAGGTCGCGGACTATCCGTTCACGACGCTCTACCCGAACCTCGGTGTCGTCGCCGTCGGTGAGCATCGAAGTTTCGTGATGGCCGACATACCCGGTCTGATCGAAGGGGCGGCAGAGGGGGCGGGACTCGGGATTCGCTTTCTGAAGCACCTGCAGCGCACCCGGGTGCTGCTGCACATCGTCGACATCGCGCCGCTCGATCCGGCCATAGACCCGGTCACCGAGGCGCGTGCGATCGTCGCGGAGCTGAAGAAATTCAGTCCTGAGCTCGCCGTCAAGCCACGCTGGCTGGTGCTGAACAAATCCGATCTGCTACCGGCACCCGAAGCCGAGCAGCGCGCACGCGACATCGTTCGCCGCCTGCGCTACCGCGGCCCGCGGTTTCTGATCTCTGGGGCGACCGGTCAGGGCACGCGCGAGTTGTGCGAGGCCGTGATGAGGTTTCTTGAGGAACAGGCGGCCGCGGAACGCGAGGCACGGGCCGAACAGACCGGCGGTGAGCCAGTCTGAGTCGCCGTGAATCGCTGAATTCGACACTCGGACGGTGGTGCGCGGCGCAGCGCCGCGCACTGTCCGTCGGCTCACGGCATCGAGCGGATGCGCGCGGCCAGGTGGCTCTTGTGACGAGCCGCCTTGTTGCGGTGAATGATGCGCTTGTTGACCAGGCTGTCGATGACCGGCACGGCGGTCTGGTAGCTGGTCTGCGCGGCGGTCTTGTCACCGCCGGTAATGGCGGCGATCACATTGCGTATTGCAGTGCGCATGCGCGAGCGCAGCGCAATGTTGCGCGCGCGGTGTTCTTCGGCTTGGCGGGCCGCTTTTTCGGCGGACTTCGTGTTGGCCACAATCGCTCCGTATCACTCGGGACCCCGGACTCGGGGGCCCGATAGTCTGCGGATGCGCCCGCCCATTGTCAACGCCGCCGCACTCAGGCGGGCGCGTGCATCTGCCTGCTGCGGCGGACGGATTGCGGTATTCTTACACCCTTTTGTGCGGGAGTGACGGCTCGGGCGGCCGATGCAGCTGATTCGCGGACTCAATGGTTTAGGCGAGCGTCAGCGGGGCTGCGTCGTCACGATCGGGACTTTCGACGGCATTCACCTCGGGCACCAGGCGCTGCTCGAGCGTGTCGCGGGGCACGCCCGACGGCTCGAATGCCCCTCGATGGTGCTGACATTCGAGCCCATGCCGCGCGAGTACCTGGCCGGGGAGGACTGCCCGGCGCGGCTGACCACGTTCCGCGAGCGCTGGCAGGTGTTCGAGGCGCTTCGCCTCGAGGTGCTCTGGGTCCTGCGCTTCGATGAGTCGCTGCGCAGCCTCTCGGGCGAGGGATTTGCGCGACTGCTCGCCGAGCAGCTGCGCACTCCGGTGGTGGTGGTCGGGCACGATTTTCGCTTCGGACGACACGGCGAGGCGAACGCCGAGCAGCTCTGTGCGGCGGGCCGGCGGCTTGGCTTTCAGACCGAAGTGCTGCCGCCGGTGATGCTCGAGGGTGAGCGTGTCAGCAGCAGCGCGGTGCGCGCGGCGCTCGCGGCGGGAGAGTTCAGGCGGGCCGCGCGGCTGCTCGGACGGCCCTACACGATCCGCGGCCGGGTGATCAGCGGGGAGCGGCTCGGGCGGCGCCTCGGGTATCCGACCGCCAACCTCGCGCTGCGGCGCCGGCGTGCGCCCCTTGAGGGCATCTTCGCGGTGCGCGTGCACGGCATCGGTGCGACGGCACGACCGGCGGTCGCCAGCCTCGGGCGGCGCCCGACGGTCGGCGGCGGGGCGCTGCTGCTCGAGGTGCACCTGTTTGATTTTTCCGCCGACCTGTACGGCCGGCAGCTCGAAGTGGAGTTCGTGGCGAAGCTGCGCGAGGAGGTGCGTTTCGAGACCCTCGAGGCACTCGTGGCGCAGATGCACCGGGATGCCGAGGCAGCCCGAACGATTTTGGAAGTTTGATCCGGCCGAGGGCCGGGGACGGCAACGGCAAGCTCATGTCCGATTACAAGCACACGATTAACCTGCCCGCTACGCGCTTTCCGATGAAGGCGGACTTGGCTCAGCGCGAACCGGCCATGGTGGCCGACTGGGATGCGCGCGGCATTTACGCAAAGCTGCGCGAGCGCGCCCGCGGCCGGCCGCGCTTCGTGCTGCACGATGGGCCGCCGTACGCCAACGGCACGATCCACATCGGGCACGCGGTCAACAAGATCCTCAAGGACATCATCGTCAAGGCGCGCACGCTCGAGGGATTCGATGCGCCCTACATTCCCGGCTGGGACTGCCACGGCCTGCCGATCGAGTTGCAGGTGGAGAAGAAACACGGCCGGGCCGGCGGCAAGCTCGATGCGGCCGCCTTTCGGGCCGCCTGTCGCGCCTATGCGGCCGAGCAGGTCGAACTGCAGCGGCGTGACTTCAAGCGCCTCGGGGTGCTCGGGGACTGGGAGCGGCCTTACCTCACCATGGCCCCGCGCTACGAGGCGCAGCAGATCCGGGCCCTCGGACACATCATCCGCAACGGCCACGTCTACAAGGGCGTCAAGCCGGTGCATTGGTGTCTTGACTGCCGCTCGGCGCTCGCCGAGGCGGAGGTGGAGTACGCCGAGCGCACCTCTGCGGCGATCGACGTCGGGTTCCCCGTTGCCGATCTCGCCGATCTCGCCCGGCGCTTCGGACTCACCGCCGCGGCCCTGGGCGCAGCACCGGTCGAGCTCGTCATCTGGACCACCACGCCCTGGACGCTGCCGGCGAACCAGGCCGTCGCGCTCGGGGAGACGCTCCGGTACGCGCTGCTTCAAACCGAGATCGAGGGTGTGCACCGGCGGCTGGTGCTCGCCACGGAGCTGATCGAGGCCTGCCTCGCGCGCTACGGGGCGCACGAGCCGCGCGTGCTCGCCGAGACCGACGGCCGCGCGCTCGAGGGGCTTCAGCTCGAGCATCCATTCCAGGCGCGCCGCGTGCCGGTGATCCTGGGCGAGCACGTGACCCTCGAGGCCGGTACCGGCGCGGTGCACACCGCGCCCGGGCACGGCCAGGAGGACTTCGCGGTGGGTCGGCGCTACGGGCTCGCCGTGGTGAACCCGGTCGGCAACGACGGGCGCTTTCTGCCCGATACGCCCCTGGTGGCGGGCCTGCGCGTCGATGAGGCCAACCCGGTGCTGATCGAGACGCTGCGCACGCACGGGCGGCTGCTCGCGCACGTGTCACTTGCGCACAGCTATCCGCACTGCTGGCGGCACAAGACCCCGGTCATCTTCCGCGCCACCCCCCAGTGGTTCATCGGCATGGACACCAACGGCCTGCGCGCCAACGCGCTGCGCGACATCAGGGGTGTCCAGTGGACGCCCGAGTGGGGCGAGCAGCGCATCAGCAGCATGATCGAGGTGCGCCCCGACTGGTGCATCTCGCGCCAGCGGCTCTGGGGCGTGCCCATTCCGCTGTTCGTGCATTCGAGCAGCGGCGCGCTGCATCCGCGCACCGCCGAGCTGATCGAGCAAGTCGCCGAGCGCGTCGAGCGCGAGGGGATCGAGGCCTGGTTCGCGCTCGATCCGCTCGAGCTGCTCGGCGCCGAGGCGAGCGTCTATGAGAAGGTCGCCGACGTGATGGACGTGTGGGCCGACTCCGGCCTGTCCTTCGAGTGCGTCGGTCACGAGCGGCCCGAGATCGCCGCGCCGGTTGATCTGTACCTGGAGGGCTCCGATCAGCATCGCGGTTGGTTCCACAGCTCGCTGCTGATATCCGAGGCGCTCTACGCGCGCGCCCCGTACCGCGCGGTGCTCACGCACGGCTTCACGGTCGATGAGCAGGGGCGCAAGCAGTCGAAGTCCCTCGGCAACGTGGTCGCCCCGCAGAAGGTGATGAACAGCCTCGGGGCCGATGTGCTGCGCCTGTGGGTCTCGGCGACCGACTATGCCAACGAGATGAGCGTCTCGGACGAGATCTTGAAGCGCATGTCGGACTCCTACCGACGCATCCGCAACACGGTGCGCTACCTGCTCGGCAACCTCGATGGCTTTGATCCGGCGCGCGACGTGCTCGCCCCCGAGGCGCTGCTCGCCATCGACCGCTGGGCGATCGGGCGCGCCGCGGCGCTGCAGGAGGAGATCCGCGAGGCCTACCGCCGCTACGCGTTCCACCTGATCTACCAGAAGGTACACAACTTCTGCAGCGTCGAGCTCGGGGCATTCTATCTGGATGTTCTGAAGGACCGCATGTACACGCTGCGGGCCGCTTCGAACGCGCGCCGCTCGGGGCAGACGGCCCTGTATCACATCGCCGAGAGCATGGTGCGCTGGCTCGCCCCGATCCTCTCGTTCACCGCCGAGGAGATCTGGCAGTACCTGCCCGGTGAGCACGGCGAGTCGGTGTTCCTCGCCACCTGGCATGCACTGCCACCGGTGCCAGCCGAGCGCATCGACTGGCCGGCGCTGCTCGCGCTGCGCGCTGATGTGACGCGCGAGCTGGAGAAGTTGCGCGATGCGGGGCAGATCGGTGCGCCGCTCGATGCTGAGGTGGACGTCTACTGCGGGCCAGGCGAGTACGAGCGGTACAATGCGCTCGGGGAGGAGCTGCGCTTTTTCCTGATCACCTCGCATGCGCGGGTGCACCGCGCCGCCTCGGCGCCGGCGGGCGCCGCAGGGGCGCTGAACACCGGCAGCGAGTCGGTGTGGGTGGCGGTCAAGGCAACGCAGGACGGCAAGTGTGTGCGCTGCTGGCAGCGTCGGCCCGATGTGGGTGCCCACGCTGCGCATCCGCAGCTGTGCGGCCGCTGCGTCAGTAACGTCGAGGGGCCGGGCGAGGAGCGGCATTTCATATGAACTCATCGCAAACGGAATCGGCCGGCACGACGCAGGCGCAGGGCGGATCGCTGACGGGACGGGCGTGGCTGTGGCTGTCGCTCGCGGTCATCGCGCTCGATCAGGCGAGCAAGGCCTGGGTGGTGCGCCACCTCAGCTTTCACGTCGCGACGCCAGTGCTGCCGGTGCTCGATCTGACGCTGGCGTACAACAGCGGCGCGGCCTTCAGCTTCCTCGCCGATCAGTCCGGCTGGCAGCGCTGGGTGCTCACCGCCCTCGCCCTCGGGGTGGCGGTGCTGATCGTCGGGTATCTCGGGCGCCTCAAGGCGCGTCGCCAGGGGCTGCTCTGCGCGGCGCTCGCGCTGATCCTCGGCGGGGCGCTCGGCAATCTGATCGATCGGCTGCGCCTCGGCTACGTGGTGGATTTCATCAGTGCGCACTGGCACGGACACTATTTCCCGGCATTCAATGTGGCAGACTCGTGTATCACGATCGGCGCGGCGCTGCTGCTGATCGATGTGCTGCGCGACGGCCGCCGTTGCGCCGCCCCGTCGGGCGAGGAGGAGACTTGATGCAAGTATTGCTGGCCAATCCGCGCGGTTTCTGCGCGGGCGTCGATCGGGCCATCGACATCGTGGAGCGGGCCATTGACCTGTTCGGCGCGCCGATCTACGTGCGCCACGAGGTGGTGCACAACCGGCACGTGGTCGAGCGGCTGCGCGAGCGCGGCGCGGTGTTCGTCGAGGAGCTGCGCGAGGTGCCCTCGGGCGCCACCGTGATCTTCTCCGCCCACGGAGTTTCCCATGCGGTGGAGAACGAGGCGCAGGAGCGGGGCCTGAAGGTGTTCGATGCCACCTGTCCTCTGGTCACCAAGGTCCACATGGAAGTGCAGCGCTACGCCCGCGAGGGACTCGAGGTCGTTCTCATCGGGCACGCCGGCCACCCGGAGGTGGAGGGCACCATGGGCCGCTTCGACACCAGCTTCGGCGGGCGGATGTACCTCGTCGGCAGCGCCGCGGAGGCCGAGCACCTCGAGGTGAGCGACCCGTCCCGCCTGGCGTTCGTGACGCAGACCACCCTCTCGGTCGATGACACGATCGAGATCGTCGGGACGCTGAAGCGGCGCTTCCCTGAGCTCGCGACCCCGCGCAAGGAGGACATCTGCTATGCGACGCAGAACCGCCAGGATGCGGTGAAGAAGCTGCTCGTCGACTGCGACATCCTGATCGTGGTCGGCTCGCGCGCCAGCTCGAACTCCAACCGTCTGCGCGAGCTCGGCGAGCGGGCCGGCGTGCCGGGTTACCTCGTCGACGGTCCGCAGGACCTGCAGCGTGAGTGGTTCGAGGGCAAGCGCTGCGTCGGACTCACCGCCGGGGCCTCGGCACCGGAGGTGCTGGTGCGGGCGGTGCTCGAGCAGCTGCGCCAGTGGGGCGCGGAGGTGCCGCGTGAGGTCGCCGGGCGCGAGGAGACGATCACCTTCGGGCTGCCGCGCGAGCTGCGCCGGGCCTAGCGCCCGGCGTAGAGGGATTTCTTCAGCTTCCAGCGCTTGTGCGACCACGGCCAGTCGGCCGGGGCGGCGCGGATCTGCGCCTCGACCGCCTGCACGTAGCGCTCGGTGAGCTCACCGGGTTCGAGCCGCTCCCCGGCGCCGCTCAGCGGCACGAAGTGCATTTCGTAGTGGCCGCGCCGCACGCGTCGCATGGCGATGAAGAACACCGGGAAGCGCGTGACGCGCGAGATCTCCTCCGGACCCATGTAGAACGCGGTGTCGCGGTTCAAAAAACGCGTCCAGTGCTTGCGTTCACTCGTGGTCGGCTCCTGGTCAGCCACCATGGCCACCGCGCGCGTCACCGCGCCGCGCTTGAGGATGTCCGCGAGCAGCTGTTTGGCCGGGATCAGACGGCAGCCGAAGCGGCTGCGGACTTTCTTCATCTCCCGCTCGGCCCATCGGTCCACCAGCGGCTTGTAGGCCGCATCGAGTGGATAGCCGAGCTCGAGCGACAGCCCGAGGAGCATCCACTCCCAGTTGCATTGATGGGCCGCCGCGAGCAGCACCGAGCGTCCTGCGGCCAGGTGCTCGCGCGGCGCCTCGAGGTTCACGATGCGCACGCGGCGGCGGATCTGCGCCGCGGAGAGCGTCGCGGACTTGATCACCTCGACCAGCATGTCCGCGAAGCCCTGGTAGTACTGGCCGCGCACCTCGCGCATGCGCGCGGCATCCCAGTCGGGGAAGGCGCGGGCCAAGTTCTCCCGCACCACCGCGTCGCGGTACGGAAAGACCCGAAACGCCAGCCACCCCAGCACGTCTGCCACCCGGTACAGCAGCCCCAGCGGCAATCGCGAGACGACCCGGACCCACCAGGCCGGGCGGGCCTCGGCGGGGGCCGGCGCGCCCGGCGCGTCGGGGGTCGCGGTGTGAGGAATTTCGCTCATCGTGAGGGCGCGGAGTGCTCCTGCGGTCTGTGCGCCGCGGCCGGGGCATGGTAGCGGCCCCGGCCGCGCATGCAAGCGCCACGGGCGCCCTCGCGGCCCCGACGAGTCACGCTGCGGCGCTGCTCGCCGAGCGGGGATCCAGGGCTATACTGAGACCCCGATCACGCGGGCGCTCCGGGTGACCTGCTAGGTTCGGTGGCGATGTCACGGCGGCTCTCCCCTTCCGCCGATGAGCTGCAGCGACTGCTGGGGGCACTGCTTGGCCTGAGGGCCGGCAGCGGCAACCGTCTGCCGGGTTTTGCCGAGCCGATCCTCGTATTGCTGGGGACTCGGCCGCAGGGCGCGGTGAAGATGGGTGAGCTGCGTGAACGACTGGGACTCGGTCAGTCGCGTGCGAGTCGGCTCTGTGCCGCGCTCAAACGTGCCGGTCTGGTGGAGATCACCGCGGCCGACGACGATCGCCGAGCCTCCTGGGTGCAGCTGACCCCGGCAGGGCGAGAACTCATCGAAGCCAGTGCGAGCGCATTGCGCGCAGACCTCCACCCCGGCGCATAAATCCGCATACGGTTTGATCTGCCTGCGGATCTGATTCGCGCACGCCGGCGCGTCTTGACTCTGGAGCCTGCTCCAGGCCATAGCATGACGCCCATCCACTCCGGGTGCCGGAGGCCGTCTGCAGGAGCCGAGCGTGGCTGTTCCCGCCGAGAAAGTGACTGCCGATCACCTGACGCTGCCCATCGAGGGCATGACCTGCGCCAGTTGTGTCTCGCGGGTCGAGCGCGCGCTGAACGCGCGGCCGTCCGTCGAGGCGACCGTGAATCTCGCCACCGAGCGGGCCGACATACACTTCGACGCGGACCGCGTGAGCGTCGAGGAACTCGTCGGCGCGGTGCGCGCGGCGGGCTACGAGGTGGCGCAGGAGACCCATGAGCTCGCCGTTTCCGGGATGACCTGCGCTACGTGCGCTCTGCGGGTGGAGAAGGCGCTGCGCGCCGTCCCCGGGGTCCTCGGCGCCGCGGTGAATCTCGCCACCGAGCGGGCAACCGTCGAGACCGCAGGCGCTGCGTCCGAGGCGCTGCTCGAGGCGGTGCGGCGCGCCGGCTACGACGCACAACTCACCGGCGGTGCGGCCCGCGAGGCGCACGTGCAGGCCGAGCAGGCCCGCCGCTTCCGCCACGAGAGCCTGCGCCTCAGTGCCGCCGGGCTGCTCAGTGCACCGCTGTTGCTGCCGATGTTCGGGGTGGCGCTGCCCGCGCTGCTCGAACTCGCACTCGCCGCCCCGGTGCAGTTCATCATCGGCGCGCGCTTCTACCGCGGGGCCTGGAAGGCGCTGCGCGCCGGTACGGGCAACATGGATCTGCTGGTGGCGCTCGGCACCTCGGCGGCGTTCTTCTACAGCCTCGGGCTGATGCTCACTGAAGCGCATCCGGCGCTGTACTTCGATTCGGCCGCGGTGGTGATCGCGTTGGTGAGTGCCGGTAAGTGGCTCGAGGCGCGCGCCAAACGGGCCACCACGCTCGCGATCCGCCAATTGATGGCGCTGCGCCCGGCGTGCGCGCACGTGCTGCGCGAGGGGAAGGAGATCGAGGTGGCACTCGAGGCGCTCGTGCCGGGCGATCTGCTCATCGTGCGCCCGGGGGAGCGCATCGCGCTCGATGGCATCGTACGGGCCGGGTCGAGCGAGCTCGATGAGAGTCTGCTCACCGGGGAGAGCCTGCCGGTGAGCCGCACGGTGGGCGAGGCGGTCACGGGCGGGGCCATCAACGGCAGCGGCCTGCTGCGCATCGAGGTGACGGCCAGCGCCGAGCACTCCGTGTTGGCGCGCATCATCGCGCTCGTGGAGTCCGCCCAGGCGCACAAGCCCCCGGTGCAGCGCCTGGTCGATCGGGCCGCGGCGATCTTCGTCCCGGCCGTGCTCGCGGTCGCGGCGCTCACCTGGCTGCTGTGGTGGGGGATCGCCGGGCAGTTCGGCACCGGGCTCATCGCGGCGGTGTCGGTGTTGGTGATTGCCTGTCCCTGTGCGCTCGGGCTCGCGACGCCGACTGCGCTCATGGTGGGAACCGGCGTGGCGGCCCGTGCCGGCATTCTCATCCGCGACGCCGAGGCGCTCGAGGCCGCCTACCGGCTCGACACCGTGGTGTTCGACAAGACCGGCACGCTCACCGCCGGACATCCGGCGGTGGTGGCGATCGAGAGCCCCGAGCTGCCCGAACGGGAGCTGCTCGCGCTCAGTGCAGCGGCGCAAAGCGGCAGTGAACACCCGCTCGCGCGTGCGGTGTTGGCGCGAGCTGCGGCCGAAGGGCTCCTCCTGCCGCCGCTCGAGGCGTTTCAGGCGCGCCCCGGACAGGGGTTGCTCGCGCAGCTCGCCGGTCGGCGCCTCGCGGTGGGCAACGCGGCGCTGATGCGCGAGTTGGCGGTGCCGATCGCGCCGGCCGCGGCTGCCGCCGAGCGGCTGCAGGCGCAGGGCTACACCCTCATGTGGATCGCGGAGGTGACCGGCGAGCCGCGCTGGCTCGGGCTGATGGCCTGCGCCGATCCTCTGAAGCCCGAGGCCGCGGAGGCGGTGGCGCGCTTGAAGGCCATCGGGGTGACGACGGTCCTGCTCACCGGTGATCATGCGAGCGCCGCGGCGCCGGTGGCCGCCGCACTCGGCATCGAGCGGGTGCTGAGTGAGGTACGCCCGGCGCAGAAGGCCGAGCAGGTGCGCCGGCTGCAGGCCGACGGGCACCGGGTCGGGATGGTCGGGGACGGCGTCAACGATGCCCCCGCGCTGGCCGCGGCCGACGTCGGGATGGCGATGGGAACCGGCGCCGATGCGGCTCTGCAGAGCGCGGCGGTGACGCTCATGCGCGGGGATCCGCGTCTGGTGGGCGATGCCATCGCCGTCAGCCGCGCCACCTATCGCAAGATCCGCCAGGGCCTGTTCTGGGCGTTCATCTACAACGTCATCGGACTGCCGGCGGCTGCCCTGGGGCTGTTGAACCCGGTGCTCGCCGGCGCCGCGATGGCACTGTCCTCGGTGAGCGTGGTGGCCAATGCGCTGCTGCTGCGGCGCTGGCGTCCGAGCGCGCGCCGCTGAGCGTTCAGCGCCCGTGCGCCGTGGCGTAGGTCTCGAGCCAGTGCTGCGTCGGCAGGCCGACCTGCGCCGTCCAGGTACCGTTCGGTGCCCGGTACAGCAGAGTCGGCGTGCCGTCGCCCCCGACATCACTCATCGCGTCCAGGTGCTGCTTCAGGGCCGTGAGAATCTGCGGCGCGATGCGCTGCGCGGGGGCGATGCCGCCGTGTTCGTGCGCCACGTCGAAGTGATCCTCATCGAAGCGCAGCGCGCGCGCCGGATCTGCCGCGGCGAGGATCGCCGCGGCGCGCGCCTGACTGGTGCGCTCGAGGAAGCCGACCAGCACCCAGCGCACCTGCAGGCGCCCGGCGCCGATCAGCGGCTCGGCCATGTGGTAGAACCGATAGCAGAAGCTGCAGTTCGGATCGATGATGGCGTAGAGCAGTGGGGCGTGCGCGGAGCCCTCGCGGATCAGATGCCCGGCATGATCCAGGCGGGTGATCGCGGCCGCGTCGTCCACTGGCGCATAGCGCTGGCGGTACAGAGCATTCATGTCCACGCTCTGCGGGGAGATCAGCTCGCCGGAGAACAGGTAGCCGCGCGAACCATAGACCACCTGGGTGGTGCCGCGGAAGCGCACCACGTAGCCGGTGAGGCCCGGCACGTCGGAGGCGAAGCGGCTGAGCAGCTTCACCGCGCCGGAGTGGATGAGCGCGGCGAGCGCCGGCGGCGGGGGCGGCAGGGGCGAGGCGCGTACGGCGGCACGGCTCGCCGGCAGCGGAGCGAGCAGCAGCACGGCGAGCGCGGCGGTGGCCAGGCGCACCGCACGCGGTGCGCAGATCGGATTTCTCGGCACGGGGTCTCCGCTCAGGGTTGGGCCGGCGCGCTGCGGCACTTTGCGCCGGCGCGCCTCGGACAGAATCAGTGTACGTGATGAGCCCGGCGTCCGCTTGACCCTGGAGCATGCTCCAGGGCGTATCGTTCGGCTGGGAAACGGAGGGAGTGTGATGATGCAATCGGTGCTGTTGAAGGTTCAGGGGATGCACTGCGGTGGCTGCGCGCAGTCGATCAAGCGGCTGCTCGAGCGCGAGCCGGGCGTGCAGTCGGCCGAGGTGAGCTTCGAGGCCGGTGAGGCGCGCGTGCAGTTCGATCCGGCCCGGCTCGCAGCGCAGCGCCTGACCGACCTGCTCGCGCCCGCGGGCTACGCGGCGAGCGTTCAGGCGCCGGACTGAGGCGCCGCGGCGTCGCTGCGCTCGAGCAGCGAGCTCAGCAGCTCGAGCAACTCATCGGCGCGGATCGGCTTGCTCGCCAGGCGCAGCCGCGGACTCTCGAGCGCGCGCACCGCGCTCGAGGTGTCCCCGGTGATGAGCACCGCGGGCAGCGTGTCCCCGAGCCGCGCGCGCACTCCGGTGATCACATCCGTGCCGGTCTCGCCGGCGCCCAAGTGATAATCGGTGATCACCAGATCGATGCGCGCCCCGGCGCCGATGCACTCGAGCGCCTCGCCGAGGGAGCCTGCGGGGCGCACCGTGTAACCCTCGACGCGCAGCAGCAGCCCAGTGGCGCTGCGTACCGCGGCGTCATCCTCGACGAGCAGGATGCAGCGGCGCTGCTCGGTGCGTGCGGATTCCACCGGTGGCAGCGGCGGCGCTCGTGACGGTGCGCCGCCTTCCCCGGGCGGCAGCGTCAGGGTGAACACCGTGCCGCGGCCGGGACTCGAGTGCGCCTCGAGTCCGATGCCGAGCAGCTCGACCAGACGCCGCACGATGCTCAGGCCGAGTCCATAGCCCTCGCGCCGCGCCCCATCGGGGCGCTCGATCTGATAGAACTCGTCGTAGATGTGCGGCAGCTGCTGCGGGTCGATACCGATGCCCGTGTCACTCACCTCGATGCGCACCACGGCGCCCTCGCGCGCGCAGGTGAGCGAGACGGTGCCGGCAGTGGTGTATTTCAGGGCGTTGGAGAGCAGGTTGCGCAGGATCTGACCGAGCAGCGCGGCATCGCTGTGGACGCTCTGCCCGCCGTGCGTGACGCGCAACGTCAGGTGTTTGTTCACCGCCAGCGAGCTGAACTCCTGTTCGAGCTCGGTGAACAGCGGCCCGATGTGCATGTCCATCGGTTGCGGGTGCACCGCGCCGGACTCGAGCTTGCTCACATCGAGCAGCGCATTGAGCAGGCGCGACATCGCCCCGATCGCCATGTCCTGGTAGTGCAGGGCCTCCTGCGCCTGTGCATCGCGCACCATGCGCGTCAGCGCTCCGTTGAGCAGCGCCAGGGACTGCAGCGGCTGGCGCAGATCGTGGCTGGCGGTGGCGAGGAAGCGGCTCTTGGCCTGTGTGGCGCGCTCGGCGGCCTGACGCGCCTCGAGCAGCGCCGCCTGGATGCGCCGCTGCGCCGTGACGTCGCGAATCGCGGCGGCGACCAAATCGCGCTCATCGTCGTGGAGGGGGCTTAAGCTGATCTCGACCGGGAACTGCACCCCGTCCTTGCGGCGGGCGAGCAGCTCGAGCCCGCCGCCCATCGGCCGCGTGCGCCGCTCGCGCATGAAGCTGTCGCGGTGCGCGCGGTGCAGTGCGCGGTGGTGCTCGGGCAACAGATCCTCGACGAGGAGCGCACCGATTTCCTCGGCCGAGTAACCGAACAGAGCGCGCATCTGCCGGTTGGCGAACACGATGCGGCCGGTGGCATCGGCAATCAGCATCGCATCGGGCGCCGAGGCGAGTGCGCTGCGCATCAGCTCGGCAGAGAGTTTCGATTCCATGGCCGCTCAGCGCCGCAGCACCGGGAAGGGCCGGACCGCGGCGCGCTCGGCCCCGGCTCTGCACATCAGCGCCTCGTCGGGGGGGGCAGACGCAGCACGAAGCATGCGCCGCTCGGGACATTGGGGCGGTGTTCGAGAGTGCCGCCGAAGGTGCGTGCGATGGTGCGGCTGCTCGCCAGGCCGAGTCCGGTGCCGGCCGTCTTGGTCGTACAAAACGGATCGAACAGCCGCTGTGCGATGTCCGGGGAGATCCCCGGTCCGTTGTCGCGCACCTCGATCAGGATGTCCCCGTCGGCTGCGCGTGCGGTGCCGATCACGACCTCGCGTGACCCGAGCGGGCACTCATCGAGCGCCTCGAGTGCATTGCGCACCAGGGCGAAGACCACCTGTTGGATCTGGGCCCGATCGAGCGTCAGCGGCCCGAGTCCCTCGCTGAGCTCGAACCGGCAGCTCGACTCGTGCCCCCGCGCGTCGGATTCGATCAGATCGGCCAGTTCACGGATCAGCGCGTTGACGTCGGTGAGTTCCCCGAGAGCGTCGCGTGGGCGCGTCAGCCCGCGCAGCCGGCTGATGATGTCCCCGGCCCGCACCGCCTGTGCGGTGATCTGGCGCAGCGCGTCGCGGATCTCCTCGAGGTCCGGGTCGGGCAGTCCGAGGAGCCGCTCGCAGGCCTGGGCGTAGTTGGCGACAGCAGCGAGCGGCTGATTGAGTTCGTGCGCGACCCCGGCGGCCATTTCCCCGACAGCGGCCAAGCGCGAGACGTGCATCAGCCGCTCCTGCAGCCGGCGATTGGCCTCATCGAGGTAGATGTTCCGCTGGTTCATGCGAAATAGTGGGCCGGCGCCGGGCCGCACGTCTCTACGTATATTCCCAAGGGCGCGGTGGCGACTACGGTCATGGCCGGGGCATTCAGCCGGCGAGCTTCACAAGTCGCGCAATGACCTGGGCATCGGGACGGCCGGACTCGCGCGACAGGTCGTAGCAGGTGGCCACGAGTGCCGCGTGCTTGAAGGACGGGAGCGTGGCGCCGCCGACGCGCAGATGCGCCTCAATTGCCTCGAGCACGCGCTCGAGCAGCGCCAGGTCAAGCGGCTGCGCGTCGACGCCGTACCGTGGGTCCGGTTCGCGCAGGCCCTCGGCCTGATCCGCGGCCCCGTGGCCGCTGACCAGCCAGTCGAGGCGAGTCTGAGTGACCTCGCAGATCGCGCGCAGGTCCGTCACATTCGGCTCGGATTGTCCGCGCAGCCATTTGCGCACGGCGCTCTCGGAGCGCTGAATGGCCAGCGCCAGCGCGGCGGCGCTTCCGAAGCGCTCCAGGCGCTCGCGCAACCGAGCCGCGAAGCCGGCGGAACGCTGCTGCGCGAGCGGACGAGTCTTCATGGACTCGAATGTAGCTCGCGGCCGTTCAAAAGTCACGTGAGCCGCACAAATGTATTGCGCGCCGTAGAATTCGGCAGTAACCTGTAAAAAAGTACAGCCGAGCATTCCGCGAGGTCGCCACGGGTCATGACACGAATCCATGCCGCGCGCGTCGAGACGCGCAACGCGCTCGAAGAGGCGCTCGCTCGCCTCGCCGAGCTGCGCTCGATGGTGGTGGTCGCAGCCGCTGCGCTGCACCAGCAGAACAGCGACCTCGATGCGGATATCGCGCGGGTGCTCAGGCGCAGCGTCGCCGGGGGCATTGCCGAGCAGATCGAGCGGCTGCGGCGGCTATAATCGCCGCGCCCTCCGGCTCCAGTGAGCGCGGGCGGGGGCGGCGGGATGCGAAAGTGGCGGAATTGGTAGACGCGCTGGACTTAGGATCCAGTGGGGTAACCCGTGAGAGTTCGAGTCTCTCCTTTCGCACCAATGCGACCGAGCACAGGTGCCATGGCCCGAGCGCTGTGGCAAAATGGCCAGTCCCGCAGGGTTCCGCCCGACCGTCATCCGGTTTGCTAGAGGCTCTGCGCTGGAGCCGCTGCGGGCCGCAGGTGCCGCGGATTCGGTGCGATCGGGCGCAGCGCCGCTGCACATCCCAATTGGTTTGAGGTTCACGAATGCAGGTTTCGTTGTCCACCCGCGGGGCTCTCGAGCGCCGCCTGGAAGTGGCCGTCCCGGCCGACGAGGTTCACCAGGAGTTCGAGCAGCGCCTGAAGCAGGTGGCGCGCTCGGCGCGTCTGAAAGGCTTCCGGCCGGGTAAGGCGCCGATGCCGGTGGTGCGCAAGCAGTTCGGCGAGCAGGTGCATGCGGAGGTGGTTGACCACCTGATCCGCAGTTCCCTGGTGCAGGCGCTGCGCGAGCAGAACCTGACCCCGGCCGGCGGGCCGCGCATCGAGCCGATCGCCGTCTCCCCGGGGGCGGAGCTGAAGTACGCGGCGGTCTTCGAGATCATGCCGCAGGTCAAGGTGAAATCGCCCGAGGGGACCGCGATCTCTCGGCCGACCGCCGAGGTCACCGAGAGCGACATCGATGCGATGATCGAGAGCATGCGCAAGCAGCGGCCGGTGTTCACGGCCGTGGAGCGTCCGGCGGCCCAGAGCGATCGGGTGACCGTCGATTTTACCGGTCTGATGGACGGCAAGCCCTTCGAGGGCGGTGACGGCAAGGATGTGGCCATCGTGCTCGGCCGGCCGGAGAACCGGCCGGAACTCGACGCGGCGCTGAACGGTGCGAGCGCCGGAGACACGCGCAGCGTGACGGTGAATTTCCCGGCCGAGACGAACAATGCGATGCTCGCCGGCAAAGCCGCCGCGCTCACCGTGACGGTGAAGCAAGTCGAGGCGCAGTCGCTGCCGCAGGTCGATGAGGCGTTCTGTCAGGCGTTCGGCGTCGAGGACGGCGGGCTCGAGACGCTGCGCGCCGAGGTGCGCAAGAGCATGGAACGGGAGCTGTCGGATCTGGTGCGCGGCCGGCTGCGCAGCCAAGTGCTCGATGCACTCTTTACGCAAAACCCGATCGAGCTGCCGCGTACGCTCGTTGAGGAGCAGGTGCAACAGATGCAGATCGATGCGGCCCGAAATATGGGCGTGCGGGAGATCTCCCAGGTGCCCCCGCGCGAGCCGTTCGAGGCCCCGGCGCGCAAACGCGCCGCTCTGGGACTGATCCTCGGGCAGATCATCCAGAGCGAGGGTCTGCAGGTCGAGCGTTCACGGGTCGAGGCGCGTCTGGAGGATCTGGTGGCGAGCTACCCGGATCCCGAGGAGGCGCGTAGCGCCTACCGCAAGAGCCGCGAGGCGATGCGCCAGATCGAGTCCGCGGTGCTCGAGGAGCAGGTGATCGACTGGTTCCTCGCTCGTGCCCAGGTGAACGACCAGCCGATGTCCTTCCAGGAATTGACCGGTTTCGGCCGCGAAAACGAGACCCGCTAGCCTGCGCGCAGCCGCCCGGGGCGCTCGCCGCACGCGGCGAACGCCTCGGCGAGTCTCGCGGGAGCGGACTTGCCTTAGGCCCCGACTGCCCGCGTAATGAGAGAACCGTGGAGACCCGAGCATGAACGAGCGCGCATTGAACCTGGTGCCCATTGTCGTCGAGCAGACCGCCCGCGGCGAGCGGTCCTATGACATCTACTCGCGACTGCTGAAGGAGCGGGTGGTGTTCGTCGTCGGCCCGATCGATGATTATGTCGCCAACATCGTGGTGGCCCAGCTGCTGTTCCTCGAGTCGGAGAACCCCGAGAAGGACATCGCGCTGTACATCAATTCCCCGGGCGGGGTGGTGACTGCGGGCTTGGCGATGTACGACACCATGGAGTTCATCAAGCCCGATGTGAGCACGATTTGCGTCGGCCAGGCCGCCAGCATGGGCGCGGTGCTGCTCGCCGCCGGCGCGGCCGGCAAGCGCTTCTGCCTGCCGCATGCGCGCGTCATGATCCACCAGCCGCTCGGCGGCTTTCAGGGTCAGGCCGCCGACATGGAGATCCACGCGAAGGAAATGCTCGAGACGCGCGACCGACTGAATCACATCCTCGCCAAGCACACCGGTCAGAGCGTCGAGCAGATCAAGCTCGACACCGACCGCGACCGGTTCATGGACTGGAAGGAAGCCAAGCGCTACGGCCTGATCGATCAGGTCCTGGAGCGGCGTGGCGATTTGGGCGCGGGGGCTGGAAAGTCCGGCTGAGCGCCCCCACTCAGGCGTTCAGGGAACGCTGCCGCGAGGCTCCCTCTGCCCTCGGCGCGACCCGTTTTGTCAAGAAGTGAAATCCGTCAAACAAATCCCGCTGAGACAACGACTTGGCCGTGCGGGAGTGCTTTGCCTCACGGCCGCGCTGCGTGCTATAAGAACAGCGTCTCTTGCGGGAAACCGCGGACATCCGGACGCAGTTCGCGACGTCTGCGCAAGATGACTGAAGACCATGCCTCTTGAGGGCTTTTAAATGAGTGACGATTCCCGCGGCCGCCACGACGACGGCAAACTTCTTTACTGCTCGTTCTGCGGGAAGAGCCAGCATGAGGTGCGCAAGCTCATCGCCGGCCCCTCGGTGTTCGTTTGCGATGAGTGTGTCGAGCTGTGCAACGACATCATTCGCGAGGAACTCGAGGACCGTGCCGAGCGCGCCCGCGACAAGCTGCCGAAGCCGCACGAAATCAAGAAGGTACTCGATGAGTACGTGATCGGTCAGGAGCGCGCCAAGAAGGTGCTCTCGGTGGCCGTGTACAACCATTACAAGCGCCTGCAGACGCGCACCGCGGGTGCGCGCGCCAAGGACGAGGTCGAGATCGCCAAGAGCAACATCCTGCTCATCGGACCGACCGGCTGCGGCAAGACGTTGCTCGCCGAGACCCTCGCTCGGCTGCTGAACGTGCCGTTCACGATCGCCGATGCGACGACCTTGACCGAGGCCGGATATGTCGGCGAGGACGTCGAGAACATCATCCAGAAGCTGCTGCAGAAGTGCGACTACGACGTCGAGAAGGCGCAGACCGGCATCGTCTACATCGATGAGATCGACAAGATCTCGCGCAAGTCCGACAACCCCTCGATCACCCGTGACGTCTCCGGCGAGGGCGTGCAGCAGGCGCTGCTGAAGCTCATCGAGGGCACCGTCGCCTCGGTGCCGCCGCAGGGCGGACGCAAGCATCCGCAGCAGGAGTTCCTGCAGGTCGACACCAGCAACATCCTGTTCATCTGTGGCGGGGCGTTCGCGGGCTTGGAGAAGATCATCCTGAACCGCACGCAGAAGAGCGGTATCGGGTTCACCTCCGAGGTGCGCACCGCTCAGGAGCGTCCGCACGGCAGCGATCTGTTCCACGACGCGGAGCCGGAAGACCTGATCAAGTTCGGCCTGATCCCGGAGTTCGTCGGGCGCCTGCCGGTGGTCGCCACGCTCGATGAGCTCGATGAGGGGGCCCTGGTGTCGATTCTCACCGAGCCGAAGAACGCGCTCACCAAGCAGTACCGGCGGCTGTTCGAGATGGAAGGTGCCGAGCTCGAGTTTCGCGACGACGCGCTGCGCGCGGTGGCCCGCCGGGCCATGCAGCGAAAGACCGGCGCACGCGGCTTAAGGACCATCCTTGAAACGGTCCTGCTCGACACCATGTATGACTTGCCGACGCTGCGGGATGTCGCCAAGGTCGTGGTCGATGAGACCGTGATCGATGGCTCGAGCAGCCCGTACGTCGCGTATCGCTCCGAGGAAGGCCGGCCGGCCGGAACCGAGGAGCCCCGGCGGGCCGCCGGCCACTGACCTTCTGCGCCCGGGCGCGCCCTGCGCGCCCGCCCGCCCCAGCTCAAACATTCGAGGCTTCGAGCGTGTCTGAATCCAACACCTCTACTGAGCCCGTGGCAGTCGCGCGGGGCGTCCCCGTGCTGCCGCTGCGGGATGTGGTCGTCTACCCGCACATGGTGATCCCGCTGTTCGTCGGCCGGGAGAAGTCCATCGAGGCGCTCGAAGTGGCCATGCGCGCCGACCGGCGCATTATGTTGGTGGCGCAAAAGCAGGCCGACATCGATGATCCGAAGGCCGACGATCTGTACCGGATCGGCACCGTGGCGACGATTCTGCAGTTGCTGAAGCTGCCCGACGGAACGGTCAAAGTCCTGGTCGAGGGCGTCGACCGGGCGCGCATCGAGCGGCTGGACCCCGGCGAGTACTACTCGGCGGAGATTGAGTCGCTGCCCGATGTGGAGTCCTACGACGAGCGAGAGATGGACGTCATGTCCCGCTCGGTGATCTCCCAGTTCGAGCAGTACGTCAAGCTCAACAAGAAGGTGCCGCCGGAGGTGCTCACGGCACTGGCCGGCATCGAGCAGGCCGGGCGCCTCGCGGACACCGTCGCGGCGCACATGTCGGTCAAGCTCGCCGAGAAGCAGAAGGTGCTCGAGATCCTGGACGTGAAGAAGCGTCTTGAGCACATCCTGGTCGCCATTGAGGGCGAGCTCGACGTGCTGCAGATCGAGAAGCGGATCCGCGGGCGCGTCAAGGCGCAGATGGAGAAGAGCCAGCGCGAGTATTACCTCAACGAGCAGATGAAGGCCATCCAGAAGGAGCTCGGTGAGATGGATGAGGGCGGCAATGAACTCGCCGACCTCGAGGGACGCATCGCGCGCGCCGGCATGCCGAAGGAGGCGCGCGAGAAGGCGACCAGTGAGCTGAACAAGCTGAAGATGATGTCGCCCATGTCGGCCGAAGCGACCGTGGTGCGCAACTACATCGACTGGCTGGTCAAGGTGCCCTGGAAGAAGCGCACCAAGATCATCAAGGACATCGCCCGCGCCGAGCACGTGCTCGATGAGGATCATTTCGGGCTCGAGAAGGTCAAGGAACGCATCGTCGAGTATCTCGCCGTGCAGCAGCGCGTGGAGAAGCTCAAGGGGCCGATCCTCTGCCTGGTCGGACCGCCGGGCGTCGGCAAGACCTCACTCGGTCAGAGCATCGCTCGGGCCACGAACCGCAAGTTCGTGCGCATGTCGTTGGGCGGGGTGCGCGACGAGGCGGAGATCCGCGGTCACCGGCGCACCTACATCGGCTCGCTGCCCGGCAAGATCGTGCAGAACATGTCCAAGGCCGGCGTGCACAATCCGCTGTTTCTGCTCGATGAGATCGACAAGATGTCGATGGACTTCCGCGGCGATCCGTCCTCGGCGCTGCTCGAGGTGCTCGACCCGGAGCAGAACTCGACGTTCAACGATCATTACCTCGAGGTCGATCTGGATCTCTCTGAGGTCATGTTCGTGTGCACGGCCAACAGCCTGAACATCCCCGCGCCGTTGCTCGATCGCATGGAAGTGATCCGTCTGCCCGGTTACACCGAAGACGAGAAGATGAACATCGCGCGGCGCTACCTCGTGCCGAAGCAGATCAAGAACAACGGCCTGAAGGACGAGGAGCTGAAGGTTTCCGATGCGACGCTGCTCGACATCGTGCGCTACTACACGCGCGAGGCGGGTGTGCGCAATCTGGAGCGCGAAATCGCCAAGATCTGCCGCAAGGCGGTCAAGCAGTTGCTGCTACACAAGAAGGACGAGCGGCAGGTGAACGTCACGCCGCGCAACCTGGAGAAGTTTCTCGGGGTGCGCCGCTTCCGCTACGGCAAGGCCGAGGATCAGAACCGCGTCGGGCAGGTCACCGGGCTCGCCTGGACCGAGGTCGGCGGGGAACTGCTCACGATCGAAGCGGCGGTGGTGTCCGGTAAAGGCAAACTGCAGCACACCGGGCAGCTCGGTGAGGTGATGCAGGAGTCGATCCAGGCGGCCATGACCGTGGTGCGCAGCCGTGCCCAGGTCCTCGGCCTGGAGAGTGAGTTCTACCAGAAGCTCGATGTGCACCTGCACATCCCGGAGGGGGCCACGCCGAAGGACGGTCCGAGTGCCGGCATCGGCATGTGCACCGCGCTGGTCTCGGCGCTGACCCGTATCCCGGTGCGCTCGGATGTCGCAATGACCGGTGAGATCACCCTGCGCGGGGAGGTGCTGCCGATCGGCGGGCTGAAGGAGAAGCTGCTTGCAGCACACCGCGGCGGCATCAAGACGGTGCTGATCCCGGATGAGAACCGCAAGGATCTGGTGGAGATCCCCGACAACATCAAGGGAAATCTCGAGATCAAGCCCGTCAAGTGGATCGATGAAGTGCTTGCGCTGGCGCTGACGCAGCAACCCGTGCCGCTGACGCACGAGGCGGCGCCAGTGCCGGCACCAGCGGCCGAGGCGCCGGTGGCCGCCGAGGTGCGCCGCGGCCGACGCAACGGACGCAAGCAGGTTCCGCCGGCGCATTGATCGACGAAGAATGCCGCGCCACGCTCGAAGCCGCGTGGCGTGGCATTCTGATCCCTGGCAGCGGGTGCTTAGCTCAGTTGGTAGAGCGTCGCCTTTACACGGCGAATGTCGGGGGTTCGAGTCCCTCAGCACCCACCAATCCACTTTCTCGGCCGCTCCCGCTTTGTGAAAATAGATATAATAATCAATCACTTAGAATTGACCTGAAGAAAACCGGACAGCGTGCCAAATGGGGGCATGATTGGGGGCATTGGGGCACTCGCCCTGCCTGATTGGGGGCATCCTCCCATGCGTGAGACTCGCAAGCTCTCAGACCGGGCGCTTAAGGCCCTGAAGCCAAAGGGAAAACCGTACAAGGCCGCTGACGGCGATGGGCTGTACGTCGAAGTCACCCCGGCAGGGGGCACGCTGTGGCGGCTCAAGTACCGCCATGGGGGCAAGGAGAAGCGCCTGTCATTCGGCCCCTGGCCGGACGTCCCTGTAGAGGCCGCCCGCGAGAAGGCCGCCGAAGCGCGCGCCGCCCTGCGCGACGGCAAAGACCCGGCGCGGGGGCATCGAGCCGCGCGTGGGGGCATGGAAGGCGAGGCGATGGGGGCATTGGCCGCCGTCTGGGCGGACAAGCAATCCTGGGCACCCTCGACCGAGGAGCGCGAGCGGTACCTGCTGGCGCAGTGGACCCAAAAGCTCGGGGACATTCCGGCCCAGGCACTCGGCCCGGCGGATATCCGGCCTGTCGTGCTCGGCATCGCGGCCGAGGGACACGGCGAGAATGCCCGCTGCGTGCTGGCGCAGATTGGCCGCGTGCTCCGCTATGCCGTGGCGCTCGGGCACGCCGAACGCGATGTGGCCGCCGATCTGGCGACGTGGTGGCCCCGGTCCAATTCGAGAAGCACGCAACACTGACGAAGCCAGCGGAGATCGCCGAGCTGATGAAGGCGATCCACGGCTACGGCGGCGACCCGAGCACCTGCTACTGCCTGCGCATCCTGCCGCACGTATTCACCCGACCCGGAGAGCTGCGCAACGCCCGCTGGCCTGAATTCGATCTGGACGGCCCCGAGCCGCTGTGGCGCATACCCGGCGAGCGAATGAAGATGCGCCGGAAGAATCCGGGCGAACCTCTGGTTCCGCTGTCGACACAAGCGGCGGCACTGCTGCGCGAGCTGCGCACGATCACCGGGGACAACGTACACGGCCTGCTGTTTCCCCGGGCTGGTGCCGGGTAAGCCAATCAGCGAAAACACTCTGAACCAAGCATTGCGGCGCATGGGGTACGGTCCCGACAAGATCGTAAGCCACGGATTCCGGGCGATGGCGAGCACGGCGCTGAACGAGCAAGGCCATGCGCCGGACCTGATCGAGTTGCAGTTGGCGCACCGCGACTCAAGCGTGCGGGCGATTTACAACCGCTCGACCCGCCTGCCCGAGCGGCGGGCGATGATGCAGAGCGGGTCCGACGACCTCGACGCGCTGCGCACTGGGGCCAACGTGGTGCCGTTCCGCAGACCGGCCGGCGCATAGCTAAGCTGGTATTTCGTAACCATACAGGTTACACTATTCCATGATCCGCAAGATACGGCACAAGGGGCTGCGCCAGTTGCACGAAACCGGGACCGTGCGCGGCATCCAACCGCAGCATGCCGGCAAGCTGAGGCTGCTCTTGACCATGCTGAACGCGGCGAACGAACCCGAGGATATGAACGCTCCGGGCTTGCGCCTGCACAAGCTCAAGGGCGAACTGAAAGACTGGTGGTCCGTGGACGTGGACGGCAATTACCGTCTGATCTTCAAGATGCAAGGCGACACAGTAACCGAGGTGGATTATCGCGATACACACTAAGGCGCTCGGCCCGATGGCCGACCCGGCGCACCCTGGCGAGGTGCTGCGGGAGATGTACCTTAAGCCGATGAATATAACCGTGACCGAGCTGGCCGACCGGCTCAAGGTCACTCGCAAGCACGTGTCTGCGATCACGAACGGACGGGCTTCCGTGACCGCTGAGATGGCGACGCGCCTTGCCGCTGCGCTCGGCACTACGGCGCATTACTGGCTCAACATGCAGACCAATTACGACTTGGCGCATACCGGGCCGATCCCGCGAATCAAACCGCTGCGCCAAGCGGCAGCCTGATCCGACGGCCGAACCCCGACGCGCCTACCCGTGGAGTAATTGCCCACGGGGGGAAGGCCGCATCCTGACGGCTCTGGCGCGGCGGCTCCATTCAGGAAGCGTCACAGGAGCGCGCCATGCCGAAGCGAACCGCCGGGCATCGCGGACACTACAAGGCGAGAACGAAGCCTACCGCACCCATGCCGCTATTATTGCGCCGCGCATTGGCGCAGTTACGCGGCGATCCGCCGGAAAGCTGGCCCAACGCACCGCGTACCGGGCAGCCCGTGTCGGATGCACCGCATCCCGCCGTGCCGTACGGTCCTGACTATCCGTTCCCAAGCGTGGCGAGTCCTATCCCGCGCCGAGGCCATGCTGATCTGCCAAGCGACGACGCTGGACGCGCTCTTTTGCTCTCTCACGCGGCGAGCGGTCGCGCAGGAGATGCTGCACCCGTACGAGGTGCATTTCCGCCTTGCGCTGCGCGCGCAGTCTCAATGCCGGGCGACCCTCGAGACCTTGGCGACCATCAAAAACCCGCTGGTTCTGATCGCCAAGCAAGCGAATATCGCAAACGGCCCGCAACAGGTGAACAACGGAACGGCCCCGGCGGCTGACCCTTTGCGCGCGGGAGAAACCGAAAATGCGCAGAACAGACTATTGGAGCAAGACCATGGCGAGCAACGGCTGGACACCGGAACGGCGAGCGCGGCAAGCGGCGCTGATTCGGCGCTGGCGGCCCTGGGAGAAAGCGACGGGGCCGAGGTCCGCCGCCGGTAGAGCGCGCTGTGCTCGCAATGCCTGGAAGGGCAATCTGCGCGGCGCGCTGCGGGAGCTAGCGCGGGCACTGCGCGACCAGCGCCGGGGACTGGCTGAGTACCGCGCGGACACGCTCGACCGCTGACCGCCTGCCCGCTGGCTCCGCGCCTGGAACGTACCACGACGTGCTCGGCGGATCACCCGCCGATCTGGAAAACGTAGCACTACCGCTCACCGACTGGCGCGGGATTGCGCGGCGAAATTCCGCACTGCCTACCCCCGCGAACCCGTGCACGATGGGGGCATAAATGGGGGCAGTTAGATTGTGCCGGATTGCGCAAAGCTTATAGAAATAGGCATTTTTGATTTACCTTCGATTCCATCAGCACCCACCATATAATCAACGAGTGACGATAGAATTTCCGTCTTCGTCGATCCGTACGGAATGCTGTACGGAAAAGTCTGCGATGGAATTCGATGCGCGCGTGCGCCTGCTGATGGACAGGCGACCCCGGAGCTTCAGAGGCTAGAGGCGCGGCGATCATCGGGCGAGGGAGGGCAGCGGCCGCGGGTGGCCTGAAATCGCCTCGCCCATCGGGGGACCCTGGGCCCTGAATCCACTGGCATCGCGGACGCCGATCGAATTCATCGATCCGGGCCGCATCGTGCGCGGCTTGCGCTCGGAGTGGCAGGGAGCGGACCCAATCTCCGCTCCGCCGGATCGCGATCCGGACATCATCGTCTTGGCGGGCACGATGGTTCGGTGGTCCTCGAAGGCGGCGCGGGCCTTCATGGAATCGAATGGCGCGCGACCTGTTCCGCGATGCGCTGGATCTTCGCCGGTGAGCGTGATCTCGATGCTGATTGGAGTTGACCCGCCTGTGCTCATATATGCATAGGCAGGGCAGGTCCAGTGGCGCAGAGTCGACGCCATCAAGTCGACTGGGTGGGTATGTCTGCGAGTACCGAAATCGCCGGTGAGTGATCGCGCCAGCGGAATCAGTACCGTAGAGACGATTTCGAATCCCTCTCTCGACTGGCGCAGTGCCTGGACGGCGTTGGTCTTGCCCGGACTGCCGCGCGACCGGTCGAGCCGCCTTGGCGCTTTGCGGCCCAGTAGGCATCGTAACCAGGGTGGCGAAATGGCGATCCGGCGGCTTATTCTCAGCGTGAGCCGGGGCGCTCAAAGATCAGCCTCGGCATACCTGTGGTCTTCCGCAGTGATGCAGGGCCAGTTGAAGATCGGCAGGAGCGGGAAATCGGTTCAACGGCAGATCGATCCTGACACCTCTGATCCTGTATCGTCGGCCGGCATAGACGCATCCGTGAACCGGATTTTCGCGGTGCCGCGCGCGCCGAGGTGCTCGTAGAAGCGGACGGCCTCGACGTTCCAGCTCGGGGTCTGCCACTGCACCTCGCGATGACCGCCATCGTGCGCCGCGTCCATGACCGCTTGCATCAGCGATCGGCCGTGGCCTCGACCGCGTGCATCCTCTTGCAGGTAAAGACAATCGAGGTGCAGATAGCTGCGGCCGCTCCAGGTCGAGAAGTCGACGCTCGCCGTTGCGTAACCCGAGAGCCCGCCAGCCTCCCCGTCCACGACCCAGGCCACGAGCTGCGGGCTTGGCCCGAAGAGGGCCTCGAGCAGCCGCTCGGCAAGACCCGAGCCGTCGTGCTCAGCGCGCTCATAGCGGGCGTGCTCGCCGCACAGCCGCACGATCTGCGGCACATCAGCCGGCGCGGCGGGACGCACCTGCCTCATGTGGCGCGCGCCCTGTCGAGCAGGGCCAGCAGTTCATCGACGTCCTCGGGGCCGGTCTCGTAGCTGGTGATGCACGCGCGCAGAGCCTGTTGGCCCCGCACCCTGACAGTCGACACCCATGCGCGGCCGGAGCCTGTCACGTGTGCTTCAATCCGACGGACCGCTTCCTCAGTTGCAGCAGCGGGTGCGAAGCAGGCGATCGGGAGTTCGGTGTCGTTGAGGATGCACCAGCCGTCACGACCCAAGCCCAGCCGCAGTCGCTTGCCCATGTCGAACTGTCGGGTCATCCGTTCGGCCAGCTCGTCGCGACCGAGCGTGGCAAACGCGGTAAAGAGTTTCAGGCCAATGAAGCGACGCGACCACTGCAGCGAATGCAAATAGGGATCGCGCCGTTCTCGCGAGGCCGAGGGCATGTAGCCGGTTGAGACGTCGAACGCGGTCTCGAGCGGGACCCAGTCCCGCGCCAGATACATGCCCGCACCCATCGGCACGCAGAGCCACTTGTGCGGATCGAGGGTCACGCTATCTGCCAGCTCGATCCCGGCGAACAGGCGGCGCCACTCTGGTGCGAGCAGGGCGGCGCCCGCCCATGCCGCATCGACGTGGAAGTGCGCGCCGCACGCGCGGGCGACTGCGGCAAGACCCGAGAGATCGTCGATCGCGCCGTGGGCGGTGGCGCCCGCCGTGGCGGCGATCATCGCCGGGTCAACATCTGGCGCATTGGCGATGGCGCGGGCCACCTCATCGCCGGTCAGCCGAAGGCCATCAGCTGGGGTGATCAGCCGCACGGCGTCCGAGCCCAGCCCTGCGGCCCGAGCGATCTTGATCCAGGCCAGATGCGCCTCAGCCGAAACGAAGAGTGCGGGCGGCTTCGGCAGGCCGGCCACGCCCCGGCGCGCCCAGTCGGGATAGCGGCGGGCGAGCGCAGCGAGCACCGCGGTATGGTTCGCTTCGGCCCCGCCCGACGTGAAGGTCCCGGCGCATGCCTTGTCCGGCCAGCCGATCAACCCGCCGAAGAGACGGATCATCCGGGCCTCGATCTCGACCGCGGCGGGGGCGTGGCTCCAGACCGCGAGTTGTGGGTTCGCCACGGCGGCGATCAGGTCCCCGGCGGCGGCTTCCGGCATGGCCGGAGGATTGAACAGGCCGAAGTAACGCGGGCTGTCTGTCCGGACGATCCCTTTCCCCAACATGGCGAACAGGTCGGCTGCGACCTCGACGAGCGGTCGCGGGCCTGCGGCGAGCAGCTCCTCGACCCGCCTCTTCAATGCGTCTTCGCTGATCCGTGGCGAGATGACGGCCGTAGCCCGGGTGAGGAGGTATTCCTCCGCGAGCTCGGCGATCTCCATCAGAGCGTTGCGGCCCTCGGGTTCAGACATGGGTTGCTACACGCTCGAGCTTGAAACCCTCGTCGAGCCAGCCTGTGACCCCGCCGATCATCAGTTTGACCGGGCGGCCGAGCTTGGCGAGCCGCAAGGCCGCGCGGCTTGCGCCGTTGCAGTGCGGGCCGGCGCAGTAGACCACGAACAGCGTCTCCTGCGGATAGATGGCCAGCGTACCGGCGACGATCTTGCCATGCGGAAGGCTGATCGCGCTCGGCACGTGACCGATCGCATAGGCCTCGTGACTGCGCGCGTCGAGCAGAACGAAGTCCTTGTCGTTGCTGGTGATTGCGTGGTTAACGTCCCAGCAATCGGTTTCGAAGGTGAATTCAGCGGCGAAGTGGGCGAGCGCGTGGTCGGATGACGCAGCGGGAATCTTGCTAACGTAGGACATCGGTGGATTCCTCGAGAGGTTGCAGGCCCTTTTGTACCCGTCGGTTGATTTGCCAACGAGTGGCGGCTTCGCCGACAATCGTCAATATCGTGCCAAACTCGCCTCCCTTACCGACACGCGGTCCACTGGTCATCGCTCTGGTCTACGATGGCCTGTGCACCTTCGAGTACGGGGTCACGGTCGAAGTCTTCGGCCTCTCGCGGCCGGAACTCGGCCCGGACTGGTACCGTTTCGCGAGCTGCGCGATTGAACCAGGCCCTCTTCGGGCAGTCGGCGGCCTGCGGGTGGATGCGGAAGCCCGCCTAGAGCTCTTGGACGAGGCCGATCTGATCATCGTGCCGGGCTGGAAGGGCGTGGACGTGGAGCCTGCCGCCGAGCTGATCCGCGCCTTGCGCCGCGCTCATACCCGCGGCGCAAGGCTGATGTCGATCTGCTCGGGCGTGTTCGTCCTGGCGGCCACCGGCCTGCTCGACGGACTTCGGGTCACGACCCACTGGCGCTACGCTGCGGCGCTGAAGGCGAAGCATCCGACGCTGCAGTTCGACAACGATGTCCTCTACGTGGACCAGGGACAGATACTGACCTCCGCCGGTAGCGCCGCGGGCCTGGACCTGTCGCTGCATGTCGTGCGCCGCGATTTCGGGCCCGATGCCGCCAACCAGGTTGCGCGACGTCTCGTTCTGCCAGCCCACCGCAACGGGGGGCAACGCCAGTACGTCGAACGGCCGGTGCCGGAGCGAGAAGACGCTCGCCTCTCAGACCTGCTGGCCACCGTGCGGGCGAACCCAGGCCAGCCCATCAGCGTCGCAGAGATGGCGCGCATAGCCGCCATGAGCAAGCGTACGTTGCACCGACGATTCCTGCAGACCGTCGGTGAGCCGCCGGCGAACTGGCTGATCGGAATCCGTGTCGATCACGCACGCGAGCTGCTGGAGACCCGCGATGTGCCGATGGAGGAGCTTGCGCGCCTGTGCGGCTTTGGCAGCGCTGCGGCGCTGCGCCACCACTTCCGTCGTCGAATCAAGGTCTCCCCCAGCCAATACCGGACGCAGTACGGGCGGGAGGCGCAGGTCGCGGTTAAGAGAAGGCAGCGTTCAGGTTCGTCAACGCCGAAGTAAAACTGGACCACCGTCGCAGGTCCCGACGGTAAGCACGGCCACCTCGTTGAATACCGGCAGGTGATCCGCGCGCTGCGCAGAAAGCCGATGGCACTGATGAACTTGGTCTACCGCGAGCAGCTCTTCCCGCGCGAGGCGTATCGGAGCACCTGCCACTTCCTCCTCGACCGGCATGGGGAGCGTAACGCCTGCAAGACGACGGTGGCGCTGCTGAGCTGGGCGCACGAACGGGGCTGCGAGGCCGAGCTCGCAGAGGCCCTGAGTGTGGCGCTCGCGCCGCTCAGCGATTACGAAGAGCTGCTCGAGCAGAGCGAGGAAGAGGCAGCGTGAACGCGACCATCGGCGTACCTCGATTGACGTTGCTGCTGAATGAACTGCGGCTGCCTGCGATTCAGCAATGCTCAGAGTCGATCGCCAAACGCTTCGACAAGGAAGGCTGGCCGGCCGACCGGTTCCTCGCCACCCGCGCCGAGGACGAAATCGCCGAACGCGATCGGGGGCGCCTTGCACGGCACTTGAGCAAAGCCGCCGCCCGGCAAAACGCTCGCGAGCTTTGACTTCAAGGCCGCCCCCGATGATCTCCAAGGCGCAGGTCATGGCTCTCTGCAAGGGCGATGCGTGGCTGGAAAGCGGCGCCAACCTGATCCTGTTCGGCCCCCCGGCGGCGGCAAATCGCATCTGGCCTCGGCTATCGGGCTGGCGCTGCCCGAGAAGGGCTGGCGGGTCATTTTCCAGCGCACCACCGATCTGGTGCACAAGCTTCAGGACGCCCGACGCGAACTCGTCTTGGAGTCCGGCATCCATAGGCTGGATCGCTCTGGTCTCCTGATCCTCGATGACATCACGTCTGTCAACAAGGACCAGGTGGAGATCTCGGTGCTCTGCGAGTCGATCAGCGCGCGTTATGAGCGTCGTTCGATTCTCATTGGCGCGAACCAACCCTTTGGCGAGTGGGGCAAGATCTTGCCGGATCCAGCCATGACATGCGTCGCGGTCGACCTGCTCATCCATCACTCAACGAACTTCGAAACGGACGTCGAGCGCTACCAACGCCGCGCCGCCATAGACCGCAAGAACGGACCCGGACGTTGCGGATGCTACGCAACGCCCAGAAACACCATCAACTCACCGCCCGACATTCAATCGCCGCCGAGTTGAGAGGTCGCGCAGGCCGATCAGAGGGGAGCGCTCCGACTAAGAGATACTCCCCCGACCTCGGATCCTGTGCCCTCCTATGCGCCCGCGATTCATCGCCGCGAAATCATATAACACGTTGATTGTCGCGCGCTCTCACGCTGATCGTCGCGCCACATGTCGTGTTGCGCGAGTCGAAGTGTGCGCACACACGGATCGGAGCGCGACCGCCCGGTCTCGGTACGTTAGCGCACGGACGAGTCGGCATCGCGCACGTACTATGCAACTTGGCAGAAAAGGGTGGGGCGCTCTGCGGCTCCACCGACCCCTCCCCCCAAACGGTCATGCAGGGAGATGCGACCGGAGTTCGTGCAGCGCAGGAGCAACGTGCGAATGGCGCCGGATCGGCGCGTCGGAGCGAACTTAGGAAGAGGTCGCTTCGACTCTTCGGGGAAGATTCTCTCGCGCCGCAAGGAGCGGTCGCGACGCAGCGGTGCTCAGGAGGCTGGGTGCCGGCTACTGAGAATCGCTCCCAATGTGCAACCACCGAAATATTATGGACACAACGCTATGAATACACAGCACTCGAGTGATCAGAACAAGTCGACAACGGAATCAGAAAAGAAGCGTGAGGCCGAGCGCGCCGCTCCGGGCAAAGGCGATAAGCACGAAGGCCACGAGCAGGGGAAGTCGCGCGATGGCGGATCGAACGTGGGTAAGGAGGCCCAGAACAAAGGAGAGCACTTCACGGGACAGCGGTGAGTTTTCGGAGCAGTTGCGCTCGGTTTACCCGAGGCAATCTGTCCGCGGATTGAGAGAATTTACGACTCCGTGACGCATTCTGCCGGGCCACCACCGTGGTGGCCCGGCAGTCTCGAGCAAAAGAGTACATCATGAAAACACGTTATTTACCGATACTGGGTTTGGCTGGCATATTTGCCGTGAGCGCAATGATTCCACGTTACGCGGTGGCCGCCGGACGATCGATGGAATGCAAGATGCGATTCAGCACCACAAGCTGGTCGGCGATCTACAAGCAGATGAAAGGAACAGGAGTTGTGACCTGTGCGAACGGAACCACTATGCGCGTGAGGATCAGCGCGGAATCAGTTGGTCTCACGGCCGGGAGGTCACGAATCAATCATGGCGTCGGTACGTTTACGGACGTGCACTCGATTCATGACGTGCTTGGATCGTATGCACAGGGAGAGGCGAGCGCAGGGATGATGAAATCGGGCTCCGTACAAGTTTTGACCAAGGGAACAGTCTCACTGGCGCTGTCCGGGACGGGTCGAGGAATCGATCTCGGTGTCAGTGTGGGCAAGTTCACCATCAGCAGGATTTCTTAGGGCGACGCGTTCATCGCCAATATCCTCTCCTCGAGCATCCGCATATCGAGGTGGAGGGGCGGTGAACGTGCGCGGCGAGATGGATACTTCGATGTGAAATGGACATGAGCCACTCGCCGGATCGGACCGAGGGGTCGGGAGCGCGTTGAGAGCGGCGCGTGACGACGGGTCATGCGCCGGCGAGGGCGCGCTCTCACAATTTTGGCGGAGTTCGCCCGGTGGTGGAGTCGTCTGAAGGGATCGGCGATTGCGGCCGGAACGGCCGATGAAATGCGCCGCAACTTCGGTGCCATCCAGGTCCGACTCAGGTCAGCGAGCGGTCCGGGTCAATGGAGCAGCCACGCACGCGCCAAGCGATACGCAGGTCGTGAGAGTGGGTGGTGGCGATGCCGCAGGAGCGCAGGAGTGGCGCCCCTGGATGGGCAGTGTGCGAAATCCGTCGCCTAGGGTTAATGTCATTGAAGTCAGGGAGTGCAGTTGTGCGTGTTAAGAAGTCGTTGATGTTGTGCGCGCTCGCCATACCGGCGATTGCTTGCGCTGGGCAGTCGGATCTTTGGTACATCACCCCGGAAGTTGGCGGTATCGCGCCGAACTACCAGCGTTCGCTCGAGAAGAATGACTGGCTCTATGGGGTCGCCTTTGGTCGCGAGCTCAATCGTTATATCAACCTCGAGTTGAACGTCGATGGAACGCGGCTATCGGGTCGGCGCGGGGCCGGTACGCTGAACATTTATGGTACGACTCTCGATGCGCTTGCGATCCTCAATCGCAGCGGCACCATTTCCCCGTACGTGCGCATCGGGTCGGGATTCGTGCACGACGTTCCCGGTGGCCAGGTTCCGAATCAGACGAATTTTGCGGCCGATGCGGGCGTAGGGTTCTACTGGAACATTTGGCGCAGCGCCGGGGGCACGCGGGAATTCGCCCTTCGCCCTGAAATCAAGGTGCGTTGGGAGAACCCGGGACATTCCCCGGATTTACAGGATTACATCGCGGATTTGGGTTTCCAGTACTCATTTGGCGGCTCGCGCGCATCGAGCGGGCCCGTTGCGGCGGCGCCTCCGCCGCCAGCGCCCAGGCTGGCGCGGCCGCCCGAGGCTCTGCCACCGCCTCCTCAGGCTCTCTCGCCGAGCCCTCCGCAACGCAGCACGTTTTCGCTGCCGAGCCGTGGCTCGGTGATTCTCCAGGGAGTGACCTTCGCGTTCAACTCGTCGCGGCTGTCGGCGTCGTCTCGCTCGGTGTTGGAGCAGGTCGCGGCGGGCCTTAAAGCTCATCCGCGTCTGAAAGTGCAGCTCCAGGGCTATACTGACAGCACTGGAACGGTTGCCTACAATCTGAAGCTCTCGCAGCGCCGCGCGGAGTCAGTTCGCCGCTTCATTCTCAGCGAGGGCGTTGAGCCCGGACAGTTGCAGGCCCGGGGTTATGGTCTGGCCGACCCGATTGCGAGCAATCGCACGGCGTCTGGTCGGGCCCAGAACCGCCGGGTGGTCCTGGAGGTGCTGAACAATCCCAATGCGCTGAAGGTGACGAGCCAGGGCACGACGACGGAGCGGTAAGGGTGCGGACTCGGGTCACCGAGGTCGCGCGGTGGCGGCTCGGCTCGGGGGGCACGGCTGCCTTCGCGGCGGTGGCCCGAGCGTGTCTTGACGTTCGTGCTGGCCGCGGCTGCAGGGGTGGTAAACGTTTTCTCCACCGGCCATTGCAACGTTCAGGCTTCAGTCCCCCCGCACACCGGAGCGCTCGCCCGGCGCCGCTCCATGAGTGTGCACGGAGTGCGGTGGCGTGGCGCTCTGCGGCGGGAAAAGCCCCTATCGACAGCGGCCCGGTGTGTGCGTATCTATGGGCCCATGGACGAAAGTGAGCAGTTTCGGGTGGCGCCGGGCACCCCGGTGAAGCTCTCGGACATCGATCCGGCGTTCAAGGGGCGCCATCCGGACCACACATCGGCTGCCACCGAGCTGCAGCATTACACCGAGCGTCTGCGCGCGTTGCAGGAGCTGCTCTACGCCGATGGCCGCCATTCGTTGCTGATCTGCCTGCAGGCCATGGACACCGGAGGCAAGGACGGCGTCATCAACCACGTGCTCGGTGCGATGAACCCGCAGGGCTGCCGGGTGGCGCATTTTCGCCGCCCCTCGCCAGAGGAAGGGGCGCACGACTTTCTGTGGCGGGCACATCGGGATGCGCCGGCGCGCGGCGAGGTGGTGATCTTCAACCGGTCTCACTACGAGGACGTGCTGGTGGTGCGCGTCCACGAACTGGTCGACAAGGCGGTGTGGACGGAGCGCTATGCGCGGATCAACGAATTCGAGCACACGCTCGCCGACGACGGCGTCGCGATCCTGAAGTTCTACCTGCACATCTCGAGCGAAGAGCAGCTCGCGCGGTTCAAAGCGCGCCTTGAGGATCCGAGCAAACACTGGAAGATCACGGCGTCGGATTACACCGAACGAAAGTTCTGGCCTCACTATCAGCGGGCCTACGAGGATGCGCTCTCACGCTGCAGCACGGAGCACGCCCCGTGGTACGTCATTCCGGGCAATCACAAGTGGTACCGCAATCTCGCCATCGCGCGCATCGTCGTCGAGCGCCTCGAGGCGATGAACCTGAAGTATCCCGCACCGGCGGTCGACCTTGCCGAGATCCGCCGCAAGTACCACGCTGCGGCACAGCGCTGAGGCGCGGCCGCTCGATTTGCACCGCGCCGCGCGTTAGCATGCCCCGCTCGGGCGGGCCATCCTGACCGGCCCGAGCGGCCGCTGCGCTGGCCGTTTCGCCCTCGGCAGACTCCGGAGGAACCATCCGCATGCACCGTACCCTCGTCCTGTTTCTCGCCAGCATCGCCCTCGCGCTGCCGGCGGCGGTTTGGGCTGCACCGACGGCACCACCGCACACCCCGCACGCCGCCGCCGTGCCGAAGGAGAGAACCTCGATCACCCACGGCAGCGTGGTGATCGGCGGTGAGCGCATTCGCTACACCGCGACCGCCGGTACGATCCTGCTGAAGAACAAGCAGGGCAAGAGTATCGCCAGCATGTTCTACGTCGCCTATACGAAGGACGGCGTGCGTGACCCGGGCAAGCGTCCGGTGACTTTCGCCTACAACGGTGGACCGGGGTTCGCCTCTGCGCTGGTGGACATCGGCGGCTTCGGGCCGCGACGCATTCAGTGGCCCGCGCCAGGTCAAATCGGGCACGAGCAGCCGCCGTACCGGCTGGTGCCGAACGCGTACAGCATTCTTGGGGCGAGCGACCTGGTGTTCATCGATGCGGTGGGAACCGGCTACAGCCGCATCGTCGGGGCCGGCAAGCCGAAGATGTTCTATGGGATCAACGGCGATGCACGCGCGTTCACACAGTTCATCGAGCGATACGTGCAACGCAACGATCGCTTCGAATCCCCCAAATTCCTGCTCGGCGAGAGCTACGGCACCACACGCTCGGCGGTCTTGGCCGAGGACCTCGTCGGTCAGGGGGTCTACCTCAATGGAGTGATCCTGTGCTCGACGGTGCTCGACTTTGCGACCCTCAATAACACCCCGGGCAACGACTTGCCCTACGAGCTGTACTTGCCGTCCTATGCGGCAGTCGCCTGGTATCACCACCGCATCACGCCGCGGCCGACGGATCTCGCCGCGTTCGTCCACAAGGTCGAGCGCTTCGCCGGCGGTGCCTACGCGCATGCGCTATTCGAGGGCTCGGCCTTGAGCCCGACGCGCAAGGCGCAGATATCAGCTGAGCTCGCCCGCTACACCGGACTGCCGCAGCAGTTGTGGGTGCGAGCGGACCTGCGCATTCCGCTCTCGGTCTTCCAGCGCCGGCTGCTCGGCACCGGGACGAGCACGGGGCGCTTCGATGCGCGCTTCAGCACCCCTGAGCTCGAGCGGCTCGATCCAGAGCAGGGCAATACCGCCGCGGGCGCCGCCACCACCGCGATCTGGGGCGCACTGGCGGAGAGCTTCGATGCGTATCTGCGCGAGGGGCTCGATTACCGCAGTCACCGTCTGTACGTGCAGAGCAGCGCCAGCGCGTTTGCGGCCTGGGACTGGAGCCATTATCAACCGCCGCTCAGCGCCCTCGATGAGGGCGTTGGCAGCAGCACCAGTCTGGCGCGCGTGCGCAACGTGGCGCCGGCGCTCTCGAGGGCGATGAGCAACGATCCGGGCATGCAGCTGATGCTCAACAATGGTTGGTTCGACATGGCGACGCCATTCTTTGCGACCAACTTCACCATCGCGCACATGGGGCTGCCGCAGAATCTGCTCGGCCACATCCACGAGTACTACTACCCGGTCGGGCACATGCTCTATCTGAACCCGGCCGTGCTCCCGCTGCTGCAGCACAACATCGATGCGTTCATTGCCAACGCGGTGAGGCGCCACTGAGAAGCACGCCCCCTGACGCTGCAATGCGACGTCAGGGGGCGTGCGGGATCAGAAGGCCGCGCGCTACGGCCGCTCGCGACACGAATCGCTCCAGCGCGGCGTTGACGCGCGGAAAGTCGCCGTAGCCGACGAGCTCACCCGCGTCGTAAAAGCCGATCAGATTGCGAATCCAGGGAAAGATCGCCATGTCCGCGATGCTGTATTCGTCGCCCCCGATCCAGTCCCGACCGCCGAGCTCGCCCTCGAGCACCCCGAGCAATCGGCGCGACTCGCTCGCGTAGCGCTCGCGCGGCCGCGTGTCCTCGAGCTCGCGGCCGGCGAAGCGGTGAAAATACCCGAGCTGGCCAAACATCGGGCCGATGCCACCGATTTGGAACATCAGCCACTGGATGACCCGATGGCGCGCTGCGGCCTTCGCCGGCAGGAACTGGCCGCACTTCTGCGCCAGATACAACAGAATCGCGCCAGACTCGAACAGCGCGAGTGGGGCGCCGTCGGGGCCCTCGGGATCGAGGATCGCCGGGATCTTGCCGTTGGGGTTCAGTGAGCGGAACTCGGCCGAGCGCTGCTCGTGCTGCTCGAAGTCCACCCGGTGCGCCTCGTAGGGCAGGCCGGTCTCCTCGAGCATGATCGAGACTTTCACGCCGTTCGGGGTCGGCAGCGAGTACAGCTGCAACCGCTCCGGATGGCGTGCGGGCCACTTGCGCAGGATCGGAAAATCGGCTGGATCCAACATGGCGGCTCCCAGTGTGTCGCGTCGCGCTCAGGGGAGCTCCAGCATGAACGCGACGACCGCAGGCCGCAATCGCCGCAGGCATGCTTGCCGGGATCGGGCCGTCGGTCCATCATGGCACGCGATGCCCGTCATGAGCGCACGGGAGGGCCCTGATGAGACCATCGTTCCGCATCGCACCGTGCGCACTGGCGCTGTTGCTCGTGACCGGTACCGTCTGGGCCGCGCCTGCGCCCCTGCAAGCACCACTCACGGCCCGCACACTTGCCTACATCGGGCGTGCCTGGGGCACGCTCACCCGCTCGGCGAGCACCTGCGCGTCGTATCCGAGCGGACCTCACCGGCCGCAGCGAGTGCTGTACTTGCCGAAGCGTCTGGCGATGCCGCAAGCGGTGCGCGCACTTGTGGCCCACTGTCACGTGAGCGTGCGCCGACTGCCGATGAGCATCGTGCGCCTCGGCACTGTGCAACCGGCTTCGCTTAAACAGCAGGGGCTTCTGTATCTGCCGCACCCGTACGTCGTGCCGGGCGGGTTTTTCAACGAGATGTTCGGTTGGGACAGCTACTTCATCGTGCTCGGACTGGTGAGTGATCACCGGGATGCCCTGGCGCGCGGCATCGTCGATAACTTTCTCTTCGAGGTCCGGCACTACGGCGCGATGCTCAACGCCAATGCCACTTTTTCGCTGTCGCGCTCGCAACCGCCCTTGCTCGGGGAGATGATCCGCACCCTCCTCAGAGATCCGGCGGCGTTTCCGAATCGGCTCGCGGCCACCGTCTGGTTGCGGCGTGCCTATCCGCTGGCCGTGCAGGACTACTCGCTCTGGGAGCGGCGCGAACACCTCGCCGGCAACACCGGCCTGGCCCGCTATTTCGACTATGGCGGTGATCAGCCGGCCATCGAGCTGCGCTCTGCGGCGTACTATCGCGGGGTGATTCGCTTCCTGCTCCGGCACCGCAGCGAAAATCGCGGCTATCTGGTCCGCGGCGCGCACCACCCCACGGCCGCGCAGGCCGCGAAGCTCGCCGAGGTCAGCTGCGACGTGCGTACCTCGCGCGTCTGCGCCGCGGCGTGGTTCGGCGGCTACCGGCTCACAGGCAAGTTCTACCGAGGCGATCGGGCCATGCGCGAGTCGGGTTTCGATACCACGTTCCGCTTCGGTCCCTACAGCGGCTCGGCGATCGACTACGCGCCGGTGGGTCTGAACAGTCTTCTCTACCGCTACGCACTGGATCTGGCCGCATTTGCGCGGCGCCTCGGGGATGGCGTGGCCGCACGCGGCTGGATGGCGGCGGCGGCTGCGCGCAAGCAGGCGATCAACCGCTATCTGTGGAACCGGCGACTCGGCCAGTACACCGACTATGATTTCGTCACCGGCCGACATTCGTACTATCCGTTCATCACGACGTTCTACCCGCTGTGGGCCGCAGTCGCCTCGCGCGCACAGGCCCGCGCGGTGCACGCGGCGCTGCCGTATTTCGAGCGCGTCGGCGGGTTGCAAACGAGCACCTACGCGAGCGGTGCGCAGTGGGATGCGCCCTTCGGATGGGCGCCGACGAACTGGCTGGCCGTGGCAGGCTTGCAGGCGTACGGCTATCGTGCCGCAGCATGCCGTCTCGCCACGAAGTTCATCGCCACGGTCAACCGCGGGTTCGCGCGCGACGGCACGATCCGGGAGAAGTACGACATGGCGAGCGGTACCTCCAAGGTGCTGGTCACGGCCGGCTACACCCAAAACGAGATCGGCTTCGGCTGGACCAATGGGGTGTACGTGAAGTTCTGGCAGCTGCTGCAGCGGTCTCACCCAGGCGGCTGCGCCCCCTAGGAACTGCGCCCTCGGGCGCTGCCGTCTCGCAGCGGGACGGGCGGATACGGTATCGTTGCCATTTTTGGGGGGGCGCTCCATGGCTCTGACTGCCGCACGTCGTCTTCTTGGCGCGCTGGCGCGCACTGGCATGGCGGTCTTTGCGCTGCTCAGCGCAGCGCCGCTCGCGCAGGCTCGCGCCACCGGCACCCCGGCAAATGTACGCGCTTCCCCGAGCGCCTCGCGCAGTACCGACGGCGCGGTGCCGCTCAGCGCTTATGCGCAGATGCGCTGGCGATTGATCGGCCCATTCCGCGGCGGCTGGGCGACCATGGCGGCCGGGGTGGCGAGTGAGCCCAACACGTTTTACATTGGCACCGCCGGCGGCGGTGTATGGAAGACCGTGGATGCCGGACGAACGTGGCACTCGCGCGGGGCGCACCTCCCGCCGGCCATCGGGGCCATCGCGGTGGCACCATCGGCGCCCCGCACGATCTACGTCGGTACCGGTCAGGTGGCCCCGCGCTATGACGTGGCCGCCGGGCGCGGCGTGTTCAAATCGACCGACGGCGGACGCTCCTGGCACTACGTCGGGCTCGCCGCAACGCGCGACATCGGGCGGATCTGGATCGATCCGAACAACGCCAATGTCGTGGTGGTGGCCGCCATGGGGCACCTCTATGGGCCGAACCGCCAGCGCGGGATCTACCGCACGACGAACGGCGGCAAGACCTGGCAGCACGTGCTCTTCATCAACGATCAGACTGGCGTCGTCGACTTGGCGGCCGATCCGAGCCATCCAAAGCTGCTGTTTGCGGCGGCTTGGCAGATGCGTGACTGGCCGTGGCTCGATTACTTCGAGCCGCACGGTGGCCCGGGCAGCGCGATTTACCGCTCTGCCGACGGCGGCAAGACCTGGACGCGCCTGAGCGGTGGCGGTTGGCCGAGCGGTGCGCTCGGGCGGATCGGGCTCGCGGTGACGCACACCTCCCAGGGCACTCGGGTCTACGCGGCCGTCGACTCCGCCACGCAGGGCGGGGTGTGGCGCTCCGATGACGGCGGTACGCACTGGCAGCGCGTCAATGACGACGAGGCGGTGTTCGGCAACTGGTACTTCGCGCGCCTGACGGTCGATCCGAGCAACCCCGATGTGCTGTTCTCGGCCGGACAATCGATCCGCCGTTCGAACGATGGCGGACGCACCTGGCACATCATCAAGGGCGCCCCGGGCGGTGATGACTATCACTTCGTCTGGATCAACCCGCTGCACCCGAATCACTGGATCGCGGCTGCCGATCAGGGCGCGACCGTGACGGTCGATGGCGGGCGTACCTGGAGCAGCTGGTACAACCAGCCGACCGGCCAGTTCTATCACGTGGCCGCGGACAATCGCTTTCCGTACTGGATCTACAGCGGCCAGCAGGACAGCGGCTCGGTGGGCGCGGAAACCAGCAGCAACTACGGCACGCTCACCTGGCGCAGCTGGCACCCGGTCGGGGGCGATGAGCGCGACTACATGGTCCCGGATCCGGCCGATCCGGACTGGGTATTCGGCAGCGGGCTCGGCGGGCGGGTCTCGCGCTGGGATGCGCACACCGGGCAGGTGGCGAACGTCTCACCGTATCCGATTGCCAGTTACGGCGCGGCGCCCTACACGGTGAAATACCGCTACGGCTGGGTCACCCCGCTGGTGTTCACCGCCACGAAGCCGTACGCGTTGCTGCTCGGCGCCCAAGTCCTGTTCCGCTCGGTCAATCTCGGTAAGACCTGGAAGATCATCTCCCCGGACCTGACCGGGAAGATCCCCGCGACGCGCGGCTGCACGGCTGCGGCCACCGGGGCGCTGGCGCGCGCCTGCGGGTTCGGCGTGATCAGCGCGATCGCGCCCTCGCCGCGCGCCTCGGGGCAAATCTGGGTCGGCACCGACAGCGGCATGGTGCAGCTGACGCGCGATGGCGGAGCGCACTGGCGCAACGTGACGCCGCCGCAGCTCTCGCCCTGGGAGAAGATCAGCTCGATCTCACCCTCGGCGCTGCAGCCGGGCAGCGCCTATGTGTCGGTCGACGATCAGCGCCAGGACGATTTCCACCCCTACATCTTCTGGACCGATGACTTTGGGGCGCACTGGCAGCAGATCGTGACGGGTCTGCCGGCGAGCCAGCCGGTCTCGGTGGTGCGCGCCGACCCGGTGCGCGCCGGATTGCTCTACGCCGGGACGACCGACGGGGCGTACGTGTCGTTCGACGACGGTGCGCACTGGCAGTCGCTGCAGTTGAACCTGCCGAACGCCTGGGTGAAGGACCTGCTGGTGCACGACGGGGATCTGATCGCCGCCACGCAGGGGCGGGCGCTGTGGGTGCTGGATGATCTTGCGCCCCTGCGCCAGCTGACGCCGGCCGTGGTGGCCTCGCCGGCGTACCTGTTCGCACCCGAGCCGGCCTGGCGGGTGCATCCGGACAACAACGTCGATACGCCGCTGCCCTCGAGCACGCCTCAGGGACAGAACCCGCCGGCTGGGGCCATCCTCGATTATTGGATCGGGCCGCACACGCACGGGCCGGTGAGTCTGTCGATCTACGATCGGCAGGGCCACCGGGTCCGCCGCTTCGTCTCCGATGCGCCGCCCACGTCCGTCCACGCCAACCGCTACTTCGCCAAGCGGTGGTTGAAGCCGCCCGAGCGGCTCTCGGCGGCCCCGGGCATGCACCGTTTCGTGTGGAACCTGCGCTACCGGCGGCCGGCTGCGATCGCCTACCGCTACAGCATGCAGGCCGTGTTCGACCACAACACCCCGACGTCGGTCGACGGGCCGTACGTGCTGCCGGGGATCTATCGCGTAGTGCTCAGCGCCGGTGGGCAGAAGTACCGCGCCTCGCTGGTGGTGCGGCTCGACCCGCGTGAGCACGTGAGTGCGGCCGATCTGCGCGCATTGTTGAGCTACAGCCAATCGATCGGGGGGGCGCTCGGGCGCGTCAAGGCGCTCTATGATGCCCAGCAGCCGGTGCATCATGCCCTGAGGCAGCTGCAGGCCCGCATCGCGGCGGGCAAGGCGCCTCGGCGGCTGGCCGTGAGCGTCGCGCGCCTCGCCGCGCTGACCTCGGGTACGGGTGCCGAGGGGATGCTGACGCTGAACCGACGCCTCGGGGCTCTGGAGGCGGATGCCGAGTCTGCCGATCGCCCGCCGACGGCGGCCGATGAGCGGGTGCTCCGAGGATTGATCGCGCGGTTCGAGTCGGCGCGGATGCGGTGGCAGCAGTCGGTGGCCGAGGTGCAGCGTCTGAACGTTCAGCTGCGCACCGCGGGGCTTGCGCCGCTTGCGGTGCCAACACTGCCGGTGCGCTGAGTCCCCGTCGGGCCGGGGGCGCGAGATCGCGCCCCCGGCCGATCTCTCAGGTCGCACCTAACTCCCCCGCGCGGTGCGCCGGTCAGGGCTGCTGAGGGGCCCTGGAGGCCCGCCAGGGGGATTCGCGAGGAGGGAGAGTCCGGAAGCCGCGCGCGCCCTGCGGACTCCCGTGCGACCGCGCCGCTGACCCGCCCGCCTTGCGGCCCCGATTCAGCCCTCGGGGACGGGGCTCGGGACTCGCGGAGGGCCCTGCGTAGCGTCAATAGGCGAAGTACGGACCGGTGCCCACGCTGGTGAGTGCCCCGTAGAAGGCGACGTAGACGTTGCGTCCGAAGAAAAACGGCAGTCCGAAGTCGAACGAGCAGTTGGTCGCCTGGTTCGGGCAGAACGAGGACTGATTGCCGGCATTCGCCCCGATTTCCGTGAACGCGGCGTTGTTCCGGTACTGCGAGAACAGCGTGCCGGCGTTGGCAATCGAGAAGTCGACGGTGGACACCGTGCCATTCTGACCGGTGTTGGTCGCGGTGAGCTGCAGCGTGCCGCTCGGGCAGAACCAGTTACCCTGGGCCACGCAGCTGTCCGGGATGGAACTGTCGGCGAAGTAGTAGGCGTTCGAGCCGGTGTCGAAGTACGAGTAGGGCAGGGATTGTCCGTTGAACTCGGTGCTCACGTCGCCGTAAGTATTGGCCGTGAGCAGAGTTTGCGCCCCGAGGGAGTTGTTGCCCTCGGTGCCGATGCCGAACACCAGCGCGCCGCTCACCGATGCGGCCGTCCCACTCGAGCCGAGCGAGGGCAGCTCGACGATGACCCCGTTGTTGTCGGTCGGGAAGTCGATCACCGGATCGGTGACCTGCTCGGCGAGCGGCAGGGTCGTCGCCTGGCATCCGCCGCCGGCGGGGCAGGCGTAGTAGTAGCCGTTGGATACCGTCGAGGTGCAGTAGGTGCCGCAGTCCTGGGGGAATACCCCCACGCCGAGAATTCCGTTCGCGCCGAAGGTGCTCACGGTGTCCTCCTGCGAGCCGGTGCTGGAACAGGCGCTCGGGACGGCGAGGTTGGCGTTGCCGCCGATGACCTGCACCGGGACGCCTTGAGCGGTCTCGCCGCTGACGTCGATATCGGCGGTGGCGAGGGGCCCCCAGCTGTAGCCGTCGACGAACTGGGTGCACTCGGCGACCGCGGTGCCGTTGAGGGTCTCCGGCGGCAGCGCGAGCGAGTAGGGGTTGCCCGAGGTGTCGGTCGCATTCGCGACGATCCGCAGGCCGTACGAGCCGGTGTCGACCTCGATGTGATCGAAGGTCTGGCACTGGGTAGTGCCGGGAACGCACAGCGTGACAGTGATGTAGGGAATATCGACGGCAGTGCCGCTCGGTCCCTGATCGACCGTCAGGGTGACGACATTCGGTCCGGGCGAGGCGATGGTCTGTCCGCCGCCGCTCCCACCCCCGCCCCCGCCCCCACCGCTGGAGGTGATGACGCTCGATCCGCCGCCTCCACCACCACAGCCGGCCAGAGCGAGTACGGCTAGAACCAGACCGACGAACAGGGTCTTGCGCACGGGAAAACCTCGAAACGGATCAGTGAAGGTCGGCGATCGAAACGTTCGGCGGCAGGAGCGAGGGGACGTAGGCGACGCCGAAGAACAGGCGCATGTGACCCCCGGCATGGACCACCAGCTGCGGGGTGCGCAGCTGAACGTGGTTGTGACCGAGGAGTGAGCGCTGCTGCTGCTCGGCGGCGGTCAGCATCCCGAAGTAGCTGCTGCCGAGGGTCTGGGCGAGATTCGGCATCACCGGGCCGAGCCAGCTCACCGCGAAAACGATGCCGGCCGGGGAGATGAACTCCTTCACCACGGTGCCCTGGGGTGTGGTGATGTCATCGACCTCATAGCCCGCAGCGCTGCTGCGGCGGATCTGGCCCTTCAGGTGCATCAGATCGGCATTGACCGAAGTGGCGCGCTCGCCGAGGGAGGCATGCGCCGGGGCGAGCCCGGTGGCCAGACCGAGCACCGCGGTGTAGGTGAGTGCCGCGACAGAGGTGGATTTCATGCGAGGACTATAGCGGATGGGGCTGCAGTGACTTCAAGGAATTGTGTCTACCGTGAGCAACGTTCCAGAGGGCGAAACGGTGTACCGCCGGCCCCGGCATCGGCGTGGTGGGAGGGGGGAATTTCGGCGCTCCGGCGTGGACATTGCTCGCCATGTCGGCTAGGATGCGCGCCCTTCCGGTGGAGCGGTAGTTCAGCTGGTTAGAATACCGGCCTGTCACGCCGGGGGTCGCGGGTTCGAGTCCCGTCCGCTCCGCCAAAAATCAATGACTTAGACAGCCCCCACACGTGGGGCTGTCTCGTATCGGCGCTGACGGTGCCGTCTTGAGCATTCCGGGTCGGCTCCGGCAGAGACGGCGGCCGAGCCTCGGCAGGCCGCGATACGCGCACCGTGGACGCTCATCAGGCGCGAGCCCGATGCGCTCGGGGACGGAGCCGGTGCCCGCATCACGCACCGACTGTGCGCTGAGCCCGCGGACGTGGTGCGCTCCCTGGGGAGCGAATCTCGGCCCAGGGTGACCCCTGCAGCGTCCGGCCGAACCTGACCTCCCATTCTGCGGGGCGGGGGTGCGATTTCTGGGCTGGCGCTCTCACAATGTCCGGTCCGAATGCCCGGGATGGGAGACACCGAGTCGGGCCGAGATGCCCTCGGGGAGAGCCGGCGCAAGCTGCACGCAACACCGCCGCCGTCCGGTGACTGAATGTCGAGTCGCGCTGGGATCGCGAGCGCAATCACCCAGTCGGCGCACAGCGCGTGCCTTCGCATGACGAGTGAACCGGCGCAGATCCCCTCGTCAGGGTGGATAGGTCGTGGGCCAAATCATTCGGGCACAACGCCCCAAGGGGGTTCGGAAATGCGCCATGGTGTGCACCGCAACCGGCGCGCATACTGAATTCGTCATGAACTCAGGAGAGTGGATCGTGGGGAAATTCAATGCGGGAATTTGGATTGATCACCGCGCAGCTCTGATGGTGTTCGTTTCCGCCGCCGAGGAGCGCACGACACACTTCGTCTCCAAAGTGCAAACACAGTGGCGTCGCGCCGGGGACTCCCCGATGAAAGGGCGCTATGCGTCCGATCAAGTGCCGGCGGATGATCGTCGGCAGAAGGCGCTGACCGCAGAGCTCAATATCTACTACGACGCGCTGATCGCTGCGCTGCGAAACGCAGAGTCATTCGTCATTTTTGGCCCCGGCGAGGCCAAGAAAGAACTTAAAAAGCGAGTCGGGAAGAGCAAACTTGCCGCACGACTGCGCGCAGTCGAGACGGCTGACAAGATGACGGATCGGCAGATCGCCGCGAAGGTCCGCAAGTATTTCGCAGACGAGGGTGCGACCCAACGCACTCGATAGGGCCAATGTCCCCACGGAACGTGAGTGCATCAGATCAGCGCGGGGCACGCGCCCACGCGTGCATTCGCGTTCTGCGCCAGGCGCACGGTGCGGCCAAGCGTGTCCTGAGGCTGGCCCCACCATCGCTCTGAGGCCGGTCAGCAGCGGAGGAGGAACGGTTCGCCCCCCCCAATGCAGCGGCGATGGTGGAAACATCACGATGACTAGATTGCGCCGCTGTCGTCTCGGTGAGCGCTCCGCTGCACCGGCGTTTTCCGGTGCGATCCAGGTCGCGCCGATCAGGTCATTGACCGCGCGCCCACAGTCCGGCCCCAGTGCGTGCGGAAGAGCGTACGCCGAGTGCCGCAGCCGGGGGCTGGATGAAGCTCGATGCACTGCGGTCCGGTCGTCTTGGCGAGGACTTGCTCTCAGAATCCGCTCGGATGCGCGAACGCATCAGTTCCGACACGTCGGTCTGCGCCTGAAAGTGACGGCGCGATCAGGGTGGACAATCCCCTCGAGCAGAGGGTCACAGGTGCCGCACAACCGCGCCGATCAGCCCCTATGCTCCATCCAGGCCGATACGCTGCACTCGCAGCAGGGCACGAAACGAACAGGTCCACACAGGATGTCCGGCGCAATCCGTCGCCCCTCACGCGTGGGGGGCGAGACACACTCCTATACAGCGCCTTGCCCATTGCCGTAGCGCTAGCCTGCGGCGTCACGTTTCAGGTGCAACGACGGTTCGCCGTCCGCTCGGTTTGCGGTCCGATCGGAAGACATGGTCCCAGACGGCGCTGGTCACGCCGTAGTATCCCGGCCGTGCCATCGGATCGTTGGGTCGCGCGTGATGCCGTAAATGCCAGTGCCGTCGCCGCCCCAACCAGCGGTCTGCGACGCCTCTGTGATGCAAGGCGTGGTGAGTGACCGAGTACGCGAAATATCCACTCAGGACGCCGAACGCGATTGCACAGGCCGGCCAGGCGCCCAAGAGCAGCCACAGTGGCAGATAAACCAACGCGCCGATCAGGGCAACACTGAGGAGTGTCGGGGAGTAGATCCTGGCGGCCGGACACCGATGGTGTTCCGCGTGCCAGGTGCTGAACGGCCTCAAGCCGTGCAGGACGTATCGGTGCAATCCGTACTCGAGGAGACTCCAAAGCGCAAGACCCAACGCGGCCCAAACCGCGCTGTCGGTCCAATGATCTCCCGGTCTCATCAGGAAGAGAACGGCACCCAGACCTACTGACGCACCACCCAGAGCTACAAGGTCGAGGCGAGAGGCCGCTTCGCTATGCTCAAACTTGAACATTGACGGGTCACTCTCCCGAGCGCATTGCGAGGATCCGTGCATGAATCGCTCGGCTTCACGAGCGGTAATGTAAACGCAGGATCGAACGCGTTCTGTGCGTCGGCGCACCGACCGCCCAGGGATGAGTGTCCATATTGTCAATGAGCCTGATGCATGCATCGCGGCTGCCTGAAGAGGCGTTGCCTTTGTCCACTGTGCACCCCGGGGGTCATTCTCGTGATGCCAATGGCGAATGAGGGCGCCTCAACGCGTTCTGTGGCCACCGTGTCGTGCGTATGCGTACGCAACGGCAGATCAACGGCATTTCAATTGCGACACCGGTGTCTCGTTTCACGGTGTCGCCGACCCGGAGGTATTCATGGCGGTCGAACGCGCCCGTATTCACTTTGTGCCGAAGCCCTGGGGCCGCGCAGACCTCAGACCCTGGAATTCCTACCACGACACACGGACTCGGATCGGGGAGGTCTGGTTCGAGCGACCCAATCCGATCGCAGCCCCGCCCGCGCTTCTCCTGAAGCTCATTTTTACCGATGAGTCGCATTCGAATCCCATGGATTTGAATGTCGCGATCGCGCGCGGCTGCTCCCAGAACGGATCGGACGCGTGGTACATCCTCTCCGCGGGCGCGGAATCTCGTATCGCAGTGGGGTCGAAGCGATTGCTGAGCGGGGAGCAATTGAGGGGACGCATCCTGGAGGGCGCGCTCCTCGGGAGCGTTCAGTGGCAAACTGCGCGCGCGACGGACTCGACGTCCGTATATCCGGACATGTTCCAGGCGATCGGGTCAGGACTGGTCATCGTGGAAATTCACGCGACGAGCGACTCGACGCCGCGGGTCGCCGCGCCGATCGGGCCATCCGGTCGGGGAAAAGTTCCGCGCAAATTGACGGCGGCTCGAACATTACTCTTTCGCAATGGCGCGTTCGTGCTCGAGCGCATAACGCTCGCGCCAGGTGTCGTGCGCGAATTGGACGTTTCGGAGGAGACCTGGCTGTTCGTGCTGGCGGGCGCGGGCGGGGTGGATTCGATGGACATCGAGCCCGGGACTGCCCTATTCGTGCAGAGCGATAGAGCCTGCATTGAAGTCGGCGCCCATGGGCTTCAGTGTCTTGTCGCCTATGCTCGGTCCGCTCCGGTGCCGTGCTTGCTGCGGCGCCAAAGCGCGATGCGCGTGCCCGACTCGGGGCGGGGGCCGGAACGAACGTCGTTGCGATTGGAGTCGCCGCCCATCCTGCGGTCCGTTGCGCTCGAGGGTCACCCGTGAGTGCCTTGGCCAGAATCGCATTGGTCGGAAATTCGCTCCCCCGGCGCTGCGGCATCGCGACCTTCACGTCCGATCTGCAGCGGGCCATCGAGAGGCTGCCCGCGCACGAGAAGTGCAGCATCGTGGCGATGACGGACGAGGGGCGGGTCTACGACTATCCGTCCACCGTCTGCCTGCAGATCGATGACCGCAATCCGCGGGACTACGAGCGTGTGGCCCATACGCTGAACCGCTCGGCGTGCGAGATCGTTTCGCTGCAGCATGAATTCGGAATATTCGGCGGTGAGGCGGGCAGCCATATCCTCGCCCTGACTTCGCGCTTGGCCATGCCGCTGATCACCACCTTTCACACCGTTCTCGAGCGACCCACCGAGGAGCAGCGCCGGGTCGTCGGTGAGATTGTCGAGGCGTCCGCGCGAGTGATCGTCATGGCCGAGAAGGGCCTGGAGTTACTGCGTAGCGTGTATCGCGTGGAAGCTGGAAAGATTGCGGTGATTCCGCATGGCACCCCGGATAGCGCGTTCCTCGAGCCGGATGACGCGAAGCAGGCCCTCGGGTTTGGCGGCCGCCCGGTCATTCTCACGTTCGGTCTGCTCTCCCCCGGCAAGGGGATCGAACTGATGATCGATGCGATGCCGGAGATCCTAAAGAGCAACGCGGCAGCGGTCTACGTGGTGCTCGGCGCGACGCATCCAAAACTGGTTCGTGAACAGGGCGAGACCTATCGCAATGGCCTGACCGCCCGGGTGCTCGCCCATGGGATCGAGAAGAACGTCGTGTTTCTGGATCGCTTCGTTGATCAGGCGACGCTGCTGCGCTTCATTGCGATGTGCGACGTTTATGCGACACCGTACCTGAAAGAGGCGCAAATGACCTCCGGAACCCTGGCCTACAGCTTCGGACTCGGCAAGGCGGTCGTC